>JBIIUJ010000201.1:0-3708 GCA_044340025.1 Caulobacterales bacterium
CTGGTCATCAGCCAGGACACCTCCGCCTACGGGCTGGATATCGGCTATGCCGCCAGCGACTGGCGCGGCCAGCCGCGCGCGGCGCGCTTCTATGATCTCTGCGAGGCGCTGGGCGAACTCGGGATCAGGGTGCGGCTGCACTATGTCTATCCCTACCCGCATGTGGATCAGGTGATGGGCCTGATGCGCGACGGCCTCGTGCTCCCCTACCTCGACATCCCCTTCCAGCATGCCGCCCCGCGTGTGCTGAAAGCCATGCGCCGGCCGGCCAATCAGGAGAAACAGGCCGCCCGCATCCAGAAGTGGCGCGAGACCTGCCCCGACCTCGCCATCCGCTCCACCTTCATCGTGGGCTTTCCCGGCGAGACCGAAGAGGAATTTGCAACCCTGCTCGATTTCGTGCGCGAAGGCGGGATCGATCGGGTCGGATGTTTCAAGTATGAAAACGTCGCTCACGCCGCCTCGCGCGATCTCGACGGGCATGTTCCCGAAGAGGTGAAGCAGGAGCGGTTCGAGCGCTTCATGGAAGTGGCGCAGGCGGTCTCGGCGCAGCGGCTGCAAAGCAGGATCGGCCGGCGGATCCGCGTGCTGATCGACGAGAACGGCGAAGACGGCGTGGTGGGCCGCAGCGTCTGGGACGCGCCCGACATCGACGGCAAGGTCTTTCTGCGCAGCGCAGACGGCGCCCGGCCTGGCGATTTCATCGACGCTCTGGTCGAAGACGCCGACGAATACGACCTCTTCGCCGCGGCGGTCTGAAACCGCCCGAAACCGGCGCGCGTCTGCACGCTTTCGAGGCCGAACCGCACGAGGACGGGGCGAAACCGCACGAAACCGGATGAATCCGGACGGACTCGTTGCGTGCCTGACGGCCGGTCGATAACGTCAGATCCAGAATCCGCACAGTCGATAAACGCAGCAGTTGGGGAGAGCAGAACACCATGGCCGAGAGCGCCGCGCCGCGAGGCAGTCTGTTCATCAAGAAGCCGATTTCGCTCATTCAGGCAGACGCAAAGCGATCCGAGCTGAAGCGCACGCTCGGCGCCGCAAATCTTGTAAGTCTTGGCGTCGGCGCCATCATCGGCGCAGGCATTTTCGTGATGACGGGCAATGCGGCTGCCAACTATGCAGGCCCAGGGGTGATGCTATCCTTTGTTCTGGCGGGGCTTGTCTGTGCGGTGGCGGGTTTGTGCTATGCAGAGCTAGCCTCCACCATGCCGGTTTCCGGTTCGGCCTACACCTATGCCTACGGAACCCTGGGGGAAGTGTTCGCCTGGGCGATGGGGTGGCTGCTCCTGCTGGAATATGGCATTGCGGCTTCGACGGTCGCGGCCGGCTGGACCGGCTATGTCAATGAAATCCTGATGGATTTTGGCCTCACCATTCCAGAGGCGATCCGCACGGCCACGATCTCGGTCGCGGAGGTCGCCATCCCCGGATCCGATCAGGTCGGCCTGAAGGCGCAGTTTCTCCCCTCGCTCAATCTGATCGGCGCGCTCGGCATCCTTGCGGTCACGGCGCTTCTGGTTGTCGGCGTATCCGAAAGCGCCAACTTCACCAATCTCGCAGTCATCCTGAAGGTTGCGGTGCTGCTGATCTTCATTGGCGTTGGCCTCACCTATGTGCAGCCCAGCAACTGGCAACCCTTCATTCCGCCAAATGACGGCAAGTCATGGAACAGTTACGGGATATTGGGCGTGGCCTATGCCGCCACCATCATATTCTTCGCCTATGTCGGGTTCGAGGCGGTTTCCACCGCCGCAGGCGAAGCCAAGAACCCCCAGAAGGACCTGCCCATCGGCATCCTGGGCTCGCTCTTCGTCTGCACCATCATCTACATGCTGGTCGCAGCGGTGCTTACCGGCGTGGTTCCCTATCGGCAGCTTGGCGTTGACGCGCCGATTGCTGTGGCGATTGATGCAATGAACCCGCCCTGGGCGCAGGTTCCCTGGCCGTTCATAGAAAGCGGCCAGATCAACCTGTTGACCTTCCTGATCAAGATCGGCGCGATCATGGGGCTGTCGTCGGTGATGCTGGCGCTCTGCTACGCCCAGACGCGCGTGTTCTACCAGATGAGCCGCGATGGTCTTGTGCCGGCAATCTTTGGCAAGGTGCACCCCAAGTTCAAGACTCCCGCTTCGGGCACGACCCTGCTTGGCGTCGTGATCGCCCTTGCAGCGGCGACCATGCCCCTTAACCTGCTGGGCGCGCTCGTTTCGCTTGGCACCGCAGCGGCCTTCGGGATCGTGTGCGTGTCGGTGCTCTATCTGCGCAAGACCGCGCCGGAGCTTGAGCGGCCGTTCCGGGTGCCGTTCTATCCCTTCCTGCCGATCCTGGGGATCGTGCTGTGCGCCGGGATCATCGGCCTGATTTTCTTCGAGAAATGGACGAGCCTTCAGAAGGGCAACTGGGTGCCGATGACCATCCTCGTGGCCTATTTCGCACTCGGCTTCCTGATCTATGCGCTCTACGGCCGCAAGAACTCCAAGCTCGCCCGGGGCGAGGCGGTGTTTGGCGACGCTTCCGAACCGCTCGATCCGCGCGAACAGACCGGCGCGCCCTGAACCGGGGGGTTTAGGCGCCCACTAGCCCGACCAGGCCAGCCAGGCGCCATGATGGTGGGCAAGCGCGAGCGTCTCTTCCCGGACGGTCGCGTCCCGATAGATGCGCAGCCGCAGAGGCATGGCGTCTGCGCCATGCTCATGATCGAGGAGATCGTGAAACACACGCCAGACCGGGCGGTCGCGGCTGGCCTCTAGCAGGATCTGCTCGAGCCTTGCGCGCATCGACGCGGTCCATTGGTAGGTCACGAGCGTATGCGTCACCACCCGCGCCGCGCCCGTCGGGGCTGCGGCCAGCTCCTCGGCAAGGTTGGCGAGCGCATCGCCGGCGCGGATCGGCGGGGGGTGATGGGCCGCGATCGCCAGCGCGGCACCCAGCCTTTCGATCCGCTCCGGCCGGCCGGGCCAGACAAGGGCAAGCAGCCAGCGGCGATCGGCCTCGCTGGCGAGATCGACGGGATTGAGCTCCAGCCCTATCCGGCGCGCCATCGCCGGCGGAACGGCAGGGATCGGCGGCGGCGCCCCGCGCGCGTGCGCCTGCAGCACAAGCGGGGACGACGGACCGCCTTCTAAAATCTCATTGTTATCCAATATGTAGCGATAGGCATAGCGATCCCAGTTGAGGTTGAGCCCGGCGCTGGGGCCAAGCTCGATCAGGCTCAAGGGCGAACCCGTGCGCGCGGCAAGGGCGGCGAAAGCGCACCGCAGATAGGCGCAGCGGCCCACCTCATTGGTGTTGGTCACCCGCGCAGCGATCAGCTCTGCAAGCGCGGCCCGCCGGCTCTGTGCAAAGTCGACAAAGGTCGTCCAGGCGGCGGCGTCGATCGCCGGGGCCGGGGCGGCTGCAAGATGCGGATACCAGGCCCGCAGCGGGTGATCATCGCCCGCCAAAAGGAGGGCATGGGCCGCAGCAAAGAGCAGATTGGCCGGCGGCTGGCCGGGCCTGGCCAGCGCGGCCAGCCCCTGGAGGGCGGGGTCCTCGGCCACGCCGCGGGCCAGAAGCGCATAGAGCGGGCAATCATCGTCGCGCGCGGCGATCTCGGCGAACGTGCGCCAGTAGTCTGGGCGCCAGGCCTTTGATTGGTCGTGGTTTTCGCTCACCCACGCGCCTCGGCGCCCACGATCTTGAGCGCGCCGTCGGCCGGGT
>JBIIUJ010000078.1:0-11851 GCA_044340025.1 Caulobacterales bacterium
CGCAGCCACCAGAATGCCGGTGACCAGCGTGCCCACCGCCGACCAGCGGAACCAGAACAGCGCTTCCGGCGCGATATGCTTGGACACGGCCGGCTTCAGCTCGGCCGGGATCTCCGGCATCTTCCGGATCTGCACGAAGTTGAAATAGTACAGCAGCCCGATCCAAAGGATGCCGAAGAAGACATGCAGCCAGCGCAGCACGGCGAGGCCGGCCAGATGCCCGCCGATCGCGTTGTCGCCTGCGAGCGGGAAATAGGCCCCGATCAGCAGGACAGCCAGAATCGTCGAGACGATGAAGGTGTTTCGGAAATTGCTGAGCAAAGCGCCCATGGCTGTCGGCCCCCGTTTGTCGATGCTGAGCGCGGTATAGAGCCTGCGGGCGCGGGCGTCATCCTGTTGTGTGAGGTTCGCCGCGCGCCGCCTTGCGTCTTTTCGCTCTACGGCCGCGCAGGCTCCGCCGCCTTGGCCGCCGCCTTCTCATCCTCGCGCTTGGGCTTCCAGAGCAGGATCACCGGCGCGGCGACATAGATCGAGGAATAGGTGCCGATGATGACGCCGAAGATCATCACGATGGTGAAGACCTGCATGGTCACACCGCCCACCACCGTGAGGCCGATCAGGGCGAGCAATGTGGTCAGCGCGGTGATGATGGTGCGCGACAGCGTCTCGTTGGTGGAGAGGTCGATGATGTCGCCCATCGGCATCTTTTTGTATTTCCGCATGTTTTCGCGAATGCGATCGAACACGACCACCGTGTCGTTCATCGAATAGCCGATGATGGTGAGGATCGCCGCGATGGAGGTGAGCGAAAACTCCAGCTGTGTGACGGCGAGAAAGCCGAGCGTGAGGATCACGTCGTGAAAGAGCGCCACGACGGAGCCGAGGCCCATCTGGAGTTCAAACCGCGACCAGATATAGACCACCACCAGCACGATCGCGATGCCGAGCGCCAGCGCCCCGTTGACGCCCAGCTCTTCGGAAACCTTGGGGCCAACCACTTCGACGCGCGGGAATTCAACCCCCGGCATGATCTCGCGCAGCTCCGCCTTCACCTGGTCGACCGTGCGCGACGCATCGGCCCCTTCCGGCGGCAGGAAACGGATCATCGCCTGATTGGCCTGTTCGAAGTCCTGCACCTGCACATCCTGCAGGTTCAGCTTCTCGATGTGGGCGCGCGTTTCGGCGAGGTTGATCGGCTTGTCCCAGACCGCCTCGACCACGGTGCCGCCCTTGAAGTCGATCCCTAGGTTCAGCCCAAGCGTGAACACCGCCGCAATCGAGCCGATGCAGGCCAGCGCCGATACGATCGCCGCGGCAGCGGAAAACCGGACAAACCCGAACTTGGTGTTCTTCGGGATGAGTTTGATGAAGGGCCACTTCATGGGGCCGCCTCCTAAATCGGGAGTTCTTTGGGCTTGCGGGTCCAGTACCACCAAGCCACCAGAACCTGGGTCATGAGCACCGCGGTGAAGACCGAGGTCAACACGCCGATCGACAGCGTCCAGGCGAAGCCGCGCACCGGGCCCGCGCCGAACCAGAACAGAATGAGCGCGGTCAGCAGCGCTGTGACGTTGGCGTCCATGATCGTCACGATCGCGCGGTTGAAGCCGGCGTCGAGTGCGAGTGCGACGGAGCGGCCGGCCAGGCGCTCCTCGCGCATGCGCTCATAGATCAGGACGTTGGCGTCCACCGCCGCCCCGATGGTGAGAATGAGACCCGCAATCCCCGGCAGCGTCAGCGTGGCGCCCACAAGGCTCATGCCTGCGAAGATCAGCACAAGATTGACCGTGAGCGCGAGGATGGCGATGCCGCCGAACACCGCGCCATAGGCGAGCATCATGAAGGCGACCACCAGCACCATGGCGATCACGCCGGCCACTGCGCCTGCGTTGATCGCATCCTGACCAAGCTCAGGCCCGACGGTGCGCTGTTCAAGAACGGTGAGCGGCGCAGGCAGCGCGCCCGCGCGCAGGAGCAACGCCAGATCGTTGGCGCTTTCGATCGTGAAACTGCCGCTGATCTGGCCCGATCCGCCAAGGATCGCCTCGCGGATCACCGGCGCGGAGATGACCCGATCATCGAGAATGATGGCGAACCGCTGGCCGACATTGTCCTGGCTGGCGCGGCCAAAGGCGCGGCCGCCGCGATTGTCGAAGCGGAAGTTGACCACCGCCTCGCCGGTCTGGCTGTCGAAGCCGGGCTGGGCGTCCACGAGGTTCTCGCCAGAGACGATCACCCGTCGCCGCACCACGACCGCAGGCTCGGAGGGCTCCTCGCTCGCCAGCAGCACCGATCCGGGCGGCACCCGGCCGGCGGCGGCTTCCTGCGGCGTGACGCTGGGGTCCACCATCTGGAAGGTCAGCTTGGCGGTCTGGCCGATCAGGGCCTTCAGACGCTCGGGGTCGCTTTCGCCGGGCGCCTGCACCACGATCCGGTCGATGCCCTGGCGCACGATCGTGGGTTCGCGCGTGCCGGTCTCGTCGATCCGGCGGCGGATCACCTCGATGGACTGCTGCACGGCGTTGGAGGTGAGCTGAACCTTCGCCTCCTCCACGATCGTCACCGCAATCGTATTGTCGGGGCCAACCGTCAGGGCGATGTCGCTATCGGCGACCTGGCCGAAGGCGTTGGAGACCGGCTGGCCCAGCGCCTCGATCCGGCGGCGGGCCTCGGCCACCTGGGCGGCGTCGGTGATGGTGATGCGCGCGGCCTCACCTGCAACGCCGCGGCCCGTATAGGCGATGCGCGGCGCCTCGTTGAGGGTGCGCGCCATATCATCGGAGAGCGTTTCCAGCCGCTCGGCGAAGACCGTATCGGTCTCCACCTCAAACAGCAGATAGGAGCCACCCTGCAGATCAAGGCCCAGATTGATCGTGTTCTGGGGCAGAAAACCCGGCATCGCGGCGCGCACATTGGCCGGCAGAACGTTCGGCAGTGCGAAGAGAAAGCCGAACAGCGTCACCGCGATAACCGCGATGATGCGCCAGCGCGCGACGTGCAGCATGGATCAGTACCGGCCGGCGCTTAGGCTTTGGCGTCGTTGGCGGGCGCTGGTTCGCCCTTGCCGCGCACCTCGGATATCGTGGCGCGCACCGCGCGCACCTGCGTGCCGGGGGCAAGCTCGATCGTCACTTCGTCGTCCGCCACCTTGGTGATCTTGCCGATCAGGCCGCCGGAGGTGACCACAGTGTCGCCGCGGCGCAGCGCGCCAATCATGTCGCGGTGCTGCTTCAGCCGTTTCTGCTGCGGACGGATGAGCAGGAAGTAGAAGATCACCAGGATCGCGATCAGCGGCAGAAGCTGAATGAAGATCGCTTCAGGGCCGGGCGCGGCGGCGCCGGCCGCTTGGGCGTAGGCGGGGGTGACGAACATGAAGGCTCCGAACTGCCAGAAATCAGACGCGCGCCGGAGGCGGGATCGCCCGGCGCGCATACGTTCCAACTATATCGGGGGGCGCGCCCATTGCAATCAAGGCCGCGTGATGGCCTTCAGCAGCCCAGTGCGGCCCAAAGGCCACAGGTGGGGGCCGCCGTGAGCGCAGATGACCTGACGCAGGACGCTTTTCTCGCCGGCCGGCTCATTCTGGATCAACCGCGCCATGGCTATCGCGCGGGGATGGACGCCGTGCTTTTGGGGGCTGCAGCGGCGGGCTGCGCGCCGGGCGCGGCGGTGGAGGCCGGCTGCGGGCCAGGCGTCGCACTCTTCAGTCTGGCGGTGCAGGCACAGAACGCTGCCGTCTGCGGCCTCGAGCTGGACCCAGCCGCCGCAGCACTCGCCCGCGCCAACGTGGCCCGCAACGGGCTGGAGGCACGCGTGCGGATCGAGGAGGGCGACCTTCTGGCCCCGCCCGCCGCTCTGCTTGGGGGGTTCGATCTGGTCTTCTCCAATCCGCCCTTCTTCGACGACGACAGCGCCATCCGCCCGCCCGCGCCGCAGCGGCGTGCGGCCTATGTGATCGGGGCGCCGCTGCGGGACTGGATCCGGGCGATGGGCAAGCTCGCTGCGCCCAAGGGGCGGCTATTGCTGATCCACCGCGCCGATCGGCTGGGCGATATTCTGGCCGCGCTGGCGGGCCTGGCAGGCGACATTGGGGTCTATCCGGTCCGCCCCCGCGCAAACGAGCCCGCCAAGCGGGTGATCGTGGCCGCACGGAAAGGCTCGCGAGCGCCGATCCGGCTGCTCAAGGGCCTCGACGTCCACCCAGACGGGCCAGCCCCACGCTTTACGGATGCCTATGAGGCGATCGCGGCGGGGGAGGCAGACATCGCCCTTTAGGCGCGGGTGGCTGCGATAGCGCCGCCGCCCCTATCGCTCCGGCCTTGCGGCGAGCACCTCGATCTCGATCAGCGCGCCGGGCGCCACCATGCCCGAGACCACGGTGGATCGCGTGGGCAGGGGATCGGGCATCCGGGCGCGGTAGGCCGCGTTGAACGCCGGAAAGTCCGCCGCATCGGTGATCCAAACCGTCGCCTTCACGACATCCTTGAGGCCAAGGCCCTGGGCGGCGAGCAGGCGCTCGATCCGATCGAGGATCAGATTGGTCTGGGCGGTCATGTCGCCGCTGACCGTGCGGTCGGGCCCGAAGGCGAGCTGGCCCGAGACGAACACAAAGCCATGCGCCTCGCGCGTGTCGGAATAAGGCAGGCGCGGCATCTGGGCGGCGGCGGGCGCAGCCATCAGCGCGGCGGCGAGGGCGGGAAAGAGCAGGCGGGCGAGCATGAGGGTCTCCTTGGCGCAGGAGAGCCTAGCCTGCCCGGCGCGGCGCTGAAGCGATCAGCCGCGCCAATTGCCAAACCGGGCGGCCTCGGCCTAACGCGCAGGCATGACAGCGCCAGACGAGACCAGCCTTGCCCGAATCGCAGCCGCTCTGGAGCGGCTGAGCCCGCCCGCGCCGCAGGCCGCAGACCTCTCAGGCGCCGACGTGTTCCAGTGGCGAGCAAGCGACGACGCGCTTACGCCCGTCGCTGCACCGCGTCGGCTGCCGCTCGACCTGCTTTTGGGTGTCGATCAGGCCAAGGCTGCGCTTCTGGCCAACACGCAGCGATTCGCCGCCGGGCTGCCGGCCAATCATGCGCTGCTTTGGGGCGCACGCGGGGCCGGCAAGAGCGCGCTGGTGAAGGCGGTTCATGGCGCGGTCGCGGCCGCGCACCCGGCGCTGAAGCTGATCGAGGTGGCGCGCGCCGAGGCAGGGGCCGCCGCCCGGCTCGCCCGCCGGCTGATCGGGGCGGAGGCGCGCGCCATCCTGTTCATCGACGATCTGTCGTTTGATGCGGGCGACGACGCCTACAAAGCGCTGAAGACCATGCTGGATGGCGGGGTGGGCGGCGAGTTCGACCATGTGCTGGTCTATGTCACGTCCAATCGCCGCCACCTGATCCAACGCGGGCCAGGGGACGCAGCGCGCGATTTTCGGCCAGAGGAGACAGCCGAAGAACAGCTCTCCCTCTCGGACCGGTTCGGCCTCTGGCTTGGCTTCCACCCGATGGATCAGGAAACGTATCTGGCGATCGTGCGGACCTATTGCGGCCGCTTCGGCCTTGCAGCCGAGGATGCAGGGCTGGAGCGCGCGGCCTTGCAGTGGGCCGCGTTGCGCGGCGCTCGCTCGGGGCGGACCGCGTGGCAGTTCGTTTGCGACCGGGCAGGCGCGATGGGGAAAAGCCTGACCGCCCCCTAGGCTGATCGCTTCAGCTTGCGCGAGACCATCACATCGAGGTGCGAGACCACTGCCTGCCGCTCGGGGGCCGAACCAGCCTGGCGCGAGAGCGAGATCAGGGCGGCGAGATGCGCCTCGATCACGCGCGGATCGGCGTAGCGGGTCGCCAAGGTCGCCTCCAGATACCGCGCAAGCGACCCCGCAGCGTCTGCCAGTTCCCTTAGCGCTGCATCTTCGGCTCGCGCATGGGCGTCGCGCGCGCCGGCCAGCACCATGCGCAGGATCTGGCGATCCCCCGGCATTGCGCGAGCGAGGCTCACACGCAGACCTGTGGCGAGCGCGGCCACCTGGTCAGCCGCCCAGACCTGCGCTTCTTCGCCTTCTCGCAACGCGCTCGCATCGTCGTCGGTGATGCGCCGGCGCAGTCCTGGCACGCCCGAACGCAGCTGCTGTCTGCGGCAGGGACCGGCGTCGTGAGCGCTTTCGACAAAACGGCGCGGTTCCGAGAGCGCCCGCTGCACATGGCGGGCGAGCGAACGGGTGCTGACCGGCTTGATCAAAAAACTGTTCACGCCGGCGTCGCGCGCCTGGGCGACCTGCTGGCGCTGATTACTGGCCGTCAGCAGGATGATCGGAACCGCCTTGTCGGGCGACCACCCTGAGCGGCGAACTGTGCGGGCAAACTCCAGCCCGCTTGTGGGCGTCAAATGCCAGTCACAGATAATCAGGTCAGGCTCGATCGGGCCGAGCAACCGAAGCGCCTCGGCCGCATCAGCGCACAGCGTTATTCCACGGGCGCCCAAGGAGCGCAGCATTGTGGCCACCATCCGCCGCATATGCGGATGGTGGTCAATCACCATGATCCACGCAGTTTCGAGCTTCTTGGCGGACATCGACCCAACTCAGGATCCCTTGTCTACCAGAAACACCTTTAAAAACTGGTTTGAGCCCTTGCGATCGAACCCGGGCAGGCGGGATCAGGGCTTGGCGTGGCGCGCCCGGAACGATGCAGCCCAGCCTTCGCGCACCGTCAGGCTCGCCCGCTCCACCGCCAGAGCGTCGGCGGGAACATCCTTGGTGATGACCGAGCCGGAACCCGTTATGGCTCCGGCGCCCACGCTCACCGGCGCAACCAGCATCGTATCGGAGCCAATGAAGGCGGCCTCGCCGATGACGGTCCGGGCTTTGCGGAAGCCGTCATAATTGCACGTGATCGTGCCTGCCCCGATGTTGGCCCTCGCGCCCACATCGGCGTCTCCCAGATAGGTGAGGTGATTGGCCTTGGCCCCGTCGCCGATCCGCGCGTTCTTGGCTTCCACGAAATTGCCGATGTGGACATCACGGCCCAACACCGTGCCGGGTCGGAGCCGTGCGAACGGGCCCACGATGGCCCCCGGGCCGATCTCGCAGCCTTCCAGATGGCTGAAGGCACGCAGGCGGGCGCCAGATCGCGCTAGGACCCCGGGACCGAACACGACATGGGGCTCCACCAGAACATCCGGCTCCAGCACCGTATCGTGACTGAAAAACACGGTTTCGGGGGCGATCAGCGTGACACCCTGCTCCATCAGGGCCGCGCGGCGGCGCGCCTGAAAGGCCGCCTCCGCCGCCGCGAGTTCGCCGCGCGCATTCACGCCGGACACTTCGGCCGGCTCACACACCGCCACAGCGCAGCGCCGGCCCGCCGACCGCGCGAGCGCGATGACGTCGGTGAGGTAATACTCGCCCTTGGCGTTCCTGTTGTCGACCTGCGCCAGAAGCGCGCGCAGGAGCGCAGCCTCGCCAGCGAGAACGCCGGAATTGCACAGGCGAACGGCCCGCTCTTCGGGACTGGCGTCCTTGGCCTCGACAATCCTGTCCAGGCCGCCCTCGTCATTCAGGATCAACCTGCCATAGGCTCCGGGTTCTTCGGGTTCGAAGCCCAGCACCGCCAGCCCCGCCCCCTGCGCTAGAGCCGCAAACAGGCGCTCCACCGTTTCCGGCTCGATCAACGGGGTGTCGGCGTAGAGCACGACAAGATCGCCATCGACCTGCGCCCAGCCCGGAAGGGCGGCGGACACCGCGTGCGCTGTGCCCAGAGGCGGATCCTGGATGGCGACCGCGGCAGGCCCGAGGGCCTTGGCGGCATGGTCGGCGACCTCCGGATTATGAGCGCCGCCGACCACAAGGATCGGATCGCAGCCAAGCGCCCTTGCAAGAGCGATTGACCAGTCCAGCATCGTTCGGCCACCCACTGCATGAAGGACCTTTGGCAAAGCGGACTTCATCCGGGTGCCTTGGCCGGCGGCGAGGATCACTGCAGCACGCGCGCGCGCCATGGGCCTGCTCCATTGCGTCTGAAGGCCAAGCTCTCTAGCCGGTTTCGGCGGCGGCGCCAGCCGCGTGACACAAAGGCGGACGCCGCATGGGCGGGTTGACGGGCTATACGATCGCGTTCGATCTCGACGGCACGCTCGTGGACACCGCGCCGGACCTGATCCGGACGACCGATCAGGTGATGGGCGAGATCGGCCTGCCGCCCATCCCGTATGACGAGTTTCGGCCGATGGTCGGCCAGGGCGCGCGCGCGCTGGTGCGCAAGGCCAGCGCGCGCTTTGGCGTCGTGCATGACGACGAACGGCTGGAAGCGCTGACGCAGCGCTTTGTGGAGATCTACCGGGCAGGCATCGCCCTGACGAGCCGCCCGTTCCCCGGCGTGGAGCGCGCGCTCGACGCGCTTGCGGCCGAGGATGCGATCCTGGCGGTTTGCACGAACAAGAAAACGGAGCTGAGCCTGCTGCTGCTGGATGCCCTGGGGCTGACCAGCCGCTTCGCCGCGATTGTCGGGGGCGACAGCGCGCCGGCGCCGAAACCGGACGCGAGCCACCTGTTCGCCACGGCGGATGCCGCCGGCGGCGCGCGGGACCGTATCCTGCTGGTCGGCGACACGATCACGGATGTGCAGGCGGCCAGAGCATCCGGCGCACCCGTGATCCTTGTGTCATTTGGATATGGCGGCGTACCGGCCGAGCAACTCGGCGCCGACGCCGTCATCACAACCTTCGACGAGCTTTCGCCCATCGCAATAAGGCTGAGCCGGGCTCAGGCCGCTTCGGCGTAGATGCGCTGGGGAGCGGCTTCCTGCGCCGCACGACGGCGGGGCATGCCATTCTTCATGTCGCTGCGGACATCCACGCGCGCCGAGCGCATCGCGGGAACGAAACCGGCATCGATCAGCGCCACGTCGACTTCATAGCCACGCTCGCGCCAGTAATCCTCGATCTTCGTCTTCAGCCGACGAGCGCCCTCGGGCGAGCAATAGTCACCGTCCATGGTATCCTCTGGAGTCTGGTCTGGGAAACGAGCAGCGGGGCAAAGCCCGGCTTCATTCGTTTCGCTAATCATCACAGAAACACGACAACCGTGCAAGCAAATTCGAACCAAGGCTTTGGTCGCAACGAATGACGGTTCAAATCGTAACTTGACGTCAAAAATGCCCAGAAGGGCGCATTTATGTTCCGCCAGCGGGGCCTAAAGGGAATAATTTTCCTCGCCCCACCGGGAGTGTCGGCTGAACGCCGCAACTTTACACCCGAATGATATAAGCATATTTATTCGTTTAAGCGCCGAACCTGCGGGGATGCATGGCGTCTATGTCGCGACGAGGGACACTGCGGGCATGACAAAGGCCAACAGCGCCGGGAGCGTGGGGGGCGCCCGGATACGCGAAGCCCGACTCGCGCTTGGTCTCAGCCAGATTGAACTGGCGGATCGGGTGCAGGTCAGCCAGCCCACAATCGCCCACTGGGAGCAGGGCACGCATGCCCCCCGCCAACTGGCCTTGGTCCGGCTTGCCGATGCGCTGGGCGTCAGCCGGGCATGGCTTCTGGATGGGGCGGGCGCGGCGCAGCCGCTCACCGATCCGACGCGCAGCGCCCACGGACGGAGCTACCTCACCCGGCCGATGCGGCACGCGCCGATGTATCTCTGGCCCACAACCGTGAGCCGGGCGCTTGACTGCATATCCGGCGCAGCCGCGCCTTTCGATCATCTGCCGATTTCGTGGGATATGTCGGCCCCGATCGCGTTCCTGCTGGATGAAGCCGATGGCGTGCCGGACTTTTCCGCTGGAACTGTGGTGGTGACAGACAGCGCGGATCGCACGCCGCTGGCAGACGGTCTTTACGTGGTGGCGGTCGGGGATCGCGTGGCCCTGCGACGCTGGCACGGCAACGAAGCTGATCAATCGGGAAGGCTTCTCGGGCGAGTCCGGCTGAGCATCCAGCGCTGGTAAGCCGCGCTGCATGCTTGACCGCGCGGGCCCGAGCCGCTAATTCGCCGCCTCCCAAATCGGGCGCGTAGCTCAGCGGAAGAGCACTGCATTCACACTGCAGGGGTCACAGGTTCAATCCCTGTCGCGCCCACCATCCGCCGCGATCATTCTTGCGGCGATGTTCCAAGACCCAGATCATCCTGGCCGTTGTTGAGCGCCTCCAGATCGGCGGCCCAACGGCTGCGTTTGGCGGCTTCCCGGACCAGACTGATCGCCGCCTCGGCGACCTGCGGGCGATCAACCAGCGCGGCGCGCACCGCCGCCACCCCTGCTGCGCCCTGCCCGGCGTAAAGATATTCGTTCAGCACCAGCGCAAGGGTGATCAGCGAGGCGGGCGCGCCAGGATCAAGCGCGGGGTCCTCTGCAGCCGCGGTCAAGAGACCAGACCGCCACGCGCGATAGGCCGCAACCACGCCGTCTGGCGTCGCCTCTGCAGGGGGCGCGAAGTCGCCCTCGCCCGCCGCGCTGGAAAGAGCGGCGGCAAGATCGCTGTCTGCGACCCAGAAAGCCGGCGGCGCATCCGGCGCCGGGGCTTTCATGCGCTCCAGATCGTAGCGAAACCGCCGACCGTCCCAGGACACCAGCCCCCGCGCCAGCGGCGCAAACTGCGTGCCCGGAAAAACGCTTTCGGCGGCGTCATCCATGACCGGCAGCACGGCCGACGGTTGGTTTGGCAGGCGCGAGGGGATAAATCGAGACGGCTCGACCGCACCAAGAGGCACCTGCCCCAGCAACCGAGGTTCCTTCTCGTCAAGGTCGATCACCAAAATGCTGGCGCAGCAGCCCGCCTGATCGGTGCGGCCGACCGCCACCAGATCAAGCGCCGGCCCGCCGCCGATGTTCAAGTCGGTCTGGAGAATCTCGAAGGTCACGAAATCCGCGCCATCGCCGTCGGCCGTCGGCGCGGTGAACGCGATGCGCCCGTCCTTGCGCAGCGTGAGGGTTTCGGGCCGCCCCTCGCCGGCCGCGCCGATGCGCAGCTCAAAGCCGCCCACGTCCTGGGTCAGCCGAGCGGGCGCGGCGCCCCCGCCCATGAAGGTCACGACAGCGCCAATGCCAGCCGCCAGCGCAGCGATCCCCGCCGCCCAGGCGATCCTCTTGCGTTCCATGGTCCAGTCCCCGCCAGCCGTCTCCCGCATTTGCGAGCCGAAGACGGCGCTGCTATCGCTCTAGCGTGAGAGCGGGCGCGAGTCGCGTCCGTTCACGATCTCGTTCCTGTCCGGACAAACCGTGGCCGATACTCCCGACCTCCCCGACGACGATGCTCCGGCGCCGGAGAAGATGAAGGGCGTGGAGCCGATCGCGATCGAGGATGAGCTCAAGCGCTCCTATCTCGATTATGCGATGAGCGTAATCGTCAGCCGCGCGTTGCCCGATGCGCGCGACGGGCTGAAGCCGGTGCACCGGCGCATCCTGTGGAGCATGCACGAGCAGGGCTTCACCCACGACAAGCCCTACCGCAAATCCGCCCGCATCGTCGGCGACGTGATCGGCAAATACCACCCGCACGGCGATACCGCCGTCTATGACGCGCTGGTGCGCATGGCCCAGGATTTCTCCATGGGCCTGACGCTGATCGACGGTCAGGGCAATTTCGGCTCGGTCGACGGCGATCCCCCCGCCGCCATGCGCTACACCGAAAGCCGGATGGCCGAGGCGGCGAGCTTCCTGCTCGGCGACATCGATGAGGATACGGTCGACTTCCAGCCGAACTATGACGGCTCGGAACTTGAGCCGGTGGTGCTGCCGGCGAAGTATCCCAATCTGCTGGTCAATGGGGCGGGCGGCATTGCGGTCGGCATGGCTACCAACATCCCGCCGCACAATCTGGGCGAAGTGGTGGATGCAGCGATCGCGCTGCTCGATGACCCGACCGTCAGCGATCT
>JBIIUJ010000232.1:0-2742 GCA_044340025.1 Caulobacterales bacterium
ATCTGACCGGCAGAGGGATCGTGAACATCCTGTCGGCTGAGAGACTGATCCAGAGCCCGACGCTCTACGCCACATTCCTGCTGTGGCTCCTCTCGGAGCTGTTCGAGCAACTGCCCGAGGTGGGCGATCCCGAAAAGCCCCGTCTGGTCTTTTTCTTCGACGAGGCCCACCTGCTGTTCCGCGATGCGCCCAAAGCGCTCCTGCAGACGATCGAGCAGGTGGTGCGGCTGATCCGGTCCAAGGGCGTGGGCGTCTATTTCGTCACGCAAAACCCGCAGGACATTCCCGAGGCCGTGCTCGCGCAGCTGGGCAACCGGGTGCAGCACGCCCTGCGCGCCTACACCCCTTCCGAGGCCAAGGCCGTGAAGGTGGCCGCCAAGAGCTTTCGTCCCAACCCGGCCTTCGAAACCGAGGCGATGATCACCACTCTGGGCGTTGGGGAAGCGCTGGTATCGACGCTGGATGAGAAGGGCGCCCCCACGATCGTGGAGCGGACCTTCATCCGTCCGCCGGTTTCCAAGGTCGGGCCCTGCGCGCCGGAGGATCGCGCCCGCGTGCTTGGGGCAAGCCCCGTCGCCCTGAAATATGACAAGGCGGTGGATCGCGAGAGCGCCTTCGAGATTCTGGCGCGCAAGGAAGCCGAAGCCGAGGCGGCGGCCGCGGAGGCAGAGCCGTCTGCGCGCGGGCGCGCCGCCCGGGCGCCTCAGGACGAGACCGGCGGTCTCCTCGACGACCTCTTCGGCGGGACGCGCGGCCGCACCGCCCGCCGCCGCCAAGGCGTGGTCGAGAGCACCGTAAAGTCCGTGGCGCGGCAAGCGGCCACCCAGATCACACGCGAACTGGTGCGGGGCCTGCTGGGCGGATTGCGCCGCCGCTGAGCCCCCTCCTGCCTGGCTGGCACGCTTCCTGCTTCAGGCGAAGCGCACTCGCCCATGAAGGGAGAGGACAAGACATCTCGCCTCTGCAGCACCAGAATGCAGGGCGAGTGTCGGGCCTGGCGGAGAAAAAGCGATGAAACTGTTTGCGATCGCTGCAGCGGCAGCACTGATGGCGACGCCCGCCCTGGCGGCGGTCACGAGCGGCAGTCTGACCGGGGGCACCGCTTTCATGAACGGCGGCACGTTCCAGATCATCGCGCCGCCAGCCGTGGTCGGGCGCGACAACTTCAACAACAACAACGTCCGTGCGTTCAACGAGCGCCAAGGCGTCACGCTTCTGGCCGCGCTCGCAGTGGACAGCGGGCCAGCGATTGCCGCGGGCCCGGGTGGTGAACAGCCATGCTGTCAACTTCGATCCCGGCAAAGGGCGCAGCGTGCGCGGCACCATCGTGTTCAACGGTCCGGTGCTGGGCCTGATCTGGACGCGCGCCCGCCTCCTGGCCACCAACGGGATTTTGGGCGCGGTCGGCACCACCTACCTGACGCCCGGAAACGTCGGTTTTGAGAACAAGACGGACTCGGCCACGTTCTCGGGCAACACGGTCTCGTTCAACCTTACCGCGTCGAGCCCCGGCGACACGTTCCGCGTGCTGACTGCTGTGCCGGAACCGGACACATGGGCCATGATGCTGATCGGCTTCGGCATGATCAGCATGGCGCTGCGCCGTCGGCACGAGGCGGCGCTGGCGCGCTGACGCCTCTGACTGGCAGGGGCGCCTTAGCGCGCCCCGCCGATGGCTATATCTCGTCGATCCCGCCGATCGGTCGGTTGCGCCGGATCAGCCAGCCGACGCCCTGCAGATCAGCGAACGCGACAGCGAGCCGGCCGAGGTTGGTGTATTTCGAGCGGCCCGCCAACCGGGGGCGGTGGTTTACTTCCCAGAATTCGACGCAATAGCCCTCGCGCTGCATCAGCGCAGGCATATAGCGGTGCATGTGATCGAAGTAGGGCAGCCGCAGAAACGCCTCGCGCCACAACACTTTGATCCCGCTGCCAGAATCTGTCGCGCCATCGCGCAGAATCCAGGCGCGCGCCGTGTTGCCCACCCGGGAGGCCATGCGCTTGTGCCAAGGGTCGGCCCGCTTGGCCCGCTTGCCGCCCACCATGCCCAGCCCGGCAGGCGCATCGGCCCGCGTAAGGCGGCTGATCAGGGCCGGCAGGTCGGCGGGATCATTCTGACCATCGCCATCCAGCAGCGCGATGATGCGCCCGCGCGCTGCGAGCACGCCTGTGCGCACCGCCCGGCTCTGCCCAGCATTGCGCCGGTGGGCGAGCACCCGCAGCGAGGCAAGCGCACCGCGCGCCGCAATCAGTTCCGCACGGGTCTGATCGGTGCTGGCGTCATCGACAAACAGCATCTCGAACGCATGGCCCTCGAGGCGGGCTGCGATCTCGTGCGCGAGGAGGGCTGCGGCCCCCTCTTCATTGTGAACAGGCACGACGACGCTGATTTCCGGCAAGTCGGCTTGGGCGAACGAAGCAACCATGTCGCCTTCTAGCCCGTTGCCGCTGTGATGGCGACGGGCGCGCCGCTTTGCGCTACAGCCACCCTGACATGAAAGCCTCTTCGCCTCTGGCCTTTCTCGATTCCTTTGCAGCTGGCTGGCGCGCGCCGGCGCTGATTGCGCTCCTGATGCTGTGTGCTGTCTTGCCAGGCCTGTTCGCCATGCCGCCGCTCGACCGCGACGAGAGCCGGTTTGCGCAGGCCACAACCCAGATGTTCGAGACCGGCGATTTTGTCCGGATCTCGTTTCAGGACGAGCCGCGCCACAAGAAACCGGTGGGCATTCACTGGCTGCAGGC
>JBIIUJ010000029.1:0-22555 GCA_044340025.1 Caulobacterales bacterium
ATATCCGCCAGCCTCCTTCGCCAGCAGACAGCTTGAATCACCTCATGGCCGATTTGGGAATCCCCGCCGATTCACAAAGGCGGCAAACCGCTCTAGCCGTCACGCCGCTCGAACGCCTCGTCGCTTTCGGCCAGCAGGACGTAGGCTGCGGGCGTCACGAAGCGCGAGAGCAGCGTGGAGGCGATCAGCCCGCCGATGATGACGATCGCCAGCGGCGAATAGAGGCCCGAACGTTCCAGAACGAGCGGGGTGAGCCCGCCGATCGCCGTGGCGGATGTGAGCAGCACCGGCAGGAACCGCGTCTCGCCTGCGCGTTCCACCGCCTCCTTGAGCGCCACGCCCTGCTTGCGGAGCTGGTTGGTGAAATCAACCAGCAGGATCGAGTTCTTGATCTCGATACCGATCAGCGCGATGAAACCGATCACGGCGGTAAAGGAGAGCGAGTACCCGCTCAGAAACAGGGCCGCCATCCCGCCCAGCACGCCCAGCGGGATGACGGTCGCCACCACCACGGTCGCGCGAAACGAGCGGAACTCGAGCACGAGCACCGCGAGGATGCCAAACACTGCAAGCACCACCGCATTGGAAAGGCCGGCGAAGCTGGCGGCGCTGGCGTCGGCTTCCCCGCCCGCCTTCAGCGCATAGCCGGGCGGCAGATCAAGCGCCTCGAGCGCCTCGAACACGTCGGCGGAGACCGCGCTGGTGAGATAACCCGTCTCGGTGAAGGCCGTGACCGACACAGTGCGCACGCGGTTGAAGCGGGTGATCTGGGAGGGGCTGGTTTCGAACCGGGGCGTGGCGATCAGCGCGAGAGGCGCCGCGCCCCCCTGCGTGGAAACATGGATGGCGTCGAGGCTGGCGAGCTCGTGGCGCTCGCCAAACGGCAGCCGGACCGTGACGGGAAAGCGCTCGCCATCGCCATCGCGATAGGCGCCGACATCCAGCCCGGAGAGCGCCAGCGCCACGGTGCGCTCCGCAGCGCCCGCCGGCACGCCCAGGGCTGCGGCCTTGTCCTGATCGATCCCGACGTTCAGGTCTGTGCGGTCGAGGCGAAGCGGATTGCGGATGTTGCGCACGCCGGGCGTCGCGCCGAGGACGCGCTCCACCTCCGCGGAGAGACGCTGCAACTCGCCCAGGTCATCGCCTTCCAGCCGCACGACAATGGGCGCCTCGATTGGCGGGCCATTGTCGAACACGCGCACGAGGATCTCCGCATTGGGATAGGCGGCGAAATCGGCGCGCAGCCTGTCGAGCAGCGCCGGGCTCTCGTTGGGCTCCCACTTCTCGAGCTGCACGAACACCGCGGCGATGTTCGAGCGCTGCTCCTGCTGGGTAATGTTGTAGAAGATGCGCGGATTGCCCCGGCCCAGATTGGCCATGGTCCAGTCCACGGCGTCCTCGCGCTGGAGGCGCGCCTCCACGAAGCGCAATGCCCGCTCGGTCTCGGAAAGGGCCGTCCCTTCCGGGGTCTGGATCTCGACGAGAAACTGTCGCGTCTCGGCCGGAGGAAACAGGCTGAAACCGATCTTGGGCACAAGCGCGAAACTCGCCGCCGAGAGCGCCAGCGCCGCCACGAGCGTGGTCAGCGGTCGCTCCAGCGCGATATGCAGGATCGGGCGATAGATCGTGTGGATCCGCCCCATCAGCCAGCGCAAGACGGCGTTGCCGTCCTCGTGCGCGTCGGGCTTCAGCAAGCGGCTGGCGAGGAAGGGAATGACCGTCAGGGACACGAGCAGCGAGGCCGCAACGATCGACAGCACCGATACCGGCAACGAGCGGATGAACTCGCCAGATCCCTCCGGCAGGAAAAGCAACGGCACGAAGGCCAGCATGAGCGTGGCCGTGCAGCCCAGGACGGCGGCGGTGATCTCGTTGGTCCCCTCCACGGCGGCGATCGGCGGGGGCAGGCCTTCGCGCATCCGCCGCGCGATATTCTCCGTCACCACGATGGAATCATCGACGAGCAGCCCGAGCGCCAACACCGCCCCGGCAATCGTGAGCTGGTTGAGCGAATAGCCCAGCCCCTGGATGAGCGCGATGCCGATGGCCAGCGACAGCGGGATCGAAACAGCCACCACCAGCGAGGCGCGAAAGCCAAGCGGGATCAGCGTGACCAGCACCAGAGCGAGCGCGATTGCGAAGTCACGGCCCAGCTTGGACAGGCGGTCGCGCACATTGGCGCTTTGGTCAAAGCCGGGGTGGAGCGTGGCTTCAGGCGGGAGCGTGGCGGCGAACGCGTCCAGCCGCTCGCGCAGGCGGCGCTGAACCTCGAAGACATTGCCCCCGTCCTGCTGATTGGCGGTGACGAAGACGGCGCGCTTGCCATTGTACCAGGTCAGATGGGCCGCCTCGTCCGTGGCCCAGCCCACCGTGGCTACATCGCGCACCCGCACTGTCCGCCCGTCGCTGGCGGTGACGACCGTGCCGGCGATCTCGTCGAGCGTCTCGAAGCCGGTCGCGGTCATCACGTTGAAGCGGCGGCCATCCTGATGCACGGCCCCGGCCGGCAGTTCCGCCCCCTGCGCCTCCAGCGCTTCCGCGACGCGATTGACCGGAATGCCCAGCGCGGCGAGGCGGGCGAGATCGAGCGCCACGCGCACCTCGGACTGGGGCGCGCCCCAATACTCGCTGTCGCGGATGCCGGGCACGCGGTCGATCTCGTCGCGCAGGCGCCGGCCCTGCCGCTCGAGCTCGCGCCAGGACATCGTGTCCGAGACAATGGCCGCCTGCATGATGTTGGTGAGGCCCGGGCTCACCTTGCGGAACTGCAGCCTCACGATCGCTTCAGGCAGCGTGGCGCGCAGGGCGTTCACCTCGCGCACCACCTCGTCGTATTTCTGGTCCGGATCGACCTGGCCCCAGATGAATTCCGCAAACACGACAGTGAGGCCATCCTGCGAGGTGGAGCGCACCTCCTTCAGGTTCTCCAGACCCGCGATCGCATCCTCGATCGGATCGGCGACAAGCTGTTCCATCGCTTCGGGATCAAAGCCCGGCGCCACCACGATCACCTGCACCACAGGGGCGCGAAAGCTCGGGTCCTCGGCCTTGGGGATGGAGAACAGGGCGCTCACGCCCGCCAGAGCGAGCGCGAAGAACGCCACAAGCGTGAACTGCCAGGAGCGGACGGCGAACGCCGCGATGCTCATGGCGCCGTCCTTTGCGGGGCGGGCGGCGTGGCCGCCGCTTCCACGGCCTTCATGCCGTCGCGCAGATAGGCGGCGCCGCCCACAGCCACCCGCTCGCCCGCCGCAAGGCCGGATGTGACCACCACGCCGCCCGGCGTCAGCGGACCGACCGCGATGCGCCGCCGGTTCACAAGCCCCGTGGCCGGGTTGAAGACAAAGACGTCGGCTTCATCCGCCCGCGCCTGGATCAGCGCCTGGCTGGGAATGAGCAGGCCTCGCGCCCCGCTGGCGCCGCTGGCGCGGATCGTCGCCGCGCCCAGCATGCCAACTGCGACCCCCTGCGGCGCCTGCGCCAGGCGCAGCTCCACATCGAAAGCGCCTGTGCGCGGATCCGCCATGGCCGCGATTTCGCTGACGGTGGCGGCGACAGGGGCCTGACCCAGCGCCGCCAGCCGCACCTCGGCTGCATCCCCCACCCGCACCCGCGCGAGATCGCGATCGGCGAGAGGGGCGGTGAGGACCAGGCCGCTGGCGGCGTCGCCCAGCGTCAGGATCGGCTGGCCCGCGGCCACGGTCTCGTTGCGCTCGCGGTGGCGCACAAGAACGACGGCGGCGGCGGGCGCGGCGATCCGCGCCTGCGCCTGATCGAAGCGGGCGCGGGCCACCGCGCCGCGGGCAGTGATCGCGCCGGCCTGCGCGGCCTCCACGGAAGCCTGCGCAGCGGCCACACCGGCGCGGGCGGCATCGATGCGGGCCTGCGAGGCGAAGCCGCGCTGAAACAACGTCTCGGCCCGCTTGAGTTCGTTTTGCGCCTGCACGAGGGCGGCGCGCGCCTGCGCCACGCCGGCGGCGGCCTGTTCGGTGGCGCCGCCCGCCTGCGCGGTGATCGTCGCCACATCCGTGGGATCGAGCTCGGCGAGGAGCTGGCCGGCGCGGACACGATCGCCCTCGTCGACGAGCAGCGCGCGGATCACGCCCCCGGTCTTGAAGGACAGCGTCTCCTGCCGCTCATAGGCGACAGGGCCAGTGGCCGTGATCGGCGCAGCGATCGGCCCTTCGGCGACAACGGCGGTGGTGATGGGCGTGGGCGGCAGGGCGGCGGCTTGTGGGGGCCCTTCGGCTGCACCGCAGGCAGCCAGCGCAAGAATGCTCGCGCCAACAAGCCCGTTTCGGCAAACGCGAACACCCATCTTCACCCCTATATGAACATTGGTCAGATCGCGAACTTACGCTAGGCTCCCTGCATGGCAAGTGAAAAAACAAGAACCCTGCGCAAGCCGCGCGGCCAGGGACCGGAGCGCCGGCCCGAGATCCTCGCCGCCGCGGGACGCATCTTTGCCGCCCGCGGCTATCCGGCGGCCACCATGCGCGAGGTGGCGCGCGAGGCCGGCGTCTCGGCGCCTGCGCTGTATCTCTATTTCGAGAACAAGGAGACGCTGCTTCACGCCATTGCCGAGGAGGTCTTCTCCGGTCTGGAGCATGAGGTGCGCTCCGCCGTCTCGGGCGGCGCGACGCCCGAGGACGCCCTGCGCCTGGGCATCGCCGCCTATGTGGCGTTCGGGCGCGCCCATCCGGACGCCTACCGCCTGGTGTTCATGGCAAAGCCGAGCCATGCGCCGCGGCCGGGCAAGCGGGTGGAGCCGGGCGCGCCCCAGCGCTCGTTCGATATTCTGGTCCAGGCGGTGGAGCGGCTGGGTGCCCCGCGCCCTCCGCGCGCCGCTGCCGAAACGCTCTGGGCGGCGATGCATGGGCTGACCGCCCTGATGATCGACTTTCCCGATGTGCCCGAAGACGGCGACGATGCGGCGGCCGTCGAGGCCCTGGCGGACATGGCGATCGCGTGGCTGCGGACAGCCTGAGGCCGCTGCGCCCTCGCGGACAGAGACGGCGCAAGCATCTCGCGCCAGCGCGCCAACCAGCCTAGAAGGCGGCCCATGAAGTCCGCCGTCATCGTTTTTCCCGGCTCCAACTGCGACCGCGATTGCGCAGTCGCGGTCGAGACCGTTCTGGGCCGCCGGCCGGCCGTGATCTGGCACCGCGAAACGGCCCTGCCCGACGGGCTGGATCTGATCATTCTCCCCGGCGGCTTTTCCTATGGCGACTATCTGCGCTGCGGCGCCATGGCGGCGCAAAGCCCGGTGATGCAGGCGGTGAAAGCCGCCGCAGCGCGCGGGGTCAGCGTGCTGGGGGTCTGCAATGGCTTCCAGATCCTGTGCGAGGCAGGGTTGTTGCCCGGGGCGCTGCTGCGCAACGCCTCGCTTTCCTACATCTGCAAGCCTGTCGCGCTGGAGATCGCCAACCCGGATACGCGCTTCACCCGCGCCTATGGCGGGCGGGCGGTGGCGGTGATGCCGGTGGGCCACGGCGAGGGCAATTACTTTGCCGACCCGGAGACGCTGGATCGCCTCGAGGGGGAGGGGCAGGTGGTGTTCCGCTATCGGGACAATCCCAACGGCTCGGCGCGTGCGATCGCCGGGTTGATCAATCCGGCGGGCAATGTGCTGGGGATGATGCCGCATCCGGATCGGGCCTTCGAGGCGGCGCTGGGCTCCGCCGACGGGGCGGCGCTGTTTCAGAGCCTCGCCGCCTGAAAACCATCCGCGCCGCCAGAGCCCGCCTGTGGCGGGGCCGGCGGCCGAACAACGGAGACACCCATGTCCAACGAAGATCTGCGCGCTTTGTTCGCAGCCGCGCTCGACAGCGACGCCGCCGCCCCGCCGAGCGAGCGCGCCGCCCTGGAAGCGCTCTATGCCCCGCTCGACGAAGCGCTCAGCCTTGTGGGGCTCAGCGCCGAATTCGTGGAAGAAGACGGGGAGGTCTCCATCGACGTGATGGACGAGGACGAGCCCATCGGCTTTGTCTTCGCTGACGAGGAGGCCTTCGTCTTCGCCGCCGCCGAGCCTGGCCGCGTGCAGGACCTGAAGGATCCGGATGCGGGCCGCTTCATCACCCGCCTGATCGAGGCGCTGCCAGCCCTGAGCTGAAAGAAAGGCGCCCCGGCGGGGGAACCGGGGCGCAAGGTGGAGCTGAAACGGGGTTGGGCGCAGACGGCTCAGCGGTCGGCGGGCCGCCACTGGCCAGCGGAGTTGCGGCACATCCAGACGGGCTCGCGCTCGACAGAGCCATCCGGCCGCGCGATGGAGGCCTCGCCCCACCCGCAGGCCTGACGGCTGGGGGAGGCGTGGCGCGGCGCGGCATAAGCGAAGTCATCGTCCCAGCCCGAGCGGCGGTAGGGATCGTCAAAGCCGCCCTGGGCGAGCGGGGCGCGATAGCCCACATCGTCGCACACGATCCGGCGGCGTGCGATTTCCGAGCCGGCGAGCGCGCCGACAGCGGCGCCAAGCAGACCCCCTTCGGTGCGGGCGTTGCGGCCCGAAACGGAACGGCCCGCGAGGGCGCCTACGCCGGCGCCGATCAGGCCGCCGGTGAGCCGCTGGTTGTTGACGCGCTGCTGGCACTCCGGCGACACGGGGCCCTGCGTGCGGTAGGACTGCGCGGATGCGACCGCCGGGGCCGCCAGCGCCAGAGCGGCGAGAGACAGAAACACAATCCGCATGACGAACTCCTCTCAACGAAAATCCGGGGTTCGGGGGAACCACGAGAGGCAGGGTGCGCCACGCAGCCTGAACCGCGCATGACAGGGAAAACGGCTTCCGTTCAGCTTGTGGAAGAGACCGTCGGCGCGATGGGCGCCAAGGGCGACGGGCGCGCCGGCGCCTATCACGTCGCCTTCGCCCTGCCGGGCGAGCGCGTGCGAGGCCGCCCGCGGGGCGACCGGCTGGAGGCCGTCGAGATCCTGTCCGAAAGCCCGGACCGCGTGACGCCGCCCTGCCCGCACTTCACGCGCTGCGGCGGCTGCGCCACGCAGCATTGGGCCGATGGGGCCATTGCGGACTGGAAGCGCGGGCTGGTGGTTCAGGCTCTGGAGCGCAGGGGCCTGTCTCCTCCCGTCGGCGAGACGCTCGCAGCCTGGGGGGGCGGGCGGCGGCGGGCGGCGTTTCACGCGAGGCGCGAGGGGACGAGCCACGTCTTCGGCTTCTCGCGCGCACGGGCCCACGTCATCGAGCCGATTGGCGCGTGCCCGGTGCTGACCCCCGGTCTTCAGGCGGCGCTGCCGCACCTTCGCGCCCTGGCCGAAGCGCTGACACCCGCGAGGGAGACCGCGACGATCACCGTTCTGGAGACGCTTTCCGGCCTGGACGTGGACGTGACCGGCGCCGGGGCCATCGCGCACTTCGCCCGGAAGGGGCTGGAGCGACTGGCGACGAGCGCGCAGGCGGCGGACCTGGCGCGCCTGACGCTGGAAGGCGAAGTGGCGGTGATGCGCCGGCAACCCGTGATCGCGATGGGCCCGGCGCGGGTCACGCCCACGCCGGGCGCCTTCCTTCAGGCGACCACTGCAGGCGAGGAGACGCTGGGGCGTCTGGTAATGACGGCGGCTGGGCCGGGAGGGCATGCAGTTGATCTGTTCGCAGGCCTGGGCGCCTTCGCCTTGCGGCTGAAGGAACGCTTCATGGTGCGTGCGTTCGAAGGCGATGGCGCAATGACGGCGGCCATGAAAAAGGCGTCCGACGGGCTTGCCGGCGGCAAGACGCTGACCGCAATCCAGCGCGATCTCTTTCGCAATCCGCTTGGACCGCTGGAGCTGAAAGGCGTCGATCTCGTCGTGTTCGATCCACCGCGCGCCGGCGCCGAAGCCCAGGCCGCGCAGCTCGCGCGCACATCGGTTCCCGTGGTCATCGGCGTATCATGCGATCCGCAGAGCTTTGCGCGCGACGCCGCCCTGCTGACGGCGGGCGGCTATCGGCTGGAGGCGGTTACGCCGGTCGATCAGTTCCGCTGGACCCCACATGTCGAGCTTGTCGGCGTGTTTCGTCTATGAGTGCGCCCTTCTGGGAGACCACGCCGCTGGCGGTCATGAGCGAGACGCAGTGGGAGAGCCTGTGCGATGGATGCGGCAAGTGCTGCCTGATCCGCCTCGAGGATGAAGACACCGGCGCCATTCACCTGACGGACGTGCATTGCCGCCTGTTCGACGGGATCGCCTGTCGCTGCCGCGATTATGTCAACCGACAGGCCAAGGTGCCCGATTGCGTCAAGCTGACGCCCGAGACGGTCGGCTCGCTCTCATGGCTGCCGCGCACCTGCGCCTACCGGCTGGTGGCGGAAGGCAGGCCGCTGTTTGACTGGCATCCGCTGGTCTCGGGCGACGCCTCGAGCGTGCATGACGCCGGCATGAGCGTGATCGACGCCACGATCTCGGAAAAGGCCGTCAGGCGGCGCGCTCTCGCCCGGCGCATCGTGCAATGGCCGGGCGAGGAGACAATCGGCTAGACGAGCGCGGGACCCGCCTCGATGGCGTCTTCCAGCGTGCGCAGACCGGGGCGCGAGGCGGTGACCAGCACGGCCATGTTTCCGGGCAGATGCTTGTTGTCGAGCATCTTTTCGTGCGCCTCGGGTATTTCCGCCCAGGGAAACACCTCCGACATGCCGGGATCGATCCGGCGATCGATGACGAGCTGGTTGGCCGCCGCGGCTTGCTTCAGATTGGCGAAGTGGCTGCCCTGCACCCTTTTCTGCCGCATCCAGAGGAAGCGGGCGTCCATCGTCAGGTTGAACCCCGTCGTGCCGGCGCAGATCACGATCATGCCGCCGCGCTTGGCCACGAAGACCGATACCGGGAAGGTGGCTTCGCCCGGGTGCTCAAAGACGATGTCGACATCCTTGCCCCCGGTGACCGCCCAGATGGCTTTGCCGAACTTGCGCGTCTCCTTCATGAAGTCGTTGAACCCGGGGGTGTTCACCTTGGGCAGCTGACCCCAGCATTTGAATTCGTTGCGGTTCAGCACCGCTTTGGCGCCCATCGAGAGCACGTGATCGCGCTTTGAATCATCAGAAACGATGCCGATGGCGTTTGCGCCCGTCACGGCGGCCAGTTGCACGGCGAACACGCCAAGCCCCCCGGAGGCGCCCCACACCAGCACATTGTCGCCCGGGGCCAGAACGTGCGGCCGGTGGCCGAACAGCATCCGGTAGGCGGTGGCGAGCGTGAGCGTGTAGCAGGCGCTTTCCTCCCAGGTGAGGTGCTTGGGCCGGGGCATCAGCTGGCGCGATTGCACGCGGGCGAACTGGGCGAAGGCGCCGTCCGGGGTTTCATAGCCCCAGATGCGCTGGCTGGGCGACAGCATGGGATCGCCGCCGTTGCATTCCTCGTCATCGCCGTCGTCCTGGTTGCAGTGAACCACGACCTCGTCGCCGGGCTTCCAGCGCGTGACCTTGGCGCCCACGGCCCAGACCACGCCCGCCGCATCCGACCCTGCAATGTGATAGGGCTGCTTGTGGAAATCGAGCACGGACACCGGCTCGCCCAGCGCTGCCCAGACGCCATTGTAGTTCACGCCCGCCGCCATCACGAGGATCAGCACCTCGTCGGATTCGAGCACAGGCGTGTCCACCACCTCGAGCTGCATGCTTTGTTTGGGCCGGCCATGCCGGTCCTTGCGGATCGCCCAGGCCCACATCTTGGCCGGCACATGATAGGCGGGCGGCACCTCGCCCACGGCGTAAAGATCCTTCAATCCTTCCCCGGCGGCGGCCTCGTCCATCGTCGTGGCGTGCATCATTTCGTCCTTCCCCAGATCGCGCCCAAACTGGCAAGTCAGACATGCAGTCGTCCATGCGACTTCTTGTGCAGTGCAACACTCGGGCCGACGGCAGCATGGCCGCGCGCGGCGGCAAAGCAAGAGCAAGGCCTCGCCGGCGTGCGTTTCTGCCCCACAGGCGAACGCGCGGGTTCAGTTGCGGCTTTCGTCCCCTTGCGCATCAGGCGCGCTTCTTGCTGTGTGCAATGCGAAAGGCTCCACCGCATGACCGCCAAAGACGCCCCCTGGATTTTCCGCACCTATGCCGGCCACTCCACGCCGGAGAAGTCCAACGCGCTCTATCGCGGCAATCTCGCCAAGGGGCAGACCGGCCTGTCCGTCGCGTTCGACCTGCCGACCCAAACGGCCTTCGACAGCGATCACATCCTGTCGCGCGGGGAGGTGGGCAAGGTGGGCGTGCCGATCGGGCATCTGGGCGACATGCGCGCCCTGTTCGATCAGATCCCGCTGGAGCGCATGAACACGTCCATGACGATCAATGCGCCGGCGGCCTGGCTGCTTTCGCTCTATGTCGCGCTCGCCGACGAACAGGGCGGGGATCGGCGCAAGCTGCAGGGCACCACCCAGAACGATATCATCAAGGAATATCTCTCGCGCGGCACCTACGTCTTCCCGCCCGCGCCGAGCCTGAAGCTCACCGCTGACACGATCGCCTGGTGCCTCGACGAGACGCCGAAATGGAATGCGATGAACGTCTGCTCCTATCACCTGCAGGAGGCGGGCGCGACGCCGGAGCAGGAGCTGGCCTTCGCGCTCGCCACCGCCGTCGCCAACCTCGATCAGGTGCGCGCGCGCGGCGAGATCGCGCCCGAGCGGATGGCCGACGTGTTCAGCCGCATGAGCTTCTTCGTCAACGCCGGCATCCGGTTCGTCACCGAGCTCTGCAAGATGCGCGCATTCGTCGATCTCTGGGAGGAGATCGGGAGGGAACGCTATGGCGTCACCGACGAGAAGGCCCTGCGCTTCCGCTATGGCGTGCAGGTCAACAGCCTTGGCCTGACCGAGCCGCAGGCCGAAAACAACGTCTATCGCATTCTGATCGAGATGCTGGCGGTCACCCTGTCGAAGAAGGCGCGCGCGCGCGCTGTGCAGCTGCCCGCCTGGAACGAGGCTCTGGGCCTGCCCCGGCCGTGGGATCAGCAATGGTCGCTGCGGATGCAGCAGATCCTCGCCTATGAGACCGACCTTCTGGAATATGGCGACCTGTTCGATGGTTCGCCGGTGATTGCGGAGAAGGTGGAGGCGCTGAAAGCCGAAGCGCGCCGGGTTCTTGCCGCGATCGACGCGATGGGCGGGTCTGCGCCCGCGGTGGAAAGCGGCTGGATGAAGGAACAGCTGGTCGAATCCAACCGCCGCCGGCTGCTCGGCATCGAGGGCGGCGATCAGGTCGTGGTCGGCGTCAACCGCTGGACGGAGGGCGAGCCCTCCCCGCTGGGCGCCGGCGAGGAGGCGATCCAGACCGTCGATCCCCGCGTGGAAGCCGAACAGATCGCCAAGCTGAAGGCCTGGCGCGCCGCTCGCGACGACATGGCGGCGAAGGCCGCGCTGGCGGAGCTGGTTGCCGCCGCGAAGGAAGACCGCAACGTCATGCCGGCCTCCATCGCTTGCGCAAAGGCCGGCGTGACGACAGGCGAATGGGGGGCGGCCCTGCGCGGGGTCTATGGCGAATATCGCGCGCCAACTGGCGTTGCGCTCGTGGTGACGCAGGAGGGCGAAGACATCGAGGCGGTGAAAGGCGAGGTGGAGAGGCTCTCCCAGAAGCTCGGCCGCACGCTGACCTTCCTTGTGGGCAAGCCCGGCCTCGACGGTCATTCCAACGGCGCCGAGCAGATCGCCACCCGCGCCCGCGCGGTGGGGATGGAAGTGGTCTATGAAGGCATCCGCCTGACGCCGCAGGAAATCGTGGACGCGGCCCAGCGCTCCGGCGCCCATGCGGTGGGGCTGTCGATCCTGTCGGGCTCGCACCTTGATCTCGTTCAGGAGGTGGTGCGGCTGATGCGCAATGCCGGGCTGGAGCGCGTGCCCGTGGTGGTCGGCGGCATCATCCCGCTAGAGGACGAGCTGATCCTCAAGCAATATGGCGTCGCGGGCGTCTATACGCCCAAGGACTTCAAGATCACCGAAGTGATGGGCGATGTGGTGCGGATCGTGGCGGCCCGCGCGGAGGCGCTGGCGGAGGCCTGATCAGGCCCCCGCCCTGCCCCGGCTCAGCGCGCCCAGACCGCCTTGTCGCGCAGGAAACGGGCGGCGTCGCGGCCGTCCGTCGCCAGATATTCCGAGAAGAGATTGGGCGGATACCGGTTGCGATAGGCGTCGAACACGTCGCGGTAGAGATCCATATGCACCACGGGCTGGCGATGGCGGGCGCGGAAGCTGGCGATCGGGATGCGCGCGGTGACGATCTGTTCGGAGCCGTCGGGGTCCGCTTGGTCGATGATGGCCGCATCCGGGCCATAGATCGTGCTGCCGCCCGCCCCGCCGCCTGCGAGGAAGCCCGGATTGTCGGGGCTGACAGCGTTGTTGCACACCGCCGTATAGACCTGATTGTACATCGAGGTGGCGAGGATATCGGCCTGCGTGAAGCCGCCCGAGGCGGTGCGCAGGAAGATCTCGCCCCCCTTCATCGCAAAGGCGCGGAAGAGTTCAGGCTCGCGCTGGACCGAGGAGGTGATGATGTTGCCCACGTCGGTCTTGGTGACGGGCAGAACGGCGTCCTTGCCATACATCTCGATATAGCGGTCGAGCACGTCATAGATCGTGGTGGTGAACAGCTCGAACCCGACGAACACGCCCTTGATGTTGCGGGCCTTCCAGTGCTTGTCGACGATCGTGCCGTTCGGCCCGGCGATGAAGGTGATGGAGAGCAGGTGGTTGGGCCAGTCCGGATCCTTCGCATAGGAGCCGAACACGATGTAGCAGCCATATTGCTTGGCCTTGGCGCAGACGGCCTGCACCTCCGGCCCATCCACATCGATGGCGGCGCGCAGCGCCTCGGCGCGGCCCCAGCGGTCGGAATAGCCCGTGATCGGAAACTCGTGGAAGAACAGGATGTCTTTCGGCCCGCCCCAACCCTGGCCGGCGTCGATCAGATTGAGGAAGTGATCGAGATTGGCCTTGCGGGTCTGGCCGAGGTTGGTCACGTCGACCGCCCGCACACGCGACTGCACCACGCCGAGCACGATGTTGTCCTTGCGCAGCGGCACGACCGAATAGGTGCCATCGGGCTTGAAGTCGTGATCTTTCGGCCCGCCCTTCATGGCGGCCTGCGCCTGTTCGGCGACGAGGGACGCAGCGATGGCCCCGCCGCCGATGGCGAGGGCGCCGGTGAAAAGATCGCGGCGGGAAGTCGTGACGGTCATGGCGTCGGTCCTTGCTGGAGGCGGCGGATATCGGCGAGCGAGGAGGGCGGGGCTTTCCAGAGCGGCATTTCCGCCTCGACAAAGGCGCGGAGCTCGGCGGGAATGTCTTCGTAGCGCTCAACCCGCCAGGTGGTGAGCCGCATGATGGAGGGCTGCCCGCCCATCCAGGGTGGCGTCGGTCCGAACCGGGCCCAGGAAAGCTGGTGCGGCTCCGCCACGCCCGCGCCCTGCGGCTGGATCAGGAAGTCGTAGTTTTCCCAGGCCTGATAGCGCCGGTCCGTGCCCGGGATGGCGAAGTCGAGGAACACGGGCGCGGTGAAGGCCAGCGTATCGCCCACCATGCGCACCTCGATCCCGTCGCCGCCATCGATGGTCTGGACGCGGGGCGCGCGGCCCTGCTCCACCACCGTGCGCACCTTGTCGCCCTCGAGCGTGTAGGTGATGAACTGGTAGGGATAGGAGATCGGCTCGGCCCTCTGCCCGTTCCAGGTGCGGATCACCGCGCGGGTGACGGGCTCGCGGAAGATGTAGAGCTTGCGCGAAAACTGATGCGCGATCGGCTTGGCAGGGTCGGGCCGGTGGCTCACCGCCGTGTCATAGCCTTCCATGATGGCGAGCAGCTTGCCATCGGGATAGGAGCGCACATCGCCGATCGAATACCAGTAGACGGGCGTCCCGTCGCCCGCGCGGGCAGACACCCACGCGTCGAACGTCTGGCGCGTGAAGCCGCTAGCCAGAGCCGGCGCCGCCGCCAGAAGACCAAGCGCAAGCGCCAGAATATGCCTGATCAGCCTCAAGACGGACCCTCCTCGCATGCGCCGCATGCGCCAAACCGTTGCCTGGCGGACACGGCCCGCATCCATGCCGCCGTTTTAGGGCACACTGTTCGTCAAACAAGTGTCATTAGTCCGGACATTTGATAGAACGCCAACTGATTGGACCCGAAGCGCGCATGCCTCGCCCGGGCCCTTCGCCGAGGGGAGACCATACATGACCTTGAAATCCTTCATGCTGGCGGGGGCCTCGGCTTTCGCTGTTTCGCTATGCGCGGCCGCCCCGGCGTTCGCAGAAGACGCCGCAACCCAGACCGCCGTCCAGGGGACCGCAGCGGTGGTGGCGGCCGGCCAGGCCGCCGCAGCCGATGCTGCGCCCCGCCGTCTGGATACGGTGACGGTTTCGGCCACGCGCCGTGAAGAGAGCGCCCAGGACATTCCGGTTGCTGTCTCCTCATTCAGCCCCGTTCAGATTCAAGCCGCTAACCTGACCAATACGGTGGACCTCGTGCGGTTCACGCCCGGCATGACCGGCGGCTTCAACACCGGCACCGGCGGCGCTGTCACCTACTTCATCCGGGGCCTCGGCTCGACGGAGCAGGTCGCCACCTTCGATGCGCCGGTCGCCACCTATGTCGATGAAATCTATTTCGCGCGGCAGAGCGTGAACTCCTACTCCCTGTTCGACATCGAGCGGGTAGAAGTGGCGCGCGGCCCGCAAGGCACGCTGTTCGGCCGCAACACCACCGGCGGCGCTGTCATCATTGTGAACAAGAAGCCGGCAGACGAGTTCGGTTTCTTCGTCGAGGGGACCGTGGGGTCGTATAATCAGCGCACGGTGCGCGGCTCGATCGACGTCCCGGTGAGCGACAATTTCCTAACGAAGCTGTCGGCCTTCTACACCACGGACGACGGCTACGTCACCAACACCACCACAGGCGAGACGATGAATGGCGAGGAAGGGATCGGCGCGCGCGGCGCGATCACCTGGCGCCTGTCGGATACGCTGACCTGGGACCTCTCCGCCGACTGGCTGCGCCAGGACAAGACCACCATCGGCCAGAACCCGCTCAACCCGAAATACATCAGCCGCTCCGGCCTGCGTCAGACCGAGTGCGACGACAACATCATCTCGATCTACACCACTACCTCGCGCGGCAATTGCTCGCGCATCACAACGGGCGGCCTGACGTCAAACATCCAGTGGGATGTCGCCGGCATCACGGTGAACTTCATCACCGGCTATCGCTCCACCGACCAGGACTTCGCGCTCGACTTCTTTGACGGTACGAGCCCGCGCGGCGGCTTCGTGATCGCCAACGAAGTGGTCAACCACCAGTGGAGCCAGGAAATCAAGCTGGCGGGCGAAAACGACCTCGTGCGCTGGGTCGGCGGCCTGTTCTATCTCGGCGAAAGCAACAAGAACCTGCAGCTCGACAGCTTCGCCGCGGGACCGATCAATCTCGTCCTCGGCTCCAAGCTGCTGGAGAACGAGGCGGAAGTTCTGGCTGTCTATGCGCAGGGCGACTTCAAGCTGGCCGAAGACCTGACCCTCACGGTCGGCGGGCGCCTGACCAACGAGACCAAGGACATCAATTTCGTCGACGCCAACCGGCCCTCCTATGGCCCGGGTTTCGTCCCGGCCGCGCCGCCCCCGGCCAACCGCACGACGAGCGCCAACCTCGTGCGCTTCGGCATCCCGCTTTCGCAAGAAGAAACGAAGTTCACCCCGCGCGTCGCCCTGTCCTGGCAAGTGGACACCGACAAGCTGATCTTCGTGTCAGCCACCAACGGCTTCAAGTCGGGCGGATGGAACGGCCGCGACAACAACGCCGTTCTCTCGCGCGCCTTCGGCCCGGAAGAAGTCTGGTCCTATGAGCTCGGCGCCAAGACAGAATGGTTCGACGGACTGCTCCGCCTGAACGTCACGGGATACTTCGCCCACACCAAGGACCTCCAGGTCCTCTCGGGCTTCCCCAACCCGGTGACGGGCGCGATCTCGTTCGTGACACAAAACGCCGCAGATCTCGAATCCATGGGCGTCGAGTTCGAACTCACCGCCGCGCCGTCCGACTATGTCGACATCTTTGCGTCGCTCAACCTGTCGGATGGCCGCTACAAGAACGCGGAGCCGGGCCCCTCGTGCCGGGTCTTCCCCGAAGCTGCGAGCTGCGTCACGGAGCGTGACGAGCCGGTGCGCTACCCCGATGTGGCCGCCACGCTCGGCGGGGCCTGGCGCATCCCGGCCCCGATGCTTGGCGGCGAGTTCTCGCTGTCCGGCGCGGTTAGCTACCAGTCGCCGTTCTGGACCTCCACGTCCAACGACACCGGCTCGGTGGTGAGCGCGAGCGGCCAGCGCATCCGCTTCTCCTCGGTGCCGGCCACGACGATCCTGAACGGCGGCATCACCTATCGCGCCGACAACGGGAACTGGCTCGCCTCGCTGCAGTGCTCCAATTGCGGGGAGGAGTTCTTCTTCGGCTCATCGCTCGTGGGCGTCGGATATCCGCCGCCGCCGCGCCGTGTGACGTTCAGCATCAAATACACCTACTGATCGCCCGATCAGCAGGATCGACGCGAGGGCCGGGGGAGCGATCCCCCGGCCCTCTGCCTTTAGGGCGCCGGTTGCGCGCGCCGCGGCCGCGCCTATAACCGGGCGCAACAAAGGTGAGGGAGAGACGCCCATGATCGGCATCTGCGCGCAATTCGTCTGCCAGCCTGGCAAGAACGCTGAGTTCGAGAAGCTTCTGGTCGACTTCGTGAACACCGTGAAGGCGACCGAACCGGGCACCCTCGTCTATCAGCTCGTGCGGTCCGACAAGGACCCTAACGCCTATTTCATGCTCGAGCTTTACGCCGATCAGGCGGCGCTGGACGCCCATGGCAAGACTGAACATATGGCCAAGCTGATCCAGCAGATCGGCCCCCTGTTCGCTGGCGCGCCGGTCCTGCATCAGGGCGCGGTCATTTCCTGAACCTCTGGCGGGCGCGCAGGCGCCGCCTATCTGGACCATGCAGAGGCGGGCCGCCCTGCGCCGCCAGGATTGAGGCTTGCCATGGACCTCTCATTTTCGCCCGGAGATCTCGCCTTCCGCGACGAGGTGCGCGCCTGGATCTCGGAGGCCTATGACGAGACGCTGCGCAAGAAAATGGCGCTCTCCAAGAACGGCTATCTCGACAAGCAGGGCCAGATCGCCTGGCAGAAGAAGCTCTATGAGAAGGGCTGGATCGCGCCCGACTGGCCGGTGGAGTTCGGCGGTCCCGGCTGGACCCCGGCGCAGAAATACATCTTCAACATGGAGACCGCCGCAGCCGGCTGCCCGATCGTCTCGCCCATGGGGCTGAAGATGGTCGCGCCCGTGATCATGGCGTTCGGCACGGACGCACAGAAGAAAAAGCACCTGCCGCCGATCCTGGCGTCGGAGATCTGGTGGTGCCAGGGCTATTCCGAGCCCGGCTCCGGCTCTGATCTCGCCTCCCTGCAGATGCGGGCAGAAAAGACCGTCCGCGACGGGGTGGAGGGCTATCTGCTCAACGGCTCGAAGATCTGGACGACGCACGCGCAGTGGGCGGACTGGATGTTCAATCTGGTCCGCACCAGCCAGGAGAAGAAACCGCAGGACGGGATCAGCTTCATCCTGGTCGACATGCGCACGCCCGGCATCACCGTCAGCGCGCTGCCCACGCTCGACGGTCCCGTGGACGGTCAGCAGGAGATCAATCAGGTCTTCTACGAGGATGTGTTCGTGCCCGCCGAGAACCTGATCGGGGAAGAGGGCAAGGGCTGGACCTACGCCAAATACCTGCTCGAGTTCGAACGCGGCAACGCCTATGCACCAGGGCTGAAGAACGCGCTCGCCAAGGTGCGCAAGATCGCCAGCATCGAGACGGCCAACGGCGCCCGGCTGGTCGATGATCCCGATTTCGCGCGCAAGCTCGCCGAAACCGAGATGAAGATCGAGGCGCTCAACGTCACCGAGCTTCGGATCTTTTCCAGTCTCGCATCCGGCCAGCGCGCGGGGCCTGCCTCCTCGATGCTGAAGTGCGCTGGCTCGGAGGCGCAGCAGGCGATCTCGGAGCTGGCGGTGGAAGCCGTGGGCGGCGCGGCCCAGCCCTTCGTGGCAGACACCTGGGCGATCCTGGACGGGCGCTCCAACGAGCCTTTCCCGACGCCGGACTATGCCGCAGCCGTGGCCCCGGCCTATTTCAACTATCGCAAGACGTCGATCTACGCCGGCTCCAACGAGATCCAGCGCAACATCATGGCCAAGATGGTGCTGGGGCTCTGACGCCAAGAAAAAGCCCCGGCCACCGCAGGGGCGGGCCGGGGCGCGAGGTAATCGCCAAACCGGAGACATCCGGCCAGCCAGAGGGCTGCAAGGCGGGCGCCAGCCCCTCGTCAGCCCGCCCTCGGCATGGCAAGAAGCTCTCTCAGCGCCCGCCAGAGGCGCGCCAGGGAGGATTTCATCATGCCGGATGGCGCACGCCCGCCCTTCATACCCGCCATGTCGGTCCAGCAGGCGCATGCCTTGCTGTGTCAGCCCGGCACACCCTTCGAGATGGAGCTGCGCACGATCGATGGCGTCGAGATGCGGGTCTGGAAGAATGCGCCGCCCAGCCTCGCCGCCCTGTTCGAGATGGGCCGCGCCTGGGGCGAGCTTCCCTATCTGGTGCTGGACGACGAGCGCGTGTCCTATCGCGCCCATGCCAATGCAGCCGCCACGCTGGCTCATGCGCTGCGCGACCGGTTCGGCGTGGCCAAGGGCGACCGGGTGGGCATTGCGATGCGGAATCTGCCCGAGTTCGTCTGCGCCTTCTGGGCCATCCATCTGCTTGGCGCGGTGGCGATGCCGCTCAACGCCTGGTGGACAGCGCAGGAGCTCGAGTATGGCCTCGCCGATTCCGGCGCGCGGGTGCTGATCGCGGATGGTGAGCGGCTGGAACGGCTGCTGACGCTGGACCATGCGGGCGGGCGCTTCGCCGCGTTGCCAGACCTCGCCCATCTGATCGTCGCCCGGGCGAGCGGGCCGCTGCCTGATGGGATCATGCGGCTGGAGGATCTGATCGGCGGGCCAAACGCCTGGGAGAAGTTGGCTCAGACAGCCTCCCCGGCGGCCGAAATAGGCCCGGAAGACCTCGCGACCCTGTTCTACACCTCCGGCACCACCGGAAAGCCGAAGGGCGCCTTTGGCACCCAGCGCAACTGTCTGACCAACATCTTCAACATGATGCTGGGTCAGGCGCGTGCTTTCCTGCGCCGGGGTGAGGCGCCGCCCGCCCAGGACCCGACCACGCCGCGCAAGGCCGTCCTGCTGGCGGTGCCGCTGTTCCACGTGACCGCGAGCCATTCTCTCGTCGTGCCGGCCATGGCGAGCGGGGTGAAAATCGTGATGATGCGGCGCTGGGACGCCACGCGCGGGCTGGAACTGATCCAGCAGGAAAGGATCAACACGTTTGGCGGCGTGCCCGCCATCGCCTGGCAGGTTCTGGAGCACCCCGACCTTGCCCGCTACGACACCTCCAGCGTGGAGAGCGTATCGTATGGCGGAGCGCCCTCGGCGCCCGAGCTTGTGCGCCGGATCGTGGAGGCCTTCCCCAAGGTTCAGCCCGGCCAGGGCTATGGCCTGACCGAGACGTCGGCGGTGGTCTCGTCCAATGGGGCGGAAGATTACGAGCTTCGGCCGTGGTCCTGCGGGCCGGCCGCCCCCGTCAATGACGTGCGCGTCGTCGATCCGGAAGGCCGCGACGTGCCAGCCGGCGAGGTCGGCGAACTCTGGGTGCGCGGGCCGAACGTGGTGAAAGGCTATTGGAACAAGCCTGAAGCGACTCAGGCGGCCTTCGGCGACGGCTGGTTCAAGACCGGCGATCTTGTACGGATGGACGAGGATGGCTTCCTCACCATCGTTGACCGCGCCAAGGACATGATCATCCGCGGCGGCGAAAACGTCTATTGCGTGGAGGTCGAGAGCGCTCTCTACGAACACCCCGATGTCAACGACGCCGCCGTGATCGGCATTCCGCACAAGGTTCTGGGCGAGGAGGTGGGCGCGGTCGTGGCTGTGCGCGCGGGCTCGGATGCGACGGAAGCGGCGCTCCAGGCCTGGGTTCGCGAGCGGCTGGCGAGTTTCAAGGTCCCGGTGCGGATCGATATCCGAACCGAGCCGCTGCCGCGCAACGCCAATGGCAAGATCCTGAAGCGGGATCTGAGGGCCGTGTTCGCGCCGGGCTGAGCCGGCGCGCCGCGGCGCCGGTCAGGCCTGGCCCAGCGTCTCGAACAACACAGCGCCGGCGGCCTCCTCCGGCGTCTTGCCGGCCCAGACCAGAAAGTTAAACGCGGGATAGAAGCGCTCCACCGCCTCGACCCCGGCGGCGAGCAGGGCGGCGCATTCCACCGGTTCCGGCCCATCCCGGCCCAGAACGGGCAACGTGGCGCGATAGACCACCGAGCCATCCTCCGACCAGAGATCGAAGTGGCCAAGCCAAAGCGTCTCGTTGAGCAGCGCAACAAGCGCGGCCACGTCCGCCCGGCGGGTCTTGGGCGTCTTCATGTCCACAGCCAGCGTGAGCACCATGGCGGGAAACTCGGCCCGCCAGGAAAACACCCCATGCAGATCGGTCCACTCGGTGCTGGCGGCGAAGTGGATCTCGTCCTCGCTGCGCTCGAAGGTCTTCTGTTCGGCGATCAGGACGTGTTCGGCCGCTTCCAGCGGATCGAACTCATCATCAGTGCGCACTTGGTCGATAAGGTCCATTGGACAGGCCTCGCGCGATCAGCAGGACGAATCACCCTGCAGATCGAAAGCGTAAGTCAGATTCGGTCTTCAGCAATATGACGGCGCGCGCCAATCATTGCCGTTGTTCAAGGACGGCCAGCCGGGCCTCCAGCGCGGCGAGTTGCGCCTTGAGCGCATCGGCCTCCATCCGGGCGGATTGGGCGAGCTGCTTCATGGCGTCGAACTCGTCCCGGCTGACCAGATCCATGTCGGCGATCAGCCGCTCCGCCTGAGCGCGCATGAAGGTGCGGGCCTCGTCGCCAAGGCCCTGGGCTGCGCCCACGGCCGTGGTCATCAAACGCGCGATATCGTCGAGGATGGGGTTCTGGGTCTGCATGGACGTCCTTTGCAAGGTCAGGTAGAGCGCCGGGGCGCGTTCTGCAATGGCGCGCCCCAGCGGGGCGACCTCCAGTCCCGCCGCAAGTGAGCCTCCAGAGGTTGTGCGTGTTCCTTTCGCTGGCGATTCCCTTCCCCGAATGGCTGGATCCTGTCCTGCTGCAAATCGGGCCGTTTGCCCTGCGCTGGTATGCGCTGGCCTATATCGCCGGCATCGCGCTCGCCTGGTGGTATATCGGCCGGCTGCTGAAAGCGGAGCGGCTTTGGCGGCCCGGCGGCGCGCCCATGACCATTCCGCAACTCGACGATTACATCCTCTGGGCCACGCTGGGCGTGATCCTTGGCGGCCGGTTGGGCTTTGTGTTTTTCTACCGGCCCGATCTCCTGGCCGACCCCCTCTCGGTGTTTCGGGTCTGGGAAGGCGGCATGAGCTTTCATGGCGGCCTCCTGGGCGTCACGTTCGCGACCATCGCCTTTGGTCTCGCCCAGAAGATTCCGCTGCTGCGGCTGGGCGATCTCGTCGCCTGCGCCACGCCGTTCGGCATGCTGTTCGGACGGCTGGCGAATTTCATCAATGGCGAGCTTTGGGGCCGCACCACCGACGTGCCCTGGGCGATCATCTTCCCCGCCGCCGGCCCTGAGCCGCGTCACCCCAGCCAGCTTTATCAGGCGGGCCTGGAAGGGCTGGCGCTGATGGCCATTCTGGCGCTGGCGGTCTGGCGCGGCGGGGCGCTCTCCCGGCCTGGCCTGACCTGCGGCCTGTTCCTTCTCGGCATGGGGATCTTTCGTATCCTTGGCGAACAGTTCCGCCAGCCCGACGCTTTCCTGCCCGAGTATCCCTTTGGTCTGTCGATGGGGATGATGCTTTCGGCGCCGCTGGCGGCCGCCGGGATCGGCCTGATCGTCTGGACCCTGACCCGGCCGAAGGCGCAGGCATGACCCCGCTCGCCAGGCGGCTCGAGCACGAGATCGCCGCGGGCGGGCCGATCAGCGTGGCAGCCTTCATGCGCGCCGCGCTCTATGATCCACAGCACGGCTATTACGCCACGCATGCCGCGCTGGGCGCGGACGGGGACTTCACGACCGCGCCGGAAGTCTCCCAGATCTTTGGCGAGCTGATCGGGCTCTGGCTGGTGCAGGTCTGGCTCGATCTGGGCGCCCCGGCGCCGTTCCAGCTGGTGGAGCTGGGGCCGGGCCGGGGCTTGCTGATGGCCGATGCGCTGCGCGCCGCGCGGGTGCGGCCAGCTTTCCTGAAGGCCGCACAGATCACGCTTGTGGAGATCAACCCAGCTCTGCGCGATGCGCAGCGCGCGCGCCTGGGCGATTACGCGATCGCCCATGTCAGCCGGCTGGAGGAGGCACCCGAGGGGCCGATGCTGCTCATCGCCAACGAGTTCCTCGACTGCCTGCCAATCCGCCAGTTCGTAAGGGCGGCTGGCGGCTGGCGCGAGAAGCTGGTGGGCCTGAATGCGCAGGGGCGGCTCTGCTTTGGCCTGTCGGAGCCGCTCGATCCCTCGCCGCCCC
>JBIIUJ010000027.1:0-23726 GCA_044340025.1 Caulobacterales bacterium
GGCGCAGTGGCCGAAGTCGCGCCGGAGCTGCCGTCGCTGGTGGCCACGCTCGCCCGGCGGCTGCACGCGTCGCCGGGCCGCGCCCTGTTCATTGACTATGGGTATGCCCGTCCCGAAGGGGCCGACACGCTTCAGGCCCTGTCGCGTCATCAGAAGGTCGATCCGCTGGCCGCGCCGGGGGAAGCGGACCTGACCGCGCATGTGGACTTCGCCGCGCTTGGCGCGCTTGCCAGAGAAGCCGGACTGAGGGTGGACGGCCCTGCGCGCCAAGGGGACTTCCTGACAGGGCTGGGCGCGCCGGCCCGTCTGGCGGCGCTTTGCTCCGCCCATCCCGACAGAGCGGCCATGCTGAAGGCCGGGCTTGATCGCCTCGTCGCCCCGGATCAGATGGGCGACCTTTTTCTCGCCATGGCGATCGGATCGCCTGGCGCGCCGCCTGCCCCTGGATTTTGAGCCGCCATGCCAGCCGCCGAGCCTGCCCCCTCCGCTGTCCGATCGTCGTTGCTCGCCGCGCTGGCGGGGGTGCGCCATGGCTTCTTCGGGCGGGAAGGCGGGGTCTCCACGGGGATTTACGCCAGCCTGAACGCCGGAGCCGGCTCGCAGGACGACCCCCAGGCGGTAGCCCAGAACCGGGCGCGCATCGCAGCCGCTTTCGGCCTGAGCCCCGATCGGCTTCTGTCGCCGCATCAGGTGCATTCGGCCGAGGCGATCGTGGTGGACGGCCCATGGCAAGGCGAGAGGCCCAGGGTGGACGGGCTCGTCACCCGCTGCCCCAATCTGGCGGTGAGCGCCCTGGCGGCCGATTGCGCGCCCGTTCTGTTTGCAGACGCAACCGCGAGGGTGGTGGCGGCCGCCCACGCCGGCTGGCGCGGGGCGCTTGCGGGCGTGCTGGACCGCACCGTGGCGGCCATGGTGCGCGCCGGCGCGGCAAAGACCCGCATTGTGGCCGCTATCGGCCCCTGCATCGCCCAGGCCAGCTATGAGGTGGGCCCCGAGTTCGAAGAGGCATTCCTTCGCGACGACGACGCCAATGCGCGGTTCTTTCTGGCCGGAGCCGGGGACCGGCGACACTTCGACCTGAAAGCCTATTGCGCAGCGCGCCTGCGCGCCGCCGGGGTGGCGGCGGTCGATGTCCTGCCAGACGACACCTGCGCGGAAGAGGCGCGCTATTTCTCCAATCGGCGCGCCTTCAGGCGGGCGGAGGGAGACTATGGCCGTAACCTCTCCGTGATTGCGCTGGCGCCGATCGGCGAGCCGGGAAAAGCCAAGCCTTAACCTTGGCGCCGCACTCTGCGTCCCTGAAAGGGGCGACGCCGTGCGGCTGATCACAGACACCCTGAACGAGGTCGGTCAGCCGGAAGGCTTGGGGCGGATGCTTGAAGCGACCGCCCGCTCGCTGACGCTACGGCTCAGCCTGGCGGGATTGTGGGCCAGCTGCGTCGCGGTGACGGTGTCCGTGCCCTTGGGCGCCGTCTGGTTCGCGCTGCTGCTGGGGCTGATGGTCGCGCGGGGGCCATGGGAGGCCTCGTTGCTGCGGCGCTTGCCGGAAGCCATTCCACACCGGGAGCTTGCCCTGTTCATGGGAAGCGTTCTGGGGCTCAATCTCCTCTGGGTGTTGCCGGCCATTGCTGTCTGGCTGAGCCCGCAGCCGGGCTATCAGTCGATGGCGTTCTGGCTGCTGTTTGGCTGCGGGATCTTTGCGACCGTGCAGTTCGGCCATGCCCCCCGTGCGGCTGCGTTGGCTGCGACGCCCGCCGCCATCACGGCTGTGGCGCTCGCCGCGATGATGCTGGACCAGCCCGGCTTCCCGCTGCGTCTCGCAGCAGGCCTGACCTGCGCGGCGGCCCTTGTTATGCTCTCGCGCGAGAGCTTTGCCATCCATACCCGGCTGCGGGCGGCAAGGGACGCCGCTGAGGCCGCGAGCCGCGCCAAGAGCGATTTCCTGGCGATGATGAGCCACGAGTTGCGCACGCCGCTGAACGGGCTGCTCGGCGCGGCCGAGCTGCTCAAGCGCAGCGATCTGAGCCCCGCGCAGGCGGAGCATGTCCAGATGATGACGGAATCCGGCGGGGTGCTGGTTTCGATCCTGAACGACGTGCTTGACGTCTCGCGGATCGAGGCGGGCAAGATCGATCTTGAGGCGCTGGAGGCTGATCCGCGCCAGCTGGTCGAGCAGGCCGCCAGCCTCTGGCGCCCGCACCTGACCCAGAAGGGCCTCACGCTCGATCTTGACGGTCTGCAGACCTTGCCCGCCAGCATCGTGACCGATCCGGTCCGCTTCCGTCAGATCCTGACCAATCTGCTGTCCAATGCCGCGAAATTCACCGAGCGCGGCTCGGTCTGGGTCGAGACACGGGTTGATCAGACTGGCCCGCAGGCCGCTACGCTGCACATCGAGGTGCGCGATACTGGCATCGGCATGTCGGCTGATCAGATCGGCCGATTGTTCCAGCCGTTCACACAGGCCGATTCCTCTATCGCGCGCCGCTTTGGCGGCACCGGCCTTGGCCTCATGATCAGCCGCACCCTGGCCGAACTGATGGGCGGCTCTCTTGCAGTAAGGAGCGCGCCAGGGGCAGGTTCCTGCTTCACGCTGCGCCTGCCGGTGATCGTTGCACGCTGGGAGGGCGCCGCCCCCACGGCCAGGGCCACGGCCCCGGCCCCGTCTGCGGTCGGCCCGCTCCGCATACTGGCGGCGGAAGACAATCTGGTGAACCAGCGCGTGCTGAACGCTTTTCTGGCCCGCGGCGGCCATGCTGTCACCATGGTGGACGACGGGCCGCGCGCTCTGGAGGCTGCCGGCGGGCTTGGCTTTGATCTGCTGCTGCTCGACGTGCAGATGCCGGGGCTTTCCGGGCTGGAGGTGGTGCGGGCCGTGCGCGGCGGCGGCGGCCCGAACGCTTCGGCCCCGATCTGGATGCTCTCGGCCAACGCCATGGCCAGCGATATCGCCGCCGCCAGAACCGCCGGAGCGGACGGCTATCTCACCAAGCCGCTGGAGCCGCGCGCGCTGGAAGCAGCGCTGGCCGAGGCTGAAGCGCTGAACCGTCGCCGCCGGGACGCCGCATAGCGCGATGCCCTACACAGCGCCGGGGCGTTGATCCCGGCGGGCCGACCCCGTTAGATCAGCGCGTGAGCAGGCGCGCCGTCGGGGGCCGCCGGAGAGGGCATGATGCGCGAGGCCGCTGTCGCCGCGAGCGACCGCTTGCAGGACTGGCTGTCAGCCGCCGCCGCGCCGCTCTGGCTGGGCGCAGGGCTGGATCGCAAGGGACGCGCCTTTGTGGAATCCATCGCGCTCGACGGCGCCCCGGGGCGGGAGCCGACCCGCACGCTGGTTCAGGCGCGCCAGATCTATAGCGCGGTGGAACTGGGGCGGCTGGGCGCTGCGCCGGCATGGCGCGAAGCGGTGGATATCGGGCTGGAACGGCTGTTCGGTCCCGCGCGGCGATCGGATGGGGCGTTCGTGTTCCGCACCACCCTGGAGGGCGCGGTGGCCGATGCGCGCATCGACCTCTACACGCAGGCGTTCGTCTTGTTTGCGCTGGCGCATGCTTTCGGAGCGCTGGACAGGCCGCGGCAGTTTAAGGCGGCGGCGGCGGCGCTGCTGGATTGGCTGGACGCGCATCTGTCCCATCCTGCCGGCGGCTATGGCGAAGCGCGCCCGGCGGTCGCCCCTTTGCGCTCCAACCCGCACATGCATCTGTTTGAAGCCGCGCTCGCGTGGATGGCGGTGGATGATGATCCCCGCTGGAGCGGACTGGCCGACCGGCTGGCCCGGCTGGCGCGGCAGCGCTTCATCGACGCCGGCAGCGGGACCCTACGGGAGTATTTCGATCTCGACTGGGCGCCCGTGCCCGGACCGCAGGGCGAGATCGTGGAGCCAGGCCATCAGTTCGAGTGGGCGTGGCTCCTCACCCGGTGGGCTGAAGGCTCCGGCCAGGATCAGGAAGCGCTGATCGAACCGCTCTATCGCTTTGCGACCGAGAAGGGGCTCTGCCCCCACCGCGGCAGCGCCTACCTCTCCGTCGATCCGTCCGGAGCGCCGATCGATGCGGTGTCGCGGCTCTGGCCGCAGACCGAGCGGATCAAGGCGGCGGTGACGCGGCCGGCGCCTGACTGGGCCGCGGCCGCCGCAGCCCATACCGCGCTGGAGCGATTTCTGGCCGCCCCTGTCAGGGGCCTGTGGCGGGATCGTCTGCGACCGGACGGATCATGGATCGATCAGCCCTCCCCCGCCAGCAGCCTCTACCACATCGTCTGCGCGGCGGCGGAGCTGAAGCGCGCCCTCACTCTACCGTGACGCTCTTGGCCAGGTTGCGCGGCTGATCCACGTCGGTCCCCTTTTGCACCGCCACATGATAGGCGAGCAGGTGGACGAGCGTGGCATAGACGATTGGGGCGATGAACGGGTCGCAGTCCGGCGCCAGGATCGCGCCCGTCACCGCACCGCCGGCCTTTTCCACCGCGCGGGTGGCCGCTTCGATCCCCTTGGCGTCCGCGAGGAGATAGACGGGGCCCGAGCGGGCTGCGATCTCCTGAATGTTGGAGACGGTCTTTTCAAACAGGGCGTCGTGCGGGGCGATGGCGATGGTGGGCGTGTTTTCGTCGATCAGGGCGATCGGCCCGTGCTTCAGTTCGCCGGCGGCATAGCCTTCGGCATGGATATAGCTGATTTCCTTCAGCTTCAGGGCGGCTTCCAGCGCCAGCGGATAGGCCGTCCCACGCCCGACATAAAGCACGTCGCGCGCGGTGCGCAGGCTCTTGGCGATGCGCGCGATCGCCTCTTCCGCCTTCAGCGCCTCCGAGATCAGGCGCGGGGCGCCCATCAGCGCCCCGATCAGACGACGCTCTTCTGCGGCGTCGATCGCGCTTCGGGCCTTGGCGAACGCGACCGCCGTGCAGGCAAGCGCGCTGAGCTGGGCGGTGAACGCCTTGGTGGAGGCGACCCCGATCTCGCGCCCGGCCAGCGTGGGCAAAACCCCGGTCGCCTCGCGCGCGATCGCCGACATGGGCACATTGACCACACCGAGCGTCGGCAGGCCCATGTCGCGCGCCAGTCTGAGGGCGGCGAGCGTATCGGCTGTCTCGCCGGACTGGGACACAAACAGCGCGGCGGCGCCAGGCGATAGCGCCGGCGCCCGGTACCGGAACTCGCTGGCGATGTCGCAGTCGACGGGCAGGCGCGCAGTCTGCTCGAACCAGTATTCCGCCACCCGGCCGGCGTAATGGGCGGTGCCGCACGCCACGATGGAAAGCTGGGTCAGAGCGGCAGGATCGAGCGCGAGCCCCTCCGGCAGGTGAGCGGCGCGCGCGATGGGATCCACGAAGGCCGCGATCGTGCGCTGGGCGGCGTCGGGCTGCTCGTGGATCTCCTTCTGCATGAAGTGCCGGTAATTGCCTTTGTCGGCCCCGCCGCCCACGGGCGGGAGCGGGCTTTCGGCGCGCCGCACCGGCTGTTCGGCCGCGTCATAGACCTGCATGCCGGCGCGGGAGAGGACGACGCTGTCGCCCTCCTCCAGATAGGTGATTCGGCTGGCATAGCCTTCCAGCGCGAGGCCGTCGGACCCGAGGAAGGCCTCCCCGTCGCCAAGCGCGGCGGCCAGCGGGCTGCCGCGACGGGCGCCGATCATCAGATCTTCTTCACCCTCGAACAGGACCGCGATGGCGAAAGCCCCGCGAACCTCGCGCAGGGCGGCGAACACTGCATCGCGCGGGGGAAGGCCCCGGGCGCGTGCGGCCGCGATCAGCGCGACGATCACCTCGGTATCGGTGTCGCTCTCGAAGCGCGCGCCGCGCGCCGCGAGCGCATCGCGCAGCTCATGGAAGTTCTCGATGATGCCGTTGTGCACCAGCGCCACCCCGCCAGCGACGTGCGGGTGAGCGTTTTTCTCCACCGGGGGGCCATGGGTCGCCCATCGGGTGTGGCCGATGCCGGCCGACCCGGCGAGGGGCGCTTGTGCAACGGCTGCTTCCAGATTGGCGATCTTGCCGGCAGCGCGGCGCCGCTGAATGCGCCCGCCTTCCAGCGTGGCGACGCCGGCAGAATCATAGCCGCGATATTCGAGCCGCCTCAGGCTTTCGAGCACGCGAGGGACCGCGGGGCCGCGCCCCAGCACGCCAATGATGCCACACATGCCGCCGTCTGCTCCTTGCCCCCGCCGCCTTGGTAGCGCGCGGCGGTTTCGAAGTCCTGTCGCGCAGGGCGCGCGGGCGTCACTTTTTCTTTCGCGGCGCGACAGCGAGCCGGCCAGGCGCCGCTGGATCGGAAGCGCCTCCCGCTACGGCGCGATTCCGCACCGCTTAACCTGTGTTCGATAGGAAGCAGGTATGGAGCACCTCGTCCGTCTGCGCGCCTGGTTTGAAGGCAGCCTCAGCGTTCGTGCGAAGCTGTTGGCCGCGCTTGCCGTGGCGCTGCTGCCGGCGCTGGCGCTTGGCGGTCTCTGGGCGGCGCAGATCAACGACGACCGGCTTTTCACCGCCAAGGAACGCGTAGGCGTCGCCTATCTGAAGGCCGTCTGGCCGATCTTTCATGCGGCGACGCAAGATCGGGTGGTGATCCCGAAGGAACGGCTGCACAGCTTCGTGCGGGCCCGCATCGCCCATGACGACGCGATAGACACCGCACCCGAAAGCGCCGCTCTTCGCGCAGCGGTCAACCGGCAGGGCGACCCGGAAGCGCTCACAGGCGCGGCGCTGACCCTGATTGCAGCGATCGGCGACGGATCAAACCTGATCCTCGATCCCGAGCTGCCGAGCTATTACTTGATGGACCTCGCCGTGCTGAGCCTGCCGGAGCTCGCCTCCGAGGCTGACGGCTACGCCAAACCGCACGATGCGCTCAGGCCGGAGACCTGGGCTCAGCTCTATGCCTCCGCAGGCGCCCTGAACGCCAATCTGGACAATGTCCGCCGTTCCAAGGCGGCGCTCGCCAAGGCTGACCCGTTGGCCGCGCAGCGACTGGAAGCGCCGATGCGCCGCATTTACGCCTCTGGCGAGACGCTCCGCGACGCTGCTCTCGCCATCGCCCGATCGCAGAACGTGGACCCGACGTCCGCACAGCTGGCCGAACTCCGCACCCAGGAACGCCAGTTGCAGGGCGCGATCGATCTGGGTTGGCAAGCCGTGGTCGCCGAGCTTGATGCGGCCCTGGAGACGCGCGAGCGCCACCTTGAACAAAGCCTTGGCTTTGCCGTTCTGTTCGGGCTCGCCCTGATCAGTCTGGCGATCTTTGTCGTGCGTCAGGCGGGCCGCAGCCTCAGCCTGCCGCTGGATCGCCTCGGCGCGGTGATGAACGCCATGGCGAGCCGGGGCGACACCACGATCACGGCGCCGTTCCAGACCTATCCCAACGAAATCGGGGCGATGGCGCGCAGCGTTGAGGTCTTTCGCCACGCCATGCAGCGCGCCGACGCGCTGTCGATGGCGCTGGAGGCGGAGCGCGCCGCCCTTGAACAGCGGGTGGAGGAACGCACGGCCGCTCTCGCCGAGGCGGTGGAGGCCGCGCAGGCCGCCAGCAAGGCCAAGTCCACTTTCCTTGCGACCATGAGCCACGAGATCCGCACCCCTCTCAACGGCGTCCTCGGCATGGCCGATGCGCTGCGCAGCACACCCTTGCCTGCCGACGCCGCCGACATGGTGGAGACCATCCAGACATCCGGCCGATCGCTGCTGGCGATCCTGAACGATGTGCTCGACATCTCCAAAGTAGAGGCAGGCAAGCTCTCGCTCGAAACCGCGCCCTTCGCGCTCGACGATGTGGTGCATGCTGTGGCGAACCTTTATCGCGGCGGCGCGACGGCGAAAGGCCTGACGCTTGGCGTGGACGTGGCCGAAAGCGCCCGGGGCGCCTATGCCGGCGATGCCGCGCGGCTGCGCCAGATCCTCCAGAATCTTGTATCAAACGCGGTGAAGTTCACCGAACGCGGCGGCGTGAGCCTGACCGTTTCGGTAGAGCAGGAGGACGAGACCGGCGCGCTGCTGGCGCTCGCGGTTTCCGACACCGGTCCCGGCCTCAGCCCCGGGGCGCAGGCGCGCCTGTTCCAGCCCTTCACCCAGGCGGACGCTTCGATCACGCGCCGGTATGGCGGCACGGGGCTCGGCCTCAATCTCTGCCGCCAACTTGCCGAGTTGATGGGCGGATCGATCGGTCTGGAGAGCCGGGAGGGCGCTGGATCCTGCTTCACCCTGCATCTGCGGCTGCCCCGCGCGGCCATCGCTCCTGCCAGCCCCTCGGGGGCAGCCGGGGTCGCGCCGCTCGGGCAAGCGCAACCAGCGCCTGATGCCCTCCGCGTGTTGGCGGCGGACGATCATCCGATCAACCGCAAGGTGCTGGGTCTGCTCCTGGGCCAGGTTGGCGTGGAGCCGGTGTTTGTCGAAGACGGGGCCCAAGCGGTGGAGGCGGCGCGGAACGCCGCCTTCGACGTGATCCTGCTCGACCTGCACATGCCGGTGCTTGACGGGATGAGCGCGGCGCGCGCCATCCGCGGCGGTACGGGGCCGAATGCAACCACGCCCATCATCGCGCTGACCGCGGATGCGATGGCCGAGACTGTGGCGCAATGCCAGTCGGCGGGCATCACGCTGTATGTGGCGAAGCCGATTGACCCTGCCGCCCTGTTCGCCGCCATGGAACAGGCGCTCGCCGATGCCGGCGCGGCGACCGCAGCAGCCTGAAAGCCGCTGCAGCGCCGCCTTACTCCGCTGCGATCAGGCGCAGCGCGTCGGACCGGGCGTTGAAGTTGATCGTCTTGAGATAGGCGATGCCTTCCTCTGCAATGTCGTCGCCGACCATGTGTTCTCCTTCGGCCTCGAACTCGGCGAAGTCGACATACATGGCGTAGAAGGGGGCCGTGCGGTTCGTGATGATGCCGGCGTTCCAGAGCGTCTTGACCAGAACGCGGAAGATGTTTGTGGCTTCCTTCATCCGGGCGCGGCGTTCCTCGTCTGTCGCGACCTGCTGGAAGGCGGCCATCACCTCGGCCGGATCGAGGCCGAAGCTGGCATAGAGCTCGGTCATCTGCATCGGGTTGACGAGATTGAACAGAAGCGTCTGGAAGCAGTGGGCGGCCCAGTCCTCCACGATCGCATGCTCTTTTTCGTCGAGCTTCGGGATGGTGCGGTCAGCCCAGATCTTGCCGAACTTGTGATGGAAAGCCTCGTCGGTCATCACAAGCTGGGTCAGCTTGCGCAGCAACGGATCGTGGCTTTCCTTGAACATGGTAGCGAAGGCGCCCATGGCGAGCCCTTCCACCAGCATCTGCATGCCCACGATCTTCTTGTAGACCTCCGGGGCGTGGACGATCTCCACCAGCAGGGTCTTCAGCGTCGGGCCGCACGGCAGAGGGCTGCCCCAGCGCGCCTTGATATATTTGGCGAAGGCCGTGACGTGGCGGGCTTCCTCGCGGGTCTGGTTGGCGGCGTATTCCTGCGCGCCGGCGTCGCGCAGCACATGGCAGAGCGAGGCGGAAAGGTTCAGCGCGCCCTGCTCGCCGTGCAGGATGGCGGAAAGCTGCCAGCGGGCGTTCTCGTTGATGAAGCGAATGCGCTCCTTCGGCTTGTCGGCGAAATGCGCCTTCAGAAGATCGGTCTCCAGCGCCGGCACGAGATAATCCGGCAGGATCGCCGTGTTCTCCATGTCGAAATCATCGCTGAAGTCGATGTATCTCGCGTCCAACGGATCCCAGAAGTGATCGTGGGTGGCCGAGATGATCTTGTCGAAGGCGGTGGAGCGATTGAGGTGGCGATCGATCTCCAGCATAGCCGCGAAATCGTCGGGCGCGACCGCATCGTAGATCGTGTCCTTGGTGATCTGGCCGTCCATCTCGTCCTCCCTGGGGCAGTCTCGCCCTCTGTGCGCTTTCGATGTTACGCAAACAGAAAGACGCGTCCAGAAAAAAGTGACGTCTCCGTCAACTTCAGGAGTTCACAAGGTCGCCATGTCCGCCAGTCCGCCGCCTGCTGATGCGCGCCCGCACCGGGGACAGGCGCTGTCCCGCCTGGACGCACTCGCCGCGGCAGGCGGCGCGCAGGTGCTGGACTTCGCCGACGGCGAGGCGCGCTTCAGCCTGCTTCTGGTGATCCATCAGGGCGAAGTCCGGGCCTATGAGAACCTGTGCCCGCATGCCCGTTGGCCGCTGGAGACGTTTGACGGCCGCCTTCTGCGCACGCCGGAGGGCGCCCTTCTGTGTGCGGCGCATGGGGCGGTGTTTGATGCGGCAAACGGGCGCTGCCTCGCCGGCCCCGCCAGCGGGCGCGCCCTTGCCGCCTTTGCAGTCGAGGTGCGCGACGGCGCAGTCTTCGTGGCGTGAGCCGATTATTGCTCTTCGTCGGCCTGCGCGCCGGCCGTGGTCGCGTCATGGGTCATCGCCGCTCCGCGGAACACTGCGTTGAGGAAGACCAGGTTCAGCCCCGGCAGATGGCCGCGAAAGTTTGGATCCTGCATGAAGCCGATCGCGAGGCCTGAGCCCAGCCGCCGGGAAACCACAAACGGCTTGAAGGCGAGCTGCCTGCGGCTCTCCTCCCACAGCACGCCAGCGGCAGCGACCAGGCCGTGACGTCATAGATCTCGTCGGGCAGGCCCTTGGCGGTGCGCGCGTCCTGGCGGGCGACGAAAGCGGGGTCCATCACCGTCTTCTCGTCCATCAGGGTGCGAATCAGCCGCTTGGTCGGCTGGGCGGCCGACACCACGAGGCTGCCTGCGGCAAAGCTCCCGCCGCAAGCCTGGAAGGCGCTGGAAGCGCGCGTCACCTCGATGCCGTTTCGGGCCAGCGTCTGGCCAAGCCGGGCGGCGAGGTCGGGGTCCGGGGCGGCCGAAACCACATAGGCTTTCACCGGTTCGCGACGGCCCTCCTCGATCGCGCTGGCGCGATAGGCTTTGTCCGAGCCCGGCCGTTCCAGCCGCGCAGCTTGCCGGCGGCGCGCTTTGTCTGAAACAATGCGCCCCACGCAGGGACGGAGGCTGGGCAAGGCATGGCGGGCGACACTTCAGGCCGGGACGCGCCGCAGGCTCCGCCGGCGTCGCGCACGCCGGACGCCTATCTGATCCTGCTCGCCCTCGCCCTGCTGGCCTTTGTCGCAACGCTGGTGGTCACGCCTGGCCGGTTCGCCGTCGCGGAGGGCGCCAACGGCCGCAGCCAGGTGGTCGCTGGCAGCTATGAGGCCGCCGACGCGCCGCGCCCGGCTCCTCTGCTGTTTGGCGACGCTGAGCAGGCCGGCCTCGTCGGCTTCCTGTTCGAGGGTCTGGTCTCGGGCGATCGGAACGGCGCCGCCGTCGGCCTGATGGCGTTTCTGCTGATCACCGGCGGCGCGTTTGGCGTCGTGATGCGCACCGGCGCCATGGAGCGTGCGCTCCACGCGGCGCTTTACGATCGAGCCGGACAGCCCAGACTTGGCAACGACGCGTTGCCGGCGATCCTGTTTGTGGCGTTCTCGCTCGGCGGGGCGGTCTTCGGCATGGGCGAGGAGGCGATCGTCTTCGTGCTCATCGTCGCGCCGGCGCTGGTCCGGTCGGGCTATGACAGCATCACAGCCATCGTGTGCACCTATGCCGCCACCCAGGTGGGCTTTTCCACCAGCTGGATGAACCCCTTCAGCCTCGTCATCGCCCAGGGCATCGCCGATCTGCCCATCCTCTCGGGCCTGCCCTTCCGGATGGCGTGCTGGAGCGTGTTTACCGCAACAGGGGCGATCTTTGTCTGGCGCTATGCGCGCGGGGTGCGGCTGGCGCCGACCTCCTCGCTTGCCTTCACCTCTGATGCGCGCATCCGGGCGGAGGCGCAGGGCGCCGAAATCGATGGCCGCCTTAGCCCGGGCGATTGGATTGTGCTGGCCAGCGTGGTCGCCACCATCGGCTGGATGGCCTGGGGCGTGACGACGCAGGGCTACTTCCTGCCCGAAATCGCCGGCCAGTTCCTTGTGCTGGGGATGGCTGCGGGCCTCACCGCGCGGCTGTTCGGGCTCAACGCCCTGACCGGCAGCGACCTCATGGAGGCGTTCCGGCAAGGGGCCATGCAGATGGTTCCCGCCGCGCTGGTGGTTGCGGCCGCCAAGGGGATTGTCGCCATGCTCGGCGGCGACGACCCAGACGCCTTCACCGTGCTGAACACCGGCCTCAACGCCGCGGCCGGCTTCACGGCCCTGCTGCCGGAATGGGCCACCGCCTGGGGCATGCTGGCGGTGCAGAGCGTGCTGAACCTCGCCATCGTGTCGGGCTCCGGTCAGGCGGCGCTGACCATGCCGCTGATGGCGCCGCTGGCCGATCTTTCCGGCGTCACGCGCCAGACGGCGGTGCTGGCGTTCCAGTTCGGCGATGGTTTCACCAACATGATGACCCCGGCGTCGGCCGCGCTGATGGGCTGCCTTGCCGCTGCACGGCTGGACTGGGTGACCTGGATGCGGTTCGTCTGGAAGCCGCTGCTGGTGCTTCTGGCGATGGCGAGCGCCACCGTGCTGATCGCCCATGCGATCGGCTATTCTTGAGCGGAGCAAACAGCATGCGGCGCAAGTTTATGGCCGGGCTCGCGGGCCTGACGGCCCTTGGCGTCATCACAACGGCGCAGGCCGCCCCGGGCCGGCTGGTGATCGCCGGCGGCGCGGTGGCGCGCGCCAATGCCGAGGTGCATGGCGCTTTCCTGGCGGGTCTGAGCCCGCAGGACCGGATCGCGGTCATCCCATCAGCCTCGGGCGAGGCCAGTGCTGCGGCGCAAACCTATGTCCAGACCCTGGCCGCCTATGGCGTCAGCCCCGACCGGATCGACGTGGTGCGGCTGGCGGTGGTGGACGACCCCTCGACCCCAGCGCTGGATGAAGCCGGCTGGGCCGGCAACGCGACTGCCCCGGCCGAGATCGCCAAGGTCGAGCGCGCAGCCGCCATCTGGTTCACCGGCGGCGATCAGGTCCGCACCACCGCCGCCCTGCTGGGCCCGGATGGGGCGGCGACGCCGATGCTGCTGGCCCTCCGGGCCCGTCACGCCGCCGGCGCCACGATCGGCGGAACAAGCGCGGGCGCGGCCATCATGACCCAGATCATGATCGCGCGCGGCGATAGCCTCGCGGCCCTCTCCCGGCCGCTGATCGCCAGCGACGCCTCGCAAAGCACGATGGACGGCGGCGCCTTGATGCTCGCGCCTGGCCTCGGCTTCTTGCCGGTCGGGCTGGTCGATCAGCACTTCGACAGGAAGGCCCGGCTCGGCCGGTTGGCGCGCGCCCTCGCGGAGCTGCCTCCCGCGCAGCGGATCGGCTTTGGCGTGGACGAGGATACAGCCCTGGTGGTGGACCTCGCCGAGGGGGTCGCCACAGCGGCCGGGGCAGGCGGTGTGGCGGTGCTGGACGCGCGCAGCGCCCACACAGCCGTGCGGGCGGATCGGTTCTCCGCCGCCGGCCTGCGGCTTGGCCGTCTGGCGCCCGGCGACCGGCTGTCGCTGGCCGATCTGTCGATCGCTGCGGCGCCCGGGCGCACGCGGATCGAACAGGGCGGCGGCTATTACAGCCATGCGCCTCAGTCTGGCGCTGGCATGGCGCTGCCGAGCGAAGGACTGGCCGACGCGCTCGGAGTGGAATTGCTGGACAATAGCGCCAGCACCAGGCTGGAGCGGGTGTCGTTCGACGCGGCGGGCACAGGCGTGCGCTATGTTTTTGAAGAGACGGCTGAAAGCTGGGCGGCGCTGGGCGGCGGGCACTACACGATCAACGCCGTCGCGTTCTCGATCACGCCAGTAAACGTCGCTGTGGCGGAAGCGCCCTGAGGCAGCCGTTCAGAGCCGCTTTTCCATCACGATGAGCGCGAGCGGCGCGCGCGGGACCCCGAACCGGGGATCGTCGTGGAAAGGCTTTTCCACCCCGGTCGGGCGATAGCCCCGGCGCTCGTAATAGGCGATCAGCTCCGGGCGCTGCTTCAGCACGGTCATCTGCACCCGCGCGCGGCCGAGCTTGCGGGCGAGGTCTTCCACAGCCGCGATCAGCTGGCGGCCGATGCCGGCGGCCTGGGCCTGCGGCCGCACGCTGAGCATGCCGAGATAGACCTGGTCGCCTTCATCGCAGGCGTGCACGCAGCCCACCAGCGCGCCGTCCTGTTCGGCGAGCAGAACCCGCTCGTGCGCGGCGGTGATGGCGGCCGTGATCATGGCGGCGTCCGCGCGCTGGCCATCCAGCAGGTCGGCCTCGTGCGTCCAGCCTGCCCGCGCATCGTCGCCGCGATAGGCAGACTGCACGAGATCAAGCACGGCGTCGGTGTCTTCGCGGCGCGCTGCACGGATCGCCAAAGGCGTTGTCATGGCCCCCTCTCCTTCCCTGACCGGCCTTAAGGGCTGACCGGGCCGGGTCAAGCGGCAGGGGCGTGCATGGTGGCGGCCACGGCTTTCACGAGCGCTGTCACCTCGCGGCCTAGCGCAAGCCCCAGCGCGCCGACCGCGCTGCGCGAGAGGCGCGCCAGCAGAACCGCGCCGCCGAGGTCGAGCGACAACATGACTTCATGCTGATCCTGTGGCGTGATCGCGATGATCCGGGCAGGCAGCTGATTGCGCACCGAAAGGCCGGCGGTTTCGCCGACCGCGACGGCGACATCGCCCGCCCGCACGAACAGTCTTGCGGCCGCGCCGGCGGGAAGCCCAGCTGCAGCCACCAGAAACCGGGCGTCGCCGACGCGCAGCGCCGTCAGCCCGTCGCCGCCCGGCCCCTCCACACGCGCGGCCAACGCCACGCCGGCATCGGCGCGGTGGGCCAGAAGCGGCAGGTCCGTGCGCGCCGTCAGAGCCTCGATCGGGCCTGCCGCCTGAACGACGCCGCCGTCCAGCAGCACAAGGGTGCGCGCGTGGCGCAGCACATCATCAAAGTCATGCGTCACCAGCACGATCGGCATCCCGAAGGCCGCCCGCACCCGATCGACGGCGCGGGCGACCTCGGCGCGCCGGCCCGCGTCGAGCGCGCTCCAGGGCTCGTCCAGGAGAAGCGCGCGCGGCCGGGAGAGCAGCGTGCGCCCAAGCCCCACGCGCTGCTTCTCTCCGCCCGACAGCGTGCCCGGCCGGCGCGCCAGCAGGGGCGCGAGATCCAGAAGCTCGATCACCGCCTCCAGGTTCGGCCCCTCCGCGCGGCGGGCGCGACGCGCGCCATAGCCCAGATTGTCGGCGACGCTCAGATGCGGAAACAGGCGGGCATCCTGCAACATCAGACCAACGCCGCGACGCTCGGCCGGGATGTCGATGCCGGCGGCGGCATCAAACAGGGTGTCCCCGGCGAGGGTGATGCGCCCCGCTTCGGGCCGCTGGAGCCCGGCGATGAGGCTCAGCACGCTCGACTTGCCAGCCCCGGACGGACCGAACAGGGCGGTCACGACGCCGGGCTCCGCCGCCAGCCGCACATCGAGCGCAAGCGCGCCCAATCGGGTCTGCAGCCGAGCCTCCAGCATCAGGCGGTCCGGCGGCGCGAGAGCGTCAAAAGCGCCTCGGCGGCGATCAGGGCAGCCAAAGCGAGCCCCAGCGAGAGCCCCGCCAACCGCAGCGCGCGCGCCTCGCCCCCCGGCGTCTGCAAGGCCCCGTAGAGCGCCAGCGGCAGGGTCTGGGTTTCACCGGGCACATTGGCGGCAAACGTGATCACCGCGCCGAACTCGCCGAGGCAGGCGGCAAAGCCGGTGATGACGGCCGCGGCGATGCCGGGGCTCGCCAGAGGCAAAGTGATGCTGAAAAACCGGTCCAGCGGGCCGGCGCCGAGCAGGCGTGCGGCCTCCAGGAGGCCGGGGTCCTGCGCCTCGAAGGCGATCCGCATGGCCCGCACCATCAAGGGCAGCGCCATCACGCCTGCGGCAAGCGAGGCGCCCTCCGAGCTGAACGCCAGACGCACCCCAAAAGCCGCATCGAGCCAGCGGCCGACCGGGCCTTCCACGCCAAACAACAAAAGCAGAAAGAAACCCACCACCACCGGCGGCACCACCAGAGGGGCATGCACCAGCGCATCGAGAAGCGTCCGGCCCGGCAGGCGCGGGCGGGCCAGCAGCGCGGCCAGCCCAAGGGCGATCGGGGCGGCGATCAGGATCGCGCGCCCGGCCACGATCAGGCTCGTGCGGGCGGCGTCCCACTCCTGCGGCGAAAGCAGCGGCTCCATCGCCCGATCAGAGCACGAGAAAGCCGGCCTCGCGATAGCGCGCGAGCGCAGGCTGCCCGACGAGGCGGGCATACGCCGTCCGCGCCGGAGCCGAGCCCGCCGCCCGCCGCAGGAGCGCGAGGGGATAGACAATGCGCGGATGGGCGGAAGCAGGCACGGCAAACGCCACGCTCACGCGCGGCTCGGCGCGGGCGTCGGTGGCGTAGGCGACGCCCAGCGCGGCCTCCCCGCGCACGACCAGCGCCACCGCATCGGCCACCGAGGCGCAAAGGGCCAGCCGCTCGCGCGCCGCCTCCCAGCCGCCGAGCGCCTGAAGCGCAGCACGGCCATATCGGCCGGCCGGCACATAGTCGGGATCGGGCAGAGCAAGCCGGCCGCGCGGCCCCAGCGCCGCTTCCAGCCCCGCAGGAGAGAGCGTCCGCAGCCGAACAGGCCGGGAGCGGGGCGCGATCAGGACAAGGCTGTTGCCCAGGAGATCACGTCGGCTCTCGGGAAGGATCAGGCCGGCGGCGGCCAGCCGGTCCATCCAGATCGGATCGGCGGAAAAGAACAGATCCGCCGGCGCGCCCTGTTCGATCTGGCGGGCGAGGGCGCCGCTGGCGCCGGCGACCACGAGCCCCGCCTCACCCAGCGCGGCCTGGACCACCGCGGCGACGGAGGCGGCGGCAAAGACCCGGGGCTGGGGGCTGGCGAAGGCCGGCGCGGCCGCGACGGCGCCCAGACTGGCCAGAACCGTGCGCCGCCTCATGCAGCGGCGGCGTCTTCAGCGTCCTGCTTTTTCTCGCCAAGCCGCACGACCCAGACGCCGATGAAATAGAGCAGACACATCGGAATCCCGAGCGCCACCTGACTGAAGATGTCCGGCGGGGTGACCACGGCGGCGACGGCGAAAATGGCGACGATGGCGTAGCGCGCGCCTTCCAGCATCTGTTTGCTGGTGAAGATGCCAGCCCGGCCCAGCAGCGCCATCACCACGGGCAGCTGGAAGCAGAAGCCGAAACCAAGGATCAGCATCGTCATGGTGCCGGTATAGTCCGCCACCCGGCCAAGATAGCTGACGGCGACATCGCCGGCGGCCTGCGCCGGCAGCTCCTGACGCAGCGAGAACTGCATCAGCATCGGCATGACAAGGTAATAGGCCATCGCCGCGCCGAGCGTGAACAGGAAGGGGGCCACGACCAGAAAGGGCGTGAAGGCCTTGCGCTCATGGCTGTAGAGGCCAGGCGCGATGAAGCGATACACCTGGTAGGCGATCATCGGAAACGACAGGCAGATGCCGCCAAACAGCGCGAGCTTGATCTTGACGAGGAAGAATTCGAGCGGCGCGGTGAAGATAAGCCCCATCTCGCGCAGGCCGTCGGGCCCCTTCACCGCCTTCACGGCCTGTTCGTAGGGCACGAGCAGCCAGGCGTAGATCTGATCTGCAAAGGCGAAGCAGAGCGCAAAGCCCGCCACGACCGTGCCGATCGACCACAACAGCCGGTCGCGCAGCTCTGCCAGATGCTCCAGGAGCGGGGCGCGGCTGGCTTCGATGTGGGCCTCCTCCGCATCCAGTTGAGACTGGCGCAGGGCGGCTGGGTCCGCCGGGAGCTGATCGCCGTCGCTCATGGCTTGGCCTCTGCCGGCTGGGCCTTCTTGCGAGCGCGCGCCGCCTTGGGCTTTGCGGGCTCGGCGGCGGGCGCCGGCGTCGGATCAGGCGCAGCGACCGCTGCGGGCGGCTCAGGCGAGGGTGCGAGGTTGGGCGGCGCTGAGGGCTCGGGCGGGTAGGAGCGGGGATTGCCGTATTCGTCGAAGTCGAGCCCGTCGAAGGGGCGGGTCACCTCGTCCTTGATGTCCTGGAACGCCTGACCGGTCCGCAGCGCATCGACCTCGCGACGCAGCTCGTCGATCTCGGCCTGTCGGGCGAGTTCGTCGAAGCTCGATCGGAACTCGGAGGCCATCGAACGCAGCTTCGCCATGGCCTTGCCGGCCTTGCGCATCAGCAGCGGCAAGTCCTTGGGGCCGACCACGATCAACGCAATCAGGCCCAGAAGGAGCATCTCGGAAAAGCCGATTTGCGGAAACATCGCGGCGGCCCCGCTCTGGCGGGCTTAGGCGTCCGCCTTGTCCTTTTGGGTGGCGGTCACGTCGATGGTCTTGCCGTCGGCGGGGATCTGCTGGCTGGCGGCAGCCTGAGCGGCCTTGTCCTCTTCCGAGAGGCCTTTGCGGAAGCCTTTGATGCCTTCGGCGAAGTCCTTCATCAGGCCCGAGAGTTTGCCCCGGCCGCCGAAAAGCAGCAGCACGAGAGCGAGAACGACAAGCCAATGCCAGATGCTGGTGGCGCCCATGGGTGTCTCCAAAGCCGGCCGGTCGGTCCGACGGCGTCTGCGGGAATATAGGGACCGGACCCTATCCGCACGAGGTTAACGGGCTTCCTAGCCTCACTCTTTCGTTTCCGCCAGATAATCCTGATGGAATTCCGCAGGATCGAGCGGATCTTCGCCGCCGTCGTCGTCAGTCTTGGGGCGCGGCATGTCGAAATCGGCCGGAAGGCGCGTATCGAGAAGGCCGGCCGCCTTCAGATCCTCCTTGCCGGGCAGATCATCGATCGAGGCGAGCGAGAACTGCTCCAGAAAGGCGTCGGTGGTGCCATAGGTCAGCGGCTTGCCAGGCGCCCGGCGCCGCCCGCGCGGACGCACCCAGCCCATGTCCACAAGCGTATCCAGCGTCCCTTTGGAGACCGCGACGCCGCGCACGGCCTCGATCTCGGCGCGCGTGCAGGGCTGGTGATACGCCACGATCGCCAGCGTTTCGAGCCCGGCGCGGGAAAGCTTGCGTGGCTCGTCGCGCTCTTCCCGCAAGAGCCAGCCGAGGTCGGGCGCGGTCTGGAACCGCCATTTGCCGGCCACTTCGAGAAGCTCCACCCCCCGCCCCGCATACATCCGCTTGAGCCGGGAGAGCGCGCCGCCCACATCGGCGCCTTCCGGCAGGCGCTGCGCGATGGCGGATGCGGGCAGCGGCTCGGCTGAGGCGAACAGGAGCGCCTCCACCATGCGCAGATGTTCAGGCGCGGGATCGGAGCCTTCGACCAGCGCGCGCGCAGGCGCGGCCGCCCGCGTCCTGCCGATCAGGCCCGCAACCGCGGCGGCGATATCATCGACGCTTGGGTCTTCCTCGCTCACTCGGCGGCGATCCGGTGGGCGTCGGCGTCGCGCTGGCGCAGGTACAGCGGCCCGAACGCCTCAAGCTGCTGCAGGTCCAGCTTGCCTGCCTTGGCGAGCTCCAGGCTCGCGGAGACAAGGCTGGCATAGCGCGAGGCCTTGCTCGGCGGCTCACGGAAGCGCGCGGTCTCCGGGGCGAACGCGCCCAGCGGGCGCCACTCGCGCGCCTGCCAGAGCATGTCCTCGATGCGGCGACGCGCCTCCTCGATCGGATAGACCGGCATCGGCTTCACCGTCATGCGCCGGCCCGCCTGCTTCAGACGCTGGGTCGCGTAGGCGCGCAACAGATCAAGCAGGTCCACATCCCAGCGATCGCCGCGGAGGATGGTTTTGGCCTCCGGCGCGCCGCGGGCGAACGTGTCTTCGCCCAGGACCGGCCGCGACTGGAGCGCCTCTGCGGCCGCGCGCATCGCCTCCAGACGCCGCAAGCGCCAGGCAAGCTGCTCGGCGAGGTCTTCGTCCGGCGCTTCCTCGGTCGCGCGCTCGGCCTTGGGCAGCAGCAGGCGCGACTTCAGATAGGCGAGCCAGGACGCCATCACGAGATAATCGGCCGCCAGCTCGATCCGACAGGCGCGCGCTTCGGCCACAAAGGCGAGATATTGCTCCGCCAGACGCAGGATGGAGATGCGGCGCAGATCCACTTTGTCGGCGCGGGCAAGCTGCAGCAACAGATGCAGTGGGCCCTCGAAGCCCTCCAGATCGACATGGAAAGCCTTGCCGTCCTCCTCGGCGGCTTGCGCGGCTTCAAGGTCGATCGGTTCGGCGCTCATACAGAGATTCCGGCGCCTGTCAGGGCGCCAAAGCGCGCCCATGCGGCCTCGACGTCGAACGGTTCAGCCGCGCGGGCGAAGCTTTCGGCCCGCTCGGCGCGGGCGAGCGCTTTGCCCGCCAGCGGGGGACAGGCCGCCGCCAGCGCAAGCCGATCATCCAGCGAGGCGTTGCACAGCATCACCACATCGCATCCCGCCCGGATCGCTGCATCCGCGCGCGCCTGGAGGGGGCCGGACAGGGCCTTCATGCTGGCGTCGTCTGACATCAGCAAGCCGTCGAACCCGATCTCGCGGCGGATAACGCCCTCGATCACGGCCGGCGAGCAGGTGGCCGGGGCCGTCTCGTCCAGCGTTTCGTAGACGATGTGGGCTGTCATCGCCATCGGCGCATCGGCGCAGGCGATGAAGGGCGCGATATCCTGAGCCAACGCTTGCCGACCGGCCACCACGCGCGGCAGCACGAAGTGGCTATCGCCTTCGGCCCGGCCATGACCGGGCACGTGCTTGATGACGCTGGCGACACCGCCGGCATGCAGCCCTTCCATCGCGGCCCGGCCGAGCACTCCCACGACCGCAGGATCGGGCGAGAAGGAGCGGTCGCCGATCACGGCGTCCGCACCCTGCACCCGCAGATCGAGGCAGGGCGCGCAATCAGCCGTCACGCCGATCGCACGGAGCTCGTGCGCGATCAGCCGATGATGCAGCACGCACGCCTCATGAGCGGCATCGCGATCGCGCGCATAAAGGGCGCCATAGGTGGCGAGCGACGGGAAGACCGGCCATTCGGGGGCCTTCAACCGCGCGACGCGCCCGCCTTCCTGATCGATGAAGATCAGCGCATCGCGGCCCAGCGCCTCGCGGATCTCGCTCGTCAGGGCGCTGACCTGAGCGCGCGACCGGCAGGAGCGGGCAAACAGGATCAGAGCCCAGGGATCGACCTCCCGGAAGAATGCCCGCTCGTCCCGCGTGAGGGCCTCGCCTTCGACGTCCAGAATACAGGCGATGGTCATGAGCCGGCCACGATACAGGCAAGGCCCGAGCCCGTGGCGCGGCCGCAGAAGGCCTGCGCTTCGGCGCGGCTGGCGAAGCCGCCGGTCCGCAGGCGGTAAAGCGTCTTGCCGTCGCGTTCGACGGTGCTGATTTGCGGCGCGCGGCCAGCCGCGACAGCGCCGAGTCTGGACCAGGCGCTGCGGGCCAGGGCTTCCGAGCCAAACGCTCCAAGCTGAACGGAAACCGAGCCTGCGGCGGGGGGCGCGGCGGCGGCAGCCGGAGCGGGGGCCGGCGCCGAAGCAGCGGCAGGGGGCGGAGCGGCGGGGCGGGCAATTGGGGCGGCGGCCTGCTGGGCCGGGCGCGCGGCGACCGGCGCGGGGGGCGCGGCCTTAGGCGTCTCTGGAGGGGCGACCTTGGCGGCGTCGCGCGGACGCAGATCCGGCAGGGGCTGGCGATCCTTCGGGCGCAGATCTTCCGGGGGCGCGAGGGCGGGGGCGGCCTGCACCTGGGCGATCCTGGGCTGCTCGAGTGCGTCCACCTGCTCTACCCGCAGGCCGCCGGCGGCTTCCCCTTCATAGATCGCCTTGTCCTGATTGGGCGTCTGCGTGGCGCCGGGATCGGCCGGGGGGGTCCGGAACGGGCCAGGCTCGGCCACGATCTGGGGCGGCGCCTCGCGGCCGCCGGCGCGCACGCCCTGACCATAGAGATTGAAGATCACGCCAGCCAGCACCGCCAGGAACACAACACCCGCAATCAGCAGGATCGGCCCGCGGCGGTTGTCGTCTTCATCGTCACGCGCATCGAAGGTGAGGATGGGATCGTCGGCGTCTGGCGCGTAGGCGCTGTCGCGATCGCGCATGGGTGTGGCCTTTCCACTCGTCTGACCGCCGAGAATAGGGCGGTCTGCGTGATTCGTCGCGGCTTTCGTCAGAGCCAGCGGTCAAGATTGAACAGTCGGCGATGCTCGTCGATCGCGAACAGGTCTGTCATGCCCGCGATGTAGTCGGCAACGATTCGGGCGGTCTTGGGGCTGTGGGCGCCGTCCGCGCCCACCTGCCAGTCGGGCGGCATCGTATCGGGTTCGGCCAGGAACAGCTCGAACAGTTCCTTCACGATGCGCCGGGCCTGGCTGCGGACCCGGTTGACCTTGTGATGGCGGTACATCCGCTCCCACAGAAACTGGCGCAGACCTGCGGCCTTGGCGGTCATGTCGTCGGAGAAGCCCACCAGCGGCACGCCGGCGAGGCGGACATCCTCCGCGCTTTCGGGGTCCAGGGCGGTCAGGCGGCGCCGCGTCTCGCGCACCAGATCATCCACCCAGTCGCCGATCAGACGGCGCACCGCTTCGGCGATGGTGCGATCCTCGTCCAGGAAGGGATAGCGCTCGCGCACGGACTGGAAGGCTCGCCGCGCGAGCGGCACGTCCATCAGATCATCCACCGTAAACAGGCCTGCCCGCAAACCGTCGTCGATGTCGTGATTGTTATAGGCGACGTCGTCGGCCATGGCCGCCACCTGGGCTTCCAGCGTCGGAAAGGTGCCAAGCCGCAGATCATGCTCGGTGGCGAAATCGCGCCAGACGGGCGGCAGATTGTCTGCGGTTTCGGCGCCGCGCAGCATCGGGCCGTTGTGCTTGGCCACACCTTCCAGCGTCTCGATGGTGAGGTTCAGCCCATCGAATTCGGGATAGCGCCGCTCCAGCTTCGTGAGCGTGCGCATGGTCTGGGCGTTATGATCAAAGCCGCCATAGGCGCGCATGCAGGCATCCAGCGCGTCTTCCCCGGTATGACCGAATGGCGGATGGCCAAGATCGTGGGCGAGGGCGCAAGCCTCGGCCAGATCTTCCTCCAGCATCAACCGGCGCGCCACCGAACGCGCGATCTGGGCGACCTCCAACGAATGGGTCAGCCGCGTTCGGAAATGATCGCCCTCGTGGGAGACAAACACCTGCGTCTTCTGCTTCAGCCGCCGGAAAGCGGTGGAGTGGATGATCCGGTCGCGATCGCGCTCGAAGGGCGTGCGGTGGCGGCTTTCCGGCTCGGGATGAAAGCGCCCCAGGCTGTGATGGGGATCGGCGGCATAGGGCGCGAGTTCGCGCGCGGGCCGCCAATCCTGATTTGCGACATCATCCACCGCCGGCGCCCCTTCGATTCTGCGCGTGATTGCTCCTATATAGACACGAGATGCGGCTCGCGCCGCCCACGATTGCGGAACACGATCATGAGCACAGGGTTTAGCGTCTCCAATAGCGCGGCGGAAAAGATCGCCGCCGTGGTGGCGAGCGAGCCGGGCGCCGCGTTTTTCCGCGTTGCGGTGAATGGCGGCGGTTGTTCGGGCTTCCAGTATGATTTCGGCTTCGCTGAAGCGCCGGACGCAGAAGACGTGCTGATCGAGAAGGGGCCGGCCAAAGTGCTGGTTGATCCGATCAGCCTGGAGTTCCTCGCCGGGGCGGAGATCGATTGGGTAGAGGAGCTGATCGGCGCGGCTTTCAGGATCCGCAACCCGAATGCGAAAAGCTCCTGCGGCTGCGGGGTGAGTTTTTCGGTGTGAGGGGCTTCCCCACCCCCTCCGTCAGCTTCGCTGACACCTCCCCCGCAAGCGGGGGAGGACGTTTGCTTGCGAGCGTTGGCTCATCCTCCCCCGCCTGCGGGGGAGGTGTCAGCGAAGCTGACGG
>JBIIUJ010000004.1:0-46060 GCA_044340025.1 Caulobacterales bacterium
GATCGCACAGGCGCGCGCCTATGCGCAGGCCAATCGCTCCAACGCCTTTCTGGTCTGGAAGGATGGCGCTCTGGTGGAGGCTTCCTATTGGGGCGTGGAACGCGAAACGCCGATCATCTCGCGCTCGCTCGCCAAGCCCTGGATGTCGGCGGCCGTGGGCCGGGCGCTGGCGCTTGGATACTTCAATTCGCTCGATCAGCCGGTCGCGGACTTCATCACCGAATGGAAGGATGACCCTCAGCGTTCGAAGATCCTGATCCGGCATCTGCTCGACAACCGCACCGGGCTTCTGGGCCAGCAGCCCGTGTTCAGCCCGTTCGAGATCCGCAACCGGACTTATCTGCACCCCGAGCACGAGCGGATCCTGATCGAGGAGTATCCGCTCCTGCATCCGCCGGGGTCGCGCTACGACTATTCCCAGGCCAATGGCGACTATGTGGCCATCATCTTCGAGCGCGCCTCCAAGCGCCGCTATGCAGAGTTTCTCGCCACGGAACTGTTCCAGCCGATCGGCGCGATGGGCGGCTCCATCTGGATCAACCGGCCCGACGGGGTGGCCCATTCGGGCTGCTGCATGCAGATCCCGGCGGAGGATTTCCTCCGGTTGGGCGTGCTGCTGCTGCAGGACGGGGTGTGGAACGGCCGGCGGCTTCTGCCCGAAGGCTATGTGGCCGAAATGACCAAAGGCACCGCGCAAAACCCCTATGCCGGCCTCTCGGTGTATCTGGCGGGCCCCTATATCCAGCGGCGCGGCTTCGCCAATCCGGATGGAACCTACCGCGACACGCCCACCCTGCACGCCGAACCCTATCTCGCCGGCGACCTCTTCCTGTTCGACGGCAACAACCATCAGGTCGTCTATGTCATCCCCTCGGCGAACATGGTGATCCTGCGCACCGGGCGCCGGCCGCCGAAAGAGCCGGAGTGGGACAATACCATCCTGCCCAACACGCTGCTGCGCGGGCTTTCCCGGCCGGAGGACGCGCCGCCCATCCTGCCGCAGAAAAGCTGAGGCCGGCGCGCGCAGAGCCTGCCGCAGAGCCTTGACGGGCGCGCGGGCGCGGGCGTAAACCGCCGCTCCCTTGCTGGACGGGCCCATAGCTCAGCTGGGAGAGCGCTACGTTCGCATCGTAGAGGTCAGCGGTTCGATCCCGCTTGGGTCCACCAGAGGTTCCAGCACCACACAGGCCCGCAGCGTCCGGCCCACCGGGGTCTAATCGTCGCGCTGGACCTGATCTTTGGGCCGTTTGGCGAGGATCATTCGGGTGAGCAGGCTCATCACGATCAGGCCGTCCTGATCGAGCACTTCCTGACTGGAGATCAGCACGCCCTTGTCGGGGGCGTGGTCCTCGGTCGCCACGAAGGTGAGCTTCACGTTCAGAACGTCGCCGGCGAACACCGGCTTGTAATAGCGCAGCGCGTCCTGCGCCTGACGCTGGATGATGGGCCAGGTGCGGGTCTCGTCGTAGAGCATCTTGCGCCAGAGCGCATAGACATGGCTTTCCGCGGCGCGGCGGCCGCGATCGCCCACTTCCTTCAGCGGCATGTTCGGGGCGAAGCGGTCGTGGAACCAGGCGATGTCGTCCGCCTCCACCCGGGCCGCGCCGAACTCATAGGTGCGCCCCAGGATGACGTCTTCGAAGAACCAGTGGGCGTGGGGAAACAGGCTCACACAATCGTCCTATGCTGGCTCCGGGGCGATCTGGATCAGGAGCTTGCCGTCGTTTTCGCCGGTGAAGAGCTTCTTCACCGAAGCGGGCGCGTTTTCCAGCCCCTGATCGACGTGCACCTTGTATTTCAGCTTGCCCTCCATCAGCCAGCCGGAGAGATCGCGCACGCACTCCTCCATCCGGTGGAGGTAATCGATCACGATGAAGCCCTGCACGCGGATGCGGTGCATCAGGATGTGGGTGAAATTGCGCGGCCCAGCCACCGGCGTGGTGGAGTTATAGGTCGAGATCATGCCGCACAGCGGCATGCGGCCGAAATTGTTCATCCGGCCCAGCACTTCTTCCATGATGCCGCCGCCGACGTTCTCGAAATTGACGTCGATGCCCTTGGGGCAGAGCCGGTCGAGCGCGGCGCCCACATCCTCGTTCTTGTAGTCGATCGCGCCGTCGAAGCCGAGCTCCTCGGTCAGCCAGCGGCACTTCTCCGGCCCGCCGGCGATGCCGATGACGCGGCAGCCCTTGATCCTGGCGATCTGGCCGACGATGGAGCCCACCGCCCCGGCCGCCGCCGAGACCACCACCGTCTCGCCCGGCTTGGGCTGGCCGATATCCAGCAGGCCGAAATAGGCCGTCCAGCCGGTGAGGCCGAGAACCGACATATAGGCCGTGAGCGGCAGACCGGGGATCTTCGGAAGCTGGCGCGCAAAGCCGCCGGGCACGATCTCATACTCCTGCCAGCCCGAAAGGCCGGGGCTGACGATGGCGCCGACCGGCACGTTGGGGTCGCGGCTTTCTTCCACCACGCCGAGGGTGCCCCCGCGCATCACCTCGCCGATCTGCACGGGCGGCAGATACTGGTCCATATCCGCCATCCAGATCCGGTTGGTGGGATCGAGCGAGAGATAGAGATTGCGCACCAGGATCTCGCCCTCCTCGAGCGCGCGCACCGGCACGGTCTCGAGCCGCAGATCGCCATCCTGAATGTCGCCCACCGGCCGCCTGGCCAGCACCCAGCGTCTGTTCATCCGCGCCATTGGTTCGCTCCCGTAGGGTGTCTCTTGGCTGCTGCTGAAGCGCGGAAACGGGCGGGGCGCAAGGGGTGGGGGGACGCACGAAGAGACGCGCTCGATCGGGCGCTCCCTCCCGGGACGCTGTCGCCACCCGCGCCGCATCCTCCTGCTCGCGCGCTCAGATGCGGAAGTCGCCGGCGCTGTAGGCTTGCGCGTTGATCCTGTAGAGCACGGCGTTGGCGCATTTGGCGCGCTTGCTGATGACGGCGATCATCTGCGCGCTCTCCAGCAAAAGGCCCAGTTGGTTCACGGGCGACCCTCCGGAGCCGAAGTCCACAAGGCCTACGTCTGCTCGGATTCGTCGTCGGAAACGCCTGCGATCCGGAGAAGCTCTTCTGCGAAATCAGCGTCGGTCCGCGCGCGCAGGACACCGGAGCGGTGCAGGCCCACCCCGCCATGGGCGATCATCCACAGCCGCATCACCGTCCGCCGACCGTCTTCGGCGTCGCGCGCGTTTGGCGCCAGCACGCGCAGGGCCGCCGCAATGACCTGATCGGCGGCGGCGCGCAGCTCGGGGTGGCCTTCAAAGGCGGGATAGGACTGGCGCATCATCAGCGCGTAGAGCGCCGCATGCGCCAGCGCGAACGCGACGTAGGCGCGCAGGAAGGCGGCTTTTGTCGCCGCTTGCTCCAGGGCGTGGGCCAGACGCCGGAAGCCCTGCGCGCTCAAGGCCGCCTCGAACGCCGCCCGGTCTGGATAGTGATTGAACAAGGCCCTGTTGGCCACGCCGACGGCGCGCGCAATGGCGCGCATGCTCAATTCCTCGCCGGCCTCGAGCGCGCGCAAGCCCTCCTCCAGCGCCGCCTCGGCCAGACGGCCGTGATGGTACTCCTCACGCGGCGGGGCGGGGGCTGCTGACATGCCAGTCAACCTCCGTGATCGCGACCACGTCGTCCTGCTCGTTCACCAGAGAGACATCGACCCTGAACCGGACCCGGCCTGTTTCGTGCAGCGTGGCCAGCAAGGATTGCGGCTCGCCCCCCACCCTAGCGGAGGCTGTGATCAGCCCTCGGGCGGGCCTGCGAAAATCGATCCTGGCCATCGCCGCCACCGGCCGCACGCTCATCAGGACCGGGGCGAAGGCCCCCGCCATTGCTGCGCCAGACGCCGCTTCGGCCAGCGTGAACAACGCGCCGGCGTGGTGCGTGCCGACATGGTTGAGCCGATGGGGGGCTTCGGCCAGTTGGGCCCGCGCCTCTCCATCCGCAATCGAGAGCAGCTCGACCCCCACATGCGCCGCAAAGGGCACGCCCTGACGCAGATGCGCCAAAATCATCTCCTGCATGTTCGGATTTCATCCCCGTCGCCAGCCAAATGTATGCGGTGGATACATTGATATCCACGGGCGAGTCAAGGCCGCATGCAGCCTCGCCGTTGCGCGCAGGTGGTCAGCGGCCAGAGCTCGCCACGCGCGCCGGAACTGGCGGCGATGTCGCGTTTTCCTTCATGGGCCCCAGCTTTCCGCCCCCGCCCCGCCCCCCACGGCACGGGCCTTGCTCCCCTCCCGGTCAACGGAGGCCGCCGTCTCACGGCGCGACAGGAGAGCACCACTCATGGCCAACAGCATCGACCTGCACGTGGGCAAGCGGCTGCGCCGGCGGCGCCGGCTTCTTGGCCTCACCCAGCAGCAACTCGCCGATAGCGTCGGCATCCGCTTCCAGCAGGTGCAGAAGTATGAGTGCGGGGCCAATCGGATCACCGCGAGCCGGCTGTTCGAGCTTTCCACCGCGCTGTCTGTGCCGGTGCAGTATTTCTACGAAGGCCTCGCCACGCCGGAAGCCGCCAATGATGGCGCCGCCGCGCCCGGCGAGGACGTGATCGCCCCGGACGTCTTCTCCCAGAAGGAGACGGTGGAGCTGATCCGCGCCTATTACCGGCTGGGCGAGCGGCCGCGCCGCCGCCTGCTCGATCTCGCCAAGGCCCTCCAGGACGACGCGACCGACGCCGCCTGAGGCGACGGCCGCATCAGGCCCACGGCTGCGGCGCGGGCATGGCCGGCGCCGCCGTCCCCCATGGCGCGCGCCGCAGGAACACAGCTGCGAGCCCGACGCCGAACGAGACCGCGATGAGCTCCCCGCCGTCCTCGGCGAGCGCGATCAGCGACGACGCCAGCTTTTCCATGAACACGGCGCGATCCAGCACGAGATCGGCGACCACGTGGGCGAAATCGAAGCCGACCCCGCACAGGCCCAGGAGCGCGAGATAACCAACGAGCGCGAGGCCAAACCGCCGCACCACGCGCTCCGGGGACCGCTGCATCGCCAGAAGGATGAGCGCAAAGGCCCCGGCATAAACCAGCGCGACCAGAAGCTCGCCGATGTGGCTGCCGAGCGCGACAAAGCGATCGCTGAGGACGCGGGAAAGAGCATGCGCATTGATCAGGCCGCCCATCGCCTCGTGCAGCTCGAGCATGTCGTCCACCGCCAGAATCGTCATGAACACGCCGGCTGCGATCACGGCTCTGTTGCGGCTTCGCAGGCCCGCCAGCAGAACAAGCGCGGCAAGCAGAAACATCTTCGCAAAGGCATAGTGCGACGCGATGCTGCGCGCATCGTGAAGGCTGGTCCAGCGCTGGGTCGGATGAATGACGCCAGGCGCGCCCATGAACGCCTCCACGACATGGGCGAGGATGAACAAGGCGTCGGCGGCAAGGAGCGGCAGGGCGAAAACGATTGCGTGCTTCAGGATTTCAAGAAGCGGCGCCTTTGAAAGATCAACCCATTCTGTCGCCGAACTTGCTCTGCCAACCACGCCGTCAACCCCGGCCGGCCTTGTTCCGGCCGGCGAAAGGCAAAGTTGCATAACACTTTTACGACCGAAATGTGACGATAACGCCGGCCGCCGCTAGCTCAGCCCTGTCGTCGCGCGCCGGGCGCCGGCGTCGATCTTCCACCAGTGAAAGAGGATGATCGAGACGCCCACGAGGGTGGGCAGCGCCCACAGGGCGGGATTGAACGCATGTTCCGGCATGGCGCGCACCAGCCCGAAGGCCAGAAACGCGGTGTAGGTGGAAATGCCGCCGCCCACGAGCGCCTTGGCGTGCTCCTTCCAGATCTGGGCGCGGCTGGGCCGGGCCAGACGGAAGAACAGGGCGTTTGTGATCGGCGACAGAAAGCCGATGACGGAAATGCCGATCATCAGCGGCTGGCCGATCATCGCGCCCTGAATGGCGCAATTGGCCGCCGTGGCCACGGTGAGCAGCTGCATCGCGGCGTTCACCGTGCGCCGCCTGCCCGCGCCTGGCCGGCGGGTCTGGACCACGTCGAGACCGTGCAGCACCAGGCCGAGCGTCAGCATGCCGAGATAGAGCATCATCCAGCCGAACAAATCCCGGATCAGGGCGGTGCTCATGTCTGTCACGTGCGGGTGGGTGCCGTGCGGATCGATCAGCGAGAGGATCGCCATCGCCACCGCGCAGCCGCCGGCCACAAAGATCGCCTTGCAGAACACATCGCCCCACTGGCGATGGAACAGCCCCCCCTTCCGGCTGGCGATGGCCAGCCAGACGGTGATCAGCCCCGTCGCGCCGGCGATGATGTGGGTCGCCACCAGCAGGTGAAAGAGATCAAGCAGCATGCGCGCGCCACCATGCCGGCCGGGGCGGGCGCTGACGAGAGGCGCTTCGCCGCAGGCCCCCTCGCCTCTCGGGCCGCAACCGGCTAGCTGAGAGCCGGCAGGGAAAGGGCGAACTCATGCGGGCGCAGGCGGCGGCAATTCTCTTCGGGGCGGCGATTCTGGCCGGATGCGTTTCGGATATCCCGGCCGAGGAGATCGAGAAGCGCTATGCGACCGCCACCTCGCAATTCCTGACCCTGAAGGACGGCACGCGCCTGCATTATCAAGACGAGGGCCCGCGCGATGGCCCGGTATTGATGCTGCTGCACGGCTCCAACGATTCGCTGTTCACCTGGAACGCGTGGGCCGCCGCCCTGACCGATCGCTACCGGGTGATCCGGTTCGATTTCCCCGGTCACGGCCTTACGGGCCCCAGCCCGGTAAAGGACTACACCGCCGCGCGCTATGGCGCCGTCATCACCGAAGTCGCGGACGCCCTGGGGCTGGAGCGGTTTGCGCTGGGCGGCAATTCCATGGGCGGGGCGATGAGCTGGTATTACGCTGCGGAAAATCCGCAGCGGGTGCGTGCGCTGATCCTGGCCAATGCGGCGGGCTATCCGCGCGAAGGCGGGCCGCCGGCGGTGTTCGTGCTCGCCAGCCTGCCGCTGCTTGGCGATCTGTTCTCCAGCATGACCAATCGCAGCATGATCGAGCGCAACCTCCAGACGGTGATCGCGGATGATCGTCTGGTCACCCCGGCGCTGGTGGATCGCTACACCGACCTTCTGCTGCGTGAAGGCAATCGCGCCGCCACGCTGAAGCGCTTCCGCACGCCGCCGGACGATCCCGAAATCTGGCGCCGGATCGCCACCATCTCCGCGCCAACGCTGGTGCTCTGGGGCGATCAGGACCCATGGATCCCGCCCGCAGACGCGGCCCGCTTCGGACAGGACATCAAAGGCGCGCGTGTGATCGTGTATAGCGGCGTCGGCCATGTTCCGCAGGAAGAAACGCCCCAGCAAAGCGCCTCCGATGTGCGGGCCTTTCTGGACGGGCTGGGCGTGACGCCGGCGCCGTGAGCTTGGCTGCACTGGCCTTAACCTGATTTTCGGGGTTCCCGGCCAAGCTGGAGGCAAGATCGCAGCGCACGGGAAACCTTCCAATGACATTGACGCGCCGGCTTCTGCTGGCGGGCTGGGCGATTTCGGTGCCGCTCGCCTGCATTGCTCTGGCCATCTGCTGGGCGATCATGTGGCCCACCTATGAGCGCTTCGCAGAGCGCGAGGCGCGCGACCGGTCCCTCGCGCTGAACGGGTCGCTGGCGCGCGATGGCCAAAACCTCGAAGGCCACATCGCCGACTGGGCGATGTACAATGGCTCCTACGCGGGGCTGGCGACACAGGATGCGGAATTCCTGGAAGACTATACCAGCGCCGAGGGCCTTGCCCGCATCGGGGTGGACGAGATCGGCATCTACGACATGCAGGGCCGCCGGCTGGCGATGGGCCGCGCCGACGAGCCGAATCCGGAGCGCCGGCTGGCGCCCGAGCGGCTGGACATCGCCACGCTCGCTCTGGGCGAAGGCCTGGACAATGTCGGCTCCTCCCGCCGCTTCATCGACGGGCATCTCGTCTTCCAGACGGCAAGCTATGTGCTGCGCAGCGATGGGTCGGGCGCGCCGCGGGGCGTGATGGTGATGTGGCGCGAGTTCGGCCCCGCCGACATCAAGGCGCTTGGAAAGCGTTTCGGCCTCGGCTTGCGGTTGGTCGCGCCGGAAGCCGCCCCGCCCGAGGCCCGCGCAGCGACGCCGCGCGCCCCCGCGATCTTGGCCCACACCGACGCCGTGGACCACATTTATGTGCCGATCATGGCCGACGGCAGCGCTCCCATCGCCTATGTACAGGTGGAAAACCCCCGCATCATCCTCAATGCCGGCCGCGACACGCTGATCGCGGTGTTCGTCGCCTTCATGATCGCGGCGACCATTGCGGTTTTCCTGTATCAGTTCGTTGTTCATGCCGCCGTGCTGCGCCCGATAGGGCAGCTGGTGGGCGCTGTGTCCGATGCGCGCGCCACCGGCCGGTTTCGGCCTCCGGCGCAGCGCTGGAGCGGGGCCGCCGAGCTTGAGGGCCTTTCGGACTCTTTCGCCCGCCTGATGACGCAGGTGGAGGAACGCGAGGTCGCCCTGACCGCCGCGCGCGAGCGCGCGGAAGAAGCGGTGTGGGCGCGGTCGGCCTTCCTTGCCACCGTCAGCCACGAGATCCGGACCCCGCTGAACGGCGTCCTGGGCATCGCCCATATCCTGCGCCGCGACGAGCGCGATCCCGAGCGCCAGCGCATGGGTCAGACCATCATCGATTCCGGCGAGCTGCTGCTCCACATCCTCAACGACGTGCTCGACATGGCCAAGATCGAGGCCGGCAAGATGGAGATCGCGCCGGTCGATTTCAGTCTGGCCGCGCTGTCGATGGATGCAGAGGCGCTCTGGCGGTCGCGGGCGGACGAAAAAGGCCTTTCCTACACCGTCACGGTCGATCCGGCGCTGCCGGCGCGCGCCAATGCGGACGCGATGCGGCTGCGCCAGATCCTGTTCAACCTGATCGGCAATGCAATCAAGTTCACCGATACGGGCTCGGTCGATGTGGCCTTCACCCAGCCTGCGCCCGGCCGGCTGCGCCTCAGCGTGCGCGACACCGGCCTGGGCATCGCCCCCGATCAGGTCGAGCGTCTGTTCGCCGCTTTCGAGCAGGCGGACGATCACCTCTCGCGCGCCAAAGGCGGGACGGGCCTGGGCCTCGCCATCTCGCGCCGGCTCGCCGATCTGATGGGCGCCGACATGGGCGTTGATTCAGCGCTGGGCAAAGGTTCGCACTTCTGGTTGGAGGCGCCGATCGGGGAAGCAGCGCCCGAACTGGAGCTGGAGGAATTCGCCCTCGATGATCTTCCCGACCAGACCCCGCTGAGCGTGCTTGTGGCCGAAGACAATGCCACAAACCGGCTTGTCGCGCTGAAGCTGTTGGAGGGCTGGGGCTGTCGGGCGGTGTTTGCCGAAGACGGCGCCCAGGCGGTGGAGGCGGCCGGGGTTGGGCGCTACGACCTGATCCTGATGGACCTGCAGATGCCGGTGATGGACGGACTTGCCGCTGCGCGCGCGATCCGGGCAGGCGAAGGGCCCAATACAACCACCCCGATCGTGGCGCTTACAGCCAACGCCGGCGCGGAGGATCAGGCCGCCTGCCGGGCGGCTGGCATGAGCGGTTTCATTCCCAAGCCGATCCGGCCGGCGGCCCTTGAAGCCGTGCTGACGAGCGTGCGTGCACAGGGCGCCGGCCGGGCCAGCCCGGCAGGGTTCAGCCTGGCGTCCTGACCGGTCAGGCGGCGGCGGCTTCCGCCCGCAGAACCGCGCTGGCGGCGTTCACCACGGCGGCGATACGCAGCGCGGTCTGGATCTGAAGCGCGGTCACGCCGTGCTTTTTCAGTTCCACTTCGTGGCTGTCCAGGCACATGCCGCAGCCATTGATCGCCGACACCACGACGCACCACAGCTCGAAATCAACCCGCTCCACGCCGGGATTGCCGATCACATTCATCCGCAGGCTGGCGCGCATGCCGGCGTATTCCTGATTCTTCATCAGATGCAGCGCGCGGTAATAGACGTTGTTCATCGCCATGATCGCGGCGGCGGACTTGGCCGCCGACCGGGCTGGCTCCGAGAGGCGCCCGGCGGTTTCCGCCTCGATCGCTTTCACCACCGCCGGCACGCCCGTGGCGTGCGCCGCCGCGAGGTAGGCGCCCCATTTCTGCTGGTCGGAGAGATGGGTCTCTGAGGCCAGCGTGCCGAGATTGAGGCGGATGTCCTTGGCGTAGTCGGGAATGAGGTCGCGCAGAGCATCAAGCGACATGGGGTGGTCCTTGCGATGGGGAAGAAAAGCCCCCTCCGCCGTGTCGGGCGGCGGAGGGGGACTGCGGGAGCGATCAGGCCGCCGGGCGCAGCACGTCGCCGCCGACGGCCCGATCGCACGGGCAGAGTTCGTCGGTCTGGAATGCGTCGAGCAGGCGCAGGATCTCGTCGGCGTTGCGACCGACGTTGAGGTTGTTGACCGAGACGTGCTGGATCACGCCGTCGGGATCGACCAGGAAGGTCGCGCGCAGCGCCACGCCGGCGGTCTTGTCGCGCACGCCCAGGCCATCGACCAGATTGCCGGTCTTGGTGTCGGCGAAGGCCCACTGCTTCATGTTGTTCAGATCGGGATGCTCGCGCCGCCAGGCCAGCTTGCAGAACTCATTGTCTGTGGAGCCGCCAAGCACCACGCAGTCGCGGTCGGCGAATTCCTTCACCAGCGCGTCAAAGGCCACGATCTCGGTCGGGCAGACGAAGGTGAAATCCTTCGGGTAGAAATAGATGACCTTCCACTTGCCGGGGAAGCTCTTTTCCGTGATCGGCTCGAAAGCCGACACGCCGTTCTCTTCGTGCTTCGTGAAGCCGGGCTTCACGCCCACCACTTCAAAGCTGGGCATAACGTCGCCAACGCCAAGCATGTCTACTCCTTAAGGCTGTCTTCGGGGGAAGGAGGCGGGATATGGGGCGGATCGGGCCAGCTTTCAAATCAATTATTCTTGGCGTCCGAATAGATTACGCCTATACAAGCGCAATGATCCTCCCCACGCTCCGCCAGCTCTCCTTCCTCGTCGCGCTGGCCGATCAGGGCTCCTTCGTGGCCGCCGCTGATGCGGTGGGCGTGACGCAGCCGTCGCTGTCGGCAGGCGTGAAGGAGCTGGAGGGGCTTTTGGGCGTGCGGCTTGTGGAGCGGGGGCGGTCGGGCCTGTCGTTCACCCCCGCGGGGGCGGAGACGCTGCGGCGCGCGCGCGCGCTGCTGGCGGATGCGGCCGCGCTGAGCGAGGCGGCGCGCGGGGCCGCAGAGCCCCTGAGCGGCAGCTTCCGGCTTGGCGTCATTCCCACCATCGCGCCCTTTCTGCTGCCGCGCGCCCTGCCCAGCGTGAAGGCGCGCTTTCCCCGTCTGCGCCTGTTCCTGCGCGAGGATCTGACCAGCCGGCTTCTCGATGCGGTGCGCGCGCGCGCGCTGGATGCGGCCGTCATCGCCCTGCCCTACGCCGCGCCCGGCATCGAGACGCTGGCGCTGGGCGAGGACGAGTTCCTGTTCATCGGGCCCGCCGACCATAGCCTTGCTGCGCGCAAGACGGTGTCGCAAGCCGATCTGGAAGGCGAGACGCTGCTGCTGCTGGAGGATGGCCACTGCCTGCGCGATCATGCGCTGGCGGCCTGCCGGTTGGCCCAGCCGCCCGGCGAGGCTGAGGTGCGCGCCACCTCGCTCTTCACGCTGGTTCAGATGGCGGCCGGCGGGCTTGGCGTGTCGCTGCTGCCGCGCATGGCGGCCGATGCGGGCGTGGCCGGCGCAGACGTGGCGGTGCGTCCATTCGATCCGCCGCTGATCGGGCGTCAGATCGGGGTCGCGTGGCGAACCGGCGCCGCCCGCGCCGACGAGGCCCGCGCTCTGGCCGATGTGCTCAAGGCTGCGGCGTTTCCGGCGGCGGCCTGAGCCGCGCCACGATCTGCTTCCAGCGCAGGATGAACCAGAGCGCCGCCCACACATTGCCGAGCACAAACACCGGCAGCGCCCAAAACGCGGCGGAGAGCTTCGAGCGCTCCACCACAAACACCAGCACCGCATACAGGAAAAAGCCGAGATACAGATCGGCCAGCGTCACCTGCCCCCACGGCAGGGACAGCAGCACCGCGCCCTCCTGAAGGAAGTCTCCCGTGGCGATGGCCCAGCCGAGCAGGCCGGCAAAGGCCGTGGCGGCGATGGCGATAAGGATCTGGATCAGGCTCATGCGCCAGCAGGTATCACGCCAGTCCCGGCGGGCAAGCACGGCTCAGGCGGCGGGAATGCCGAGTTCAGCTTCGCACGCGCGCACCCAGCGCTGAACCGCGGGGGTTTCGGCGAGTGTGAAGCCGCCCTCATGGGCCACGCGCGTATAAGCCACGAGCGCAATGTCGGCGACGCCAAAGGAGGGGCCGGAAAACCACGGCCGATCCTTGAGCCAGCCCTCCATCACACCCAGCAGCTTGCGGCCACGCGGCAGGAGACTGGGGTCGATCTCTGCCTCGGTCTTTCCACGAAAAGCCACGTCCGCGCGGCGCACCGCGATGACGGGCTCATGGCTGTATTGCTCCCAGAACATCCATTCCAGCGCCTTGGCCCGGTCATAGGCGTCAGCCGGGATAAGCGACGAGCCCTCGGCGAGGTGAAGCACGATGGCGTTTGACTGCGCCAACGGACGGCCATCGGCCAGCGTGACAACCGGCACCTGCCCCGCAGGATTCAGGGCCAGAAAGGCTGGGGTCTGAGCCGCGCCGGTGAGCGCCAGCACCTCCACCCAGGAATGAGGGATCGAGAGCAGTTCCGCTGTCCAGCGGACCTTGAGGCAATTGCCCGAGCGCGCGTCGCCATAGATCGTCAACATGGCGTCGATGCTAGCGGCTTTGGGCAAGCCGCGCACTGAGGCGTGCAGTCAGAAACGCTATCGGAAACGCCCGCCCGATCTGGCTGACCGGGCGGGCTTGCCGCTGCCTAGTTGGGGCCGAGCGCCGCAACCTGGGTGCTGGCGCGGGCCGGCTCGGTCAGGCCCATGGCCAGCGCTTCGGTGCGGTTGACCGAGACGAGGCTTTCGATCTCGCAGCGCGCGCGATCGACATAGACCGTGCCGTTGGCGTCGAGCGCGGAGCCGCCGCGCGTGCGGAACACCATCAGCGTGGCGTCGTCCGCACCGGGGCAGGCGGCATCGAACTTGGCGCGATACCAGGCGCCGTCGCGGCCTTCGAGAAAGAGAATATCGCTGCGTTCGCCCCGGATCAGAGCGAACTGACGCACGCCATCCTGGGCGGCGTAGGGGATTTTGGTTTCAGGCCGGCCCACGAACGGGTCCGACGCGGCGCCGCCCGATCCGTCGAAAGCGAGCGCAGGGGCCGCGACGAAAAGGGCGGCCAGGGCAAGGATTTTCATTTGTCATCTCCATGACGCTAAAGTGTCACAAGACCGTCATGAAGCGACGCGCCGGATCAGGCGTCAAGAAAAAATTTCGTCCGGACACGGCATAACATGCCCCTGAGAGGCCCATTCACCTGTTTGTTTTACGGATATTTTTTCTTTTATGACGGTCTTGTGACGGCCACAGAGACCGATCGTCAGGCGACGTCGCGACCGCGATAGACGTCTTCGTCCAGATCGCCGTCCCACTTCGAGACTGCGACCGCGCACGTCGCATCGCCGAGAACGTTAACGACCGTACGCGCCATATCCATCACACGGTCCACCGCCAGGATGATCGGGATGACTTCCAGCGGCACGCCCCCCGCGCCAAGCACCAGCGGCATCATGACAAACGAGCCGCCCGGCACGCCGGCCGCGCCGATGGCGCCCAGCGTGGCGGTGAGCACGATCATCACAAGCTGCGCCGGCCCAAGCTCCACCCCGAACACCTGCGCCCCGAAAGTGGTGACGAGCGCGAGATAGATGGCCGTGCCGTCCATGTGGATCGTGGCGCCGAGCGAGGTGACAAACGAGGTTTTGGCCTGCGGCACGCCGAGATTCTCGGTGCAGCAGCGCATCGTCACCGGAAGCGTCGCGTTCGAGGACGAGGTGGAATAGGCCACCGCCATCGCATCCAGCATGCCGCGATAGAAAGGCAACACCGGCAGACCGGCGAGAAACTTGATCGCCGAACCATAGACCAGCGTGGCGTGCAAGAAGAGCGCGAGATAGACCACGCCCACGAGCGCGAGGAGCGGCACGAGCGCTTCCACGCCCAGCGTTCCCACCACGAAGGCCATCAGCGCGAACACGCCGAACGGGGCCAGCTCCATCACCACGCCCACGAGCCGCAACAGCGCTTCCGCCGCCCCGTCGATCGCCGCGCTGGTGGGTTTGGCCTTGTCGCCGGCCATGAGCAGGCCGAGCCCGAACAGAACCGCGAACGCGATGATCGGCAGCGCCTGACCCTCGGCCATCGCCTTCACCGGGTTTTCGGGGATCACGCCGAGGAGAAGCTCCTGCCAGGTGGGCGGGGCGGTGGTTTCCGGGGTCACGCTGGGCACAAGGTCCAGCCCGGCGCCGGGCTGGAATAGGCTGCCCAGAAGCAGACCGAGGCAGACCGCCAGAACGCTGGTGACAACATAAAACCCGATCGTCCAGCCGCCGGTTCGGCCCAGCGCCTTGGGGCTGCCGATCGCCACGACGCCCGCCGTGATGGTGGCGAAGATCAGCGGCACGACGAGCATGCGGATCGCCTCGACGAACACGTCGCCGATGATCTTCAATTCCTTCGCGCCGTCCCCGATCCCCAGCCCGACCAGCGCGCCCAGGATCATCGCCCCAACGATCCGGATCCAGAGCGGCGTGGCGAACCAGCCAGCAAGAAGGGACGGCTTGGGCGTGGGCGCTGTGGCGTCAGTCATGGCGGGCTCTCAAAAACTCAGGCCCTGCTTGTGTGACGGTCGCACGCGCGGCTGTCCAGTACGAACCGGCGAAGCCGTCAGAGCAAGTCTGACAGCCGAAAAATGAGGCCTTCCAGCGCCTGCGGATTGATCGTCTGGTCGGCGGGAATGGCGCTGACCTGTGTCCAGCGCGCGCCTTCGGGCCCGCGATGCACATGGGTGCGCGCCGCTGCGGGATCGACCACCCAATACTCGCGCACGCCATGGCGGGCATAGAGCTCGGCCTTCTCGGCCAGATCATAGGCGAGGCTCGACACCCCGATCTCGATCACCAGCAGCGCGTCGGGTCCGCGGACGTCGGCGGCCGCAACCGAGGCTGGGTAGAGAAAGAACTCCGGCTCGGGCCAGTCGCTCTCGGAGAGCTTCAAGGGCGCTTCAGGCGCGACCAGCACATCATCCGGCGCGGCCCGCACGAGCCAGCGGTTGAGGCGGACTTTCAATGTGACATGCAGATCGCCTTCGGCTGGCATCTGGATCAAGTCTCCGTCGATCAGTTCCAGGCCCTTGATCCGATCCTCGCCGGAGGCGGCGAGAATCGCTTCCGCGTCCGCGCCCGTCAGCTTGCGGCGGGTGGGCCCTGTGGCGAGGGAGCGGAAGAGCGCGTTCATGGCCGCCAAAGCCTAGCAGATGCAGGCCATCCCGTCAGGCGCCTTCCAGCGCGGCGGAGGCCTCCAGCCAGCGCTCCTCGGCGCGGCCAAGCGCGGCGATGGCCGTCTCGCGCTGGGCCGAGAGGGCTTTGGCGCGGCCGGGGTCGCGGGCAAACAGGCCGCCGTGATCGAGCGCGGCGTCGATCTTTTCCACCTCGGCCGCGAGCCGCGCCATCTCCGCCTCCGCATCGCTGGCGCGCCGCTTCAGCGCGACGGGATTGCCTTTGGCGGGCTTCTGCCCCGCCGCCGGGCGGGCGTCGCGCTCGGCCCGGCCCGGCGCGCGGGTGCGGTCTGCGGCGAGGATCAGCGCGCGATAATCGTCGAGGTCGCCGTCATAGGCGCGCGCGCGCCCATCCTTCACCAGCACCAGCCGGTCCACCACCGCCTCGGCGAGATAGACATCGTGGGTGATGAGCAGCACCGCGCCGGCAAACTCGTTGAGCGCCAGGATCAGCGCCTCCCGGCTGTCGATATCGAGGTGGCTGGTCGGCTCGTCGAGGATCAGCACATGCGGGCGCTTGTGCGCCAAGAGGCCCATCAGAAGGCGCACCTTCTCGCCGCCAGAGAGCGCGCCGGCCTTGGTCTCGACCTTCTGCGGCCCAAAGCCCATGGCGGCGGCGAGCGCGCGCTGGCGGGCGGGCGTGGCGGCGGGCTCGAGGCTGCGCACATGCTCCAGCACCGTCTCGTCGGGGTGCAGCTCGTCGAGCTGATCCTGGCTGAAGTAGCTGATCTCCACAGCCCGTGAGGACCGCCGCGCGCCCGCCAGCAGGCCGAGCCGGCCCGCGATCGCCTTCACGAGCGTGGTCTTGCCCTGACCATTGGCGCCGATGATGCCGATCCGGTCGTCGTGGTCGAGCCGGAAGTCCACCTCGCGCAGCACCGGCTTGCCTGGCGCATAGCCAAGCTCGGCCTCCTCTATCTGAACCAGCGGGGAGGCCAGCTCCACGGGCTCGTGGAAGGTGAACGGGATCGCACGGTCGGCGAGCGGAACCGCGATCTCCTGCATCTTCGCCAGACGCTTGATCCGGCTTTGCGCCTGACGCGCCTTGCTCGCCTTGGCGCGGAACCGGTCGATGAAGCTTTGCAGGTGCGCGCGCTCGGCCTCCTGCTTCACCTTCTGGGCGGCGAGGCCCGCGGCCCGCTCCGCCCGCCGGCGCAGATAGAGGTCATAGCCGCCGGGAAACACTTCCAGCTTGCCGTGCTCCAGCGCCAGAATGTGCGTGACAGACCGGTTGAGCATCTCGCGGTCGTGGCTGACCAGCAGCACGGTGGCGGGATACCGGCGCAGGAAACCCTCCAGCCAGGCCGCGCCCTCCAGATCGAGGTAATTGGTCGGCTCGTCGAGGAGGAGCAGGTCCGGCGTGGCGAACAGAACGCCCGCCAGCGCCGCGCGCATCCGCCAGCCGCCGGAAAACGCCCGCGTCGGCCTTTCAAGGTCTGCGTCTGTGAAGCCAAGGCCGGACAGGATCGCGGCCGCCCGCGCCGGAGCGGAGTGGGCGTCGATATCGACCAGCCGCACATGGGCGGCCGCGATCTCGTCGGGGTCTGTGCTGGTCTCGGCCAGGCGCAGGAGATCGGCGCGCTCGCGGTCGGCGTCCAGCACCGCCTCCAGCAGCGGCTGATCGGTTGCGGGAAGCTCCTGGGCCACAAAGCCCAGCCGCGCGCCGCGCTTCAGCCGGATCGCGCCGCCGGGCGCGCCCGCCTCCTCCTGGATAAGGCGCAGAAGGGTGGACTTTCCCGTGCCGTTGCGGCCGACAAGGCCGACCTTCCAGCCCTCCGACAGGCTGGCGCGCGCGCCATCAAACAGCGCGCGCTGCCCGATCCGGTAGGTGAGGTCGTCGATCTCCAGCATGGTGCGCGGGCTTTAGCCTCACGCCGCGGGCGTGGCTACTGCAAGCGCCGTCCTCCCGTCATCCTCGCGCACGCGAGGATCCAGAAGCAGCAGCCCAGTCAGCTGGGTCCTCGCCTTCGCGAGGACGACAGGGTGTGGCTACTGCAGGCACTGCCGTCCCGTCATCCTCGCGCACGCGAGGATCCATAGGCTGCAGCCCGGTCGAATGGGTCCTCGCCTTCGCGAGGACGACCGGGTGGGGCGCTACTCGGCGGCCAGCGCGAACCGCGCAGCGCCCGCGAGCCGGGCCTTGGCGGTAGTATATTCGCGCTCGAGCTTGGCCACGAAATCGGCGGTCGGGCCGATGCCCTTCACCGCGCCAATGCCCTGGCCGCAGCCCCAGATATCGCGCCATGCCTTCTTCGACGTATTGCCGCCGGAGCCGAAATTCATAGCCGACGGATCGGACTTGGGCAGATTGTCGGGGTCGAGGCCCGCACCCACGATGGACGGCTTGAGATAATTGCCGTGCACGCCGGTGAAGAGGTTGGTGTAGACGATGTCTTCCGCCCGGCTATCGACGATCATCTGCTTGTAGGCTTCTTCGGCGTTAGCCTCGTCGGTCGCGATGAAGGCGGACCCGATATAGGCGAAATCGGCCCCCAGGGCCTGGGCGGCCAGCACCGCATCGCCGTTGGCGATCGATCCGGACAGGGCGAGAGGGCCATCGAACCACTCGCGGATTTCCTGCACCAGCGCGAAGGGCGAGAGCGCGCCCGCATGGCCGCCCGCGCCTGCCGCCACCGCGATCAGGCCGTCGGCCCCCTTCTCCACCGCCTTCTTCGCGAAGGCGTTGTTGATGATGTCGTGCAGCACAACGCCGCCATAGGAATGGATGGCGTCATTCAGCCAGGGCTGCGCGCCGAGCGAGGTGATGATGACGGGCACCTTGAATTTCACACAGGCTTCCACGTCGTGCTCGAGCCGGTCGTTCGTCTTGTGAACGATCTGGTTCACCGCAAAGGGGGCGGAAGGCCGGTCGGGGTTTTTCGCGTCCCATTCGGCAAGTTCGGTCGTGATGCGGTCCAGCCACTCGTGCAGCACAGGCGCCGGCCGAGCGTTGAGCGCCGGAAAGCTGCCCACCACGCCGGCCTTGCACTGGGCGATCACCAGATCCGGGTTGGAGACGATGAACAGCGGCGCCCCAATGACGGGGAGGCGCAGGCGCGACAGCACGGGCGGGACGGACATGAGACGGTTTCCTTGAGCAGAGGTTCTGGTGGTGTTTGGCTCAAGCCTAGCGCGCGGCTGCGCCCGATCAAGCGGCCCGTCAGAGGGCGGCGAGCGCCTCGTCCAGCCCCACCACATCGGCGTATTTGGCGTTGAGGTCGAACAGATTGGCCTCATGCACGCGGGGATCGCGGTCGCCCACCGCCTCGCGCACCACGATGGGGATGAAGCCGTTCTGGCATGCGTCCAGCCCCGTGGCGCGCACGCAGCCGGAGGTGGAAACCCCCGCAATGAGCAGGCAGTCCACCCCGGCCGCATGCAGCGTGGAGGCAAGCGAGGTGCCGAAAAACGCGCTGGCGTATTGCTTCACGATCACCGGCTCGCCCGGCGCCGGCGCAAGCCCCGGGCAGAAATCCTGCAGATGCGGGTCGGCCCCCTCCTGAAACAGCTTCAGCGGCCCCGCCTTGCGATAGAACACCCCGCCATCCACCCCGCCCGGCGTGTAGCGCACCGTGGTGTGCAGGATCAGCAGGCCCTTGGCGCGGGCGGCCTCCAGAAGGCGCTGGGCTGCGGCGCGTGTTTGCTCGATCGCCTCGCCGGCATAAAGCGGCGAGCCCGGCGTAGCGTAGGCGTTGCAGAAATCGATCACGATCAGCGCCCTCTTCGCGCCAAAGCCAAGCCGGGCGCCGAAGCCCGCGTGGGCATAGTCTGCGGAAAGGTCCTTGGCGGTCATGAGGCGGCTCCCTGAAGCGGATGGCCGCCCCCGGTTCGCCCATGGCGCGGCCGCATTCAAGCCGGCAGGCCGCTCTTGCTCACCCCCCGGTCGACAGGCGGCGACCGCCTCAGTGCAGCGTGATCGCTCCGCGCCGCATACGGCCGGCCAGCGCATCTTCCACCATCGTCTTCAGGATGCGCCAGCACTCGGCGGAAAAGGCCTCGCCCTCGGCCTCCAGCTCGCCGATCACGCGTTCGGCCTCGGCCGGCGCGCGCGCGCCATGGCGATCCACCATCACCCACGCGATATTGGCGATATCTTCGGCCCCGATACGGGATTGGCTGCTGCGCATCTCGTCGCTCCCAGGAGATTGCAGAGGCAAGCGCCGGGCCGCATCCAATATCCTGTTTGTGTTGCGATCTTCTTGAGACGGCGCCCCTGTTGCGGCGCCCTTTGCCGAGCCCACCCGGCAAGGATGGGCGCCCCGCCCTCGCTGTACCCCCCCCCGATCCCGGCGAAGGCCGGGGCCCAGATCCCCAGGCGCTGCGCTCGACGTCTGGGCTCCGGCCTTCGCCGGAGGGAGGCGGCGCGCTTTATGCAAGCAGCCCCGCTCTCGCATCGGCGCTCGCCATGGCAGGAGAACCTGCTAGAAGCCCCGGTCGAATTTCCCCGCGCTCGCGCACGGGATCAGCGATCAAGGAAAGCGTCCCCCATGGGCTTCAAATGCGGCATCGTGGGCCTGCCGAATGTGGGCAAGTCCACGCTCTTCAACGCCCTCACCAAGACCGCGGCGGCCCAGGCCGCCAATTACCCGTTCTGCACGATCGAGCCCAATGTGGGCGACGTGGCCATGCCCGAGCCGCGCCTGAAGGCGCTGGCAGAGATCGCCAAGTCGAAGGAGATCATCCCCACACGGATGAACTTCGTGGATATCGCCGGTCTGGTGCGCGGGGCCTCCAAGGGCGAGGGTCTGGGCAACCAGTTTCTCGCCAACATCCGCGAGACCGAGGCGGTGGCCTATGTGCTGCGCTGTTTCGAGAACGACGACATCACCCATGTGGAAGGCCGGATCGATCCGTTGGCGGATCTTGAGACGGTCGAGACCGAGCTGATGCTCGCAGACCTCGAAAGCCTCGAAAAGCGCATCCCGGCGCTGGAGAAAAAGGCCAAGGGCGGCGACAAGGATGCAAAGCTGACGCTGGATCTCTGCCTGCGCGCCAAGACGCTGCTGGACGCCGGCAAACCTGCCCGGCTGGTGCAGGTGGAGAAGGACGAGGCCAAGGCCTTCGCCATGCTCCAGCTCCTGACCGCCAAGCCGGTGCTGTTCGTCTGCAACGTGGATGAGGGCTCAGCCGCGAGCGGCAACGCCTTTTCCGAAACCGTGCTCGCCCGCGCCAAGGCCGAAGGGGCCCAGGCGGTGGTGATCTGCGCGCAGATGGAAGCCGAGCTCGCCGTCCTCTCCGATGAGGAGCAGGCGGAGTATCTGCAAGCAGTCGGGCTGGAGGAGCCAGGGCTCAACCGGCTGATCCATGCGGGTTATGATCTTCTGGGCCTCCAGACCTATTTCACCGCCGGCCCGAAGGAGGCGCGCGCCTGGACGATCCCGAAGGGCGCGACCGCGCCGCAGGCCGCCGGCGTGATCCATTCCGACTTCGAGAAAGGTTTCATCCGGGCCGAGACGATCGCCTATCCCGACTATGTCGCCTTCAAGGGCGAGGCGGGCGCGAAAGAGGCCGGGAAGATGCGCCTGGAAGGCAAGGACTATGTGGTGCAGGACGGCGACGTGATGCACTTCCGCTTCAATACGTAAACGGACGAGGCCTAGAGCGTGAGGTGCAACTCACGCCGGCCATAGTCGATGGCCAGCTTTCTGGCGTTGCCCAGCACGTCCATGCCCAGAAGCAGCGTCGGCTCGTCGGCCATGCCCCAGACGCTGAACACGTGAAAATCGCCCACGATCATCGTGGCGTCGGAGATTTCAGCGCCCCCGAGCGCGATCGGCGGCAGATAGCCGATATCGCCGCGCGCCAGCGCGCCGGTCGCCCCGCTCACCCGCGCGATCGCCGCCTGGCCGAGCGGCAGCCACCGCCGGCCGAGCGCGCGGGCCAGCGCCCGATTGCCCAGCGTGCGCTCGGCGCCTGTGTCGAGGATCACATTGACCCGGATGCGCTCGTCGATCAGTCCACGGACGACGAACAGGCCGCCAAACCGGGTATAGCCCAGGGCCACGACCGTACCGCGCGGCGGACGGGTGCGGGTGGAGCGGGTGATGCGCGCTTCCCCGCTGGCCAGATCCAGTTCCAGGCGGCGCTGGCCCAGCCCGTCCACGCCCAGAAGTCCCATCGCGCCAGACGTGACGCGCGATTCGATCACCGGGGCGGAGACCGTGATCGTGCGCTGGGGGCCGGCCTCCAGCGCCTCGATCCGGGCGAACGCCATATCCTGAGCGCCCGTGACGCCCTCCACGCGGCCTGGCGGCTCAGCTGGCAGCTGCAGCTTGTCGGCCAGAGCGCGGGTGATGGCGGTGCGGTTTGCGCCCGTATCGATGATGAACGGAAAGGGGCCCTGGCCGTTCACGCGCACCTGCGCGACCATCCGGCCGGCCAGGTCTTCCGCCGTCGCGAACACCGCTTCGGGGACGTCGGGCGGGCGATCGGCGGCGGCGGCCGTCGTGGCGAGGAAAGCTGCGCCGAGCGCGGCTTGCACCAACCGAAGCATGGGCGTTTCCTGTTGTTCTTGCTCGCAAGTATGCGCCAACCGGGGCATGACGCCAGCGTAAATCGGGAGTGCGCGTGTTGGAGTTGATCGAGCTTCCCACCGGGATCGGAGCGTTGCGCGCGCCCGCTCGCGGCCGCCGCAAGGGCGGCCTTGTGCTGGTTCAGGAAATCTTCGGGCTGAACGCCAACATGCGCGCGCTCGCCTCCCGCTTCGGCGAGGAGGGCTATGAAGTGATCGCGCCCAGCTTTTTTGATCGGATCGAGCGCGATTTCGTCGCGAGCTATGCGCCCGAGGGCGTGGCCAAGGGCCTTGCGGCGGTGAAGGCGACAAGCTGGGACCAGGTGGCCGCCGATTGCCAGGCGGCGATCGATCTTCTCGCGGCGCCAGTGTTTGTCGCTGGCTTCTGCTGGGGCGGCACGGTGGCGTGGCTGGCTTCTGCTGGGGCGGCACGGTGGCGTGGCTGGCGGCGTGTCGCTGCGCGGGGGGTCGCCGCCAGCGTCGGCTTCTATGGCCGGCTGATCAACACCCTGCTGGAGGAGACGCCAAAGGCGCCGATCGCGCTGCATTATGGCGAGCGCGACGCCTCCATCCCGCCGAGCGCGGTGGCCGAAGTGCGTGCAGCCCATCCCGGCGTGCCGGTCAGGGTCTGGCCGGCAGGCCATGGTTTCTTCTCGGATCGCGGCCACGACCACGACCCGGGAGTGGCGGCCGACGCCTGGGCGCAGACTGAAGCTTTCTTCGCCGCCCATGCCTGAGTTGCCGGAGGTCGAAACAGTCCGGCGCGGGCTTCAGCCGGTGATGTCCGGCCGGCGGCTGATCCGGGTGGAGCAGCGGCGGCCCGACCTGCGCTTTCCATTTCCCGACCGGTTTGGCGAACGCCTCACGGGCACGCGGATCGAGGCGCTGGAGAGGCGGGCGAAGTTCCTGGTCGCTCGGCTGGGATCGGGCGAGGCGCTGATCCTGCATCTGGGCATGTCGGGCCGGTTCAGCGTGTCAGCGGCGGGGGAAACCTTCGGCTTTGGCGATTATGTCTATGAGACCGGAGCCGATCCCAAGCACGATCATGTCGTGTTTCATCTCGAGGGTGGGGCCGCGGTGATTTACAACGACCCCCGCCGGTTCGGATACATGGATCTGGTGGCGCAGGAGGCGCTGGAGACGTGCCGCCACTTCGCCGCGCTGGGACCCGAACCTCTCGGCAACGGGTTTAGCGCTTCGGTCTTGGCCGAAGCGCTCTGCGGCAAACGCACGCCCTTGAAGGCGGCCTTGCTGGATCAGCGCGTCGTGGCGGGGCTTGGCAACATCTATGTGTGCGAAGCGCTGTTTCGCGCGCGCCTGTCGCCCCTGCGAACAGCCGGGAGTGTGACGGCGAAGGAGGCCGGCCGTCTGGCCCAGGCGATCCAGGCGGTCCTGCGCGAGGCGATCGAGGCTGGCGGCTCCACGCTGCGTGATTTCGCGGCGGCCGATGGCGCGCTGGGCGGCTTTCAGGAGCGCTTCGACGTCTATGATCGGGAGGGCGCTCCCTGCGCCTGCGGCGCCAGGCGCGGCGTGGTGGAGCGCTTCGTGCAGGCGGGCCGGTCGACCTTCTGGTGCCCGGCCTGCCAGAGCTGAGCCGGCTTCAGGCTGCGTCGGCCTGTGGATCGTCCATCAGGTTGGAATCGAAATCCGCAAACAGGTCGAGCGCATCGGCCACCGAAAGCTCGATCGCCTTGCCCGCCGGAAACCGGAACTGCCAGAAACTGACGATGTGGGAGATCACGCCAACCTTCTCGCCAAGCGAGAGGAACATATGGGGCGCCTTCAGCAGGAATTCGCGAAACGCCAGCGGACGCGAGTGATCGGTTAGATCGCGATAGGCGTCGTCATAGACCTTGAGGGCGAGGCGCACCGCCGCTGTTTCGCGGCTGAGGCGTTTGGTGATCCGGTCGCGGGACTGGAACAGATAGACGCTGGTTTCAGGATCACGCGGGCCGATCACGCGCAGCTCGCTCATTTCCTTCACCACACGGCGCAGGTTGAAGCTCAGCTCCGAAAGCATCCACTTGTAGTAGAGGAAGCCCTTCCAGCTGAACATGCCTTCCTTGTAGTCCTCTCCTTCGAGGCGAAGCGTCATGCGCAGCGGGTCCAGCCGCTCGGTGATGTCATTGGCCAGAAGCGCTTCGACCATCTTGTCGGCATAAGCCGCCGCCCCCGGCGCGCCGGCGAAGGCCAGATCGATCAGTTTCTTGATTTCGCGCCCGACATAGCCGCTCATGCGGGCCAGATCGCTCGGGGCGATCTCGAAATAGCTCTGGGCGACGTCCACCTGATTGCGACGCAAATGCTCGCGCATCAGGAATGGGTCGAGCGAGGGGATCTCGTCGATCAGCGACAGAACCTTCATGTCGTAGGCGCGAAGATCGGGGTCGCTGATCAGCACCTCCGAGCACAGCTCGTTGTAGCCTTTCTGGCGCACGAAGAACGAGCGGCCGCCGAGCTTCAGATCGGTGGCGTCGAGCGGCAGGATCAGCTTGGTGGCGCTGCGGCGCGACCGGCTGAAGACGAAGGTCTCGTCGGCGCGCAATCGATGCTTCACCACAAGCGCGGTGCGCAGCGCGGGGGAGTGGAACAATGGCCTGGCGAGATGCTCGGGGTCGTTTGCGTGCTGCTGGTTCAGCCGCAGCAGGTTCAGAACGCGGCTTGTCGAGCCCGCGACCCGGAGATTATCGAGATTGCGAAACCCTGCGCCGCTCATGAGACCCTCTGGAGGTCCCGTTTAGGCATTGCGCCTTTGTTTTCAGTTAAGCACGGCGCCGACCGCGGGCATCCCCGCACGTCAGCGCCCGCTTCATCCGCCGGCGCGCGCGTCCGGGCGGCCGATGCGATCAGCCGCCCGCGAGCGCCTGCATTCAGCGCTTGATCTTGATCTCGGCGCCCCAGGTGCGCGGATTGTTGATGAAGCCGGTGAGATTGTTGAAGTCGATGCCGCCGATCAGGCGCGTCTCGTCGGTGATGTTGCGGCCATAGACCGCCACTTCATACGAACCGTCGAGCCGGGCATAGCCCAGCCGCAAGCCGCCTTCCCAATAGCCGTCTTCGCTGAACTCGCGGCTCTCATAGAGGAAGAAGTTGGTTTCGCCCTTGTAGGCCCAGTCGGTGAAGGCGAACAGCTCGCCCCGGTCGCCGAACGGCATCGAATAGCGCGCCGTCACGTTGGCGATCCATTCCGGCGCGTTGGGGAAGCTGTTGCCGTCGATCCGGGCAAGGCCGCCGACAACCGGATCGAGCACGGTGCAGGGCGCGCCACAGGGCGCCACGCGCAGGGTGGGATCGTTGATCTCGGTCTGGTTGTAGGACAGGCCGCCCGTGATGGCGAGATTGTCGAGCGGCAGCCATTCCAGATCGAGCTCGAAGCCCTGGCCGATGCCCTCGTCGGCGTTGATCAACTGGTTGAAGTTGCCGGCGCCGCCGATGGCGGTCAGCTGCTGATCCTCGATCACATAGCGGAAGACGCCGACGTCGGCCCGCAGGCGACGGTCGAAGGCGAAGGCCTTCACGCCCGCCTCGATCGAGGTCACGAACTCGGAATTCGCCGTGGTGACTGCATCGCTAAACGCGATCCGCCCCTGGATCGAGGGCGCGCGATAGCCGCGGGCCACACGGCCATACACATTCACGTCCGGGGTGAGGGTATAGACGGCTGAGAGGTCCCAGGAGAGCGCGCTATCGGAGAGATTGCGGCGGATGGGCCCAAGCGGCGGCGCACCAAAGGCGCCCAGCGTGCGCCGGGCGACAAAGTCCCTCTCGTCGTCGGTGTAGCGCAGGCCGGCGGTGAGGTTGAGCGCGTCGCTCGCCTGCCACGAGACCGAGCCGAACACAGCCACGCTGTCGGTCTTCTGGTTCTGCCGGGCGCGCGCATTGATCACGCCGCCGCCAAGCGTATCAAGGCTGAAGCTGTCGATCGTGACGTCTTCGCTGAAGCTGTAGAGCCCGACCTGCCAGGACAGGCTCGCCGCATCGCCGCCCGATAGGCGCAGCTCATGGGTGATCTGCTCGTGGTCAGGGATGCCGTCGGCGGATTCAGCCGGAAACGGGATCACCCCGGGCCCGCCGAAAGGCAGGAACACAGCGCCGAAGCCGCCATCGACGTCGCCGCGGCTGAAGAACTCCAGGCTTTCGTATCCGCCGACATAGGTCAGCGTCATGCCGTTGGTGAAGTCGTAGTCGGCGCGCGCGGTGACGCCGAACGTCTCCAGCGACTGGTTGTTGCCGGCGCCGCCATCGTAGAAGACCTTTTCACGGTCAAAGCCGGCCACGATGTCATTCGTGCCGCGCCGGATGATGTTGGCGCGGAAAAGCTGGCCGGTGCCGTCGAAATCGCGCGCATGGATGTTGATGTTGGCGTCGAACGCTTCGTTGGGCTGGAAGCGCAGCTGGATGCGGCCCGCAGTCTCGGTATAACCGCCGGCGAAGTCCGACTGGTTGGAGCGCGCATTGTCCACCCAGTCGTCCTGGGACTGGACAAGCGCCGAGACCCGCACCGAGAGGAAGTCGTTCACCGGGCCGCCGGCGGCGGCTTCCAGATCGAGGCCGGAATAGCTGCGCACGCCGGCCTTGGCGTAGCCGGAGAACTCGCGGCCGGGCTTCACGCTGTCGAACTTGATGATGCCAGCCGGCGTGTTGCGGCCAAACAGCGTGCCCTGCGGCCCGCGCAGCACTTCGATCGCCTGAATGTCGAAGACCGGGAAACCCTTCAGAACCGGGTTCTCATAGACCACGTCGTCATAGATGAACGACACCGGCTGCGAGGCGTTGAGGTCGAAATCGGTATTGCCAAGGCCGCGGATGTAGAAGCGCGGGAAGGTCCGGCCGAAGGAGCTTTCCGAAATCACGCTGGGCACGCGCGCCGACAGGAAGGAGATGTCGGACCCGCCCGAGGCGATCACCGCCAGCTTTTCCCCGCCGAGCGAGGTGATGGAGACCGGCACGTCCTGGCTTTCTTCCTCGCGCTTGCGGGCCGTCACCACGACAGCTTCCAGTTGCCGGGCTTCGGTCGCTGTCTGGGCGACGGCGAGGGGGGCGGCGGTGAAAAGCGCTACGGCGCTGGCGCTGGCGGACAGGAGGGCGAAAAGGCGCTGGGTCATGGCGATAGGGTCTCCTGCGCCCATAAGCTTTGGAGAGGCGGGCGCGGCGGCTGCGACGAAACGATGACGCTTCTGTTAACAATCATCGCAGCGCACAAGGGCCGGACCGGTCGGCCCCGCACGGAGAATTATGACGTGACCGGAATGCAACGCTGCGCGGTCAGCGGACCCAGCGCACGATATCGAGCAGTGTGGCCAGCGCGCCGGCCACATAGGTTCCCGCCGCGGCGCGGAGCACGCTGCGGGCGGCCGGCATATCCTGCGCCGAGAGATAACCGCCCCGCTCCAGCGCCGGCAGCGCGCGGCGAAAACTCGCATCGATCTCCATCGGCAGGGTCAACGCATGCAAAAGCACGCGCGCGCCCAGCAGCGCCACGATGGCGCCCACCTGCACCAGCGCGATCACCGGCGACTTGAACGCGACGCCCAGGATCGGGATCGTGATCAGGATGGCGAAGGCGATCCGGTCTGCGCCAGCCAGCCAGCCAGCCCAGCGGGTGCGCGTGACGAGAAAGGGATCGCTGTCGCGGTGCTGGACGGCATGGCCAACCTCATGGGCCGCTACGGCCACAGCCGTCACGGAGCGGCCGTTCAGATTATCCGGCGAGAGCCGCACAACCCGCGCGATGGGATCGTAATGATCTGTTCCGGGCGCGGTTTCCTCGACCGGAACATCCCGGAGGTCTGCAAGATCCAGCAGATGGCGGGCCAAATCGCCGCCCGTGCCTGGAAAGTCGGGCCGGTCCACTGCGTGGCGGGCCATCACCGCGCGCACCCAATATTGCGGCCCGAAGATGAGCGCCAGCAGCGCAAGAAGCCCGAGAGCGATCAGGATCGGCATGGGAGAAGAGTGGGCGCGCACACCCGCCCCGGCAAGGCCCCGCCCCTCCCCTCTGCAAGCGCTCGCCCATCCTCGCCCCCCACCGTCATCCTCGCCCCCCACCGTCATCCTCGCGAAAGCGAGGATCCACCGCAGACCCAAGGTCCCAGCTCTCCGCTGCGCTCCGGCCGGGATGACGGGCGCGCGGCGCGCTTGCGGAAGGCGGCTGAACCGGGCACGAGGCAGGCCATGAACGGCCAATCCCATCCCGTGATCGAACGCCTCCTCGAGCGTGCGCGCGCCGCCGGCGCAGACGCCGCAGACGCCTGGGTCAGCGAGCGCACGAGCCTGTCGGCGTCGGTTCGGCTCGGCGCGCTGGAAGGCGTGGAGCGCGAAGAAACCCGAGCGGCGAGCCTGCGCATCCTGATCGGCAAGCAACAGGCGGCGGCCAGCATCTCCGACGTGCGCCCCGAAAGCCTCGACCGGCTGGCCGAGCGCGTGGCCGCCATGGCGCGGGCGGCCGCCGAAGACCCCTATTGCGGCCTCGCGCCAGAAGAACGGCTGGCGCAGGCGCAGCCCGACCTCGCTTTGTTCGATCCCGCGACCCACGCGCCCGAAAGCCTGGAGGCGCTGGCGCGCACCGCCGAAGAGGCGGGTCTTGCCATCGCTGGGGTAAGCAATTCCGGCGGCGCGAGCGCGGACTGGACCACCGCACAGACCGCTTTTGGAACCAGCAGCGGGTTTCGCGGCGGCTATCGGTCTAGCGCGGTGGGGCTCGGCCTGTCGCTGATCGCCGAGCGCGACGGCGCCAAGGAGCGCGACTACGAAACCGCCTACGCGCGTTGGGCGACCGACCTTGCCGATCCCGCCGCGATCGGCCGGATCGCCGGCGAGCGCACGATCGCCCGGCTGGGCGCGCGCAAGATCGACAGCACGACCGCGCCGGTGATCTTCGACAATCGGGTGGCGAGCCGCCTCATCGCGGCTTTCGCAGGGGCGATCTCGGGGGCGGCGGTGGCGCGCGGGACGAGCTTCCTGAAAGACAAGATGGGCGCGCAGGTGTTCGCGCGTGGCGTCTCCATCGTTGACGACCCCGCCACGCCGCGCGGCTGGGGGTCCCACCCGTTTGACGGGGAAGGCGTGGCCGGGGCCCGGCGCGCGGTGATCGAAGATGGCGTGCTCACCGGTTGGCTTCTCAACAGCGCCGCAGCCCGCCAGCTGGGGCTGGAAACCACCGGCAACGCGACTCCCGGCCATGGGTCTGCCCCTGGCATGGGCCCGGCCAACCTGACGCTGCTGCCGGGCGAGCGCGATCTCGAAGGCCTGATGTCGGACGCCGGCGCCGGCCTTGTGGTGCGGGAGATGTTCTCTCCGTCCTACAATCCGAACACGGGCGATTATTCAGTCGGGGTCTCGGGCTTCTGGTTCGAAGGCGGCGCTCGGGCCTTCCCGGTCAACGAGGTGACTGTCGCGGGCAACCTCAACGACATTTTCGCCCGCCTGATCCCCGGATCGGACTTGTCCCATCGCAGCGCGGTGGATGCACCGTCGATCCTGGTGGATCGCCTTGCCATCGCGGGCCGCTGATCGCGCGCTTCTGGAGGAGGCGGTGCGCGCAGCCGGCGCTCTGGCGCTGACCTATTACGGCGCGGCGCTGCGGGTCTGGGACAAGAGCCACAACCATCCCGTCAGCGAGGCGGATCTGGCGGTGAATGCGCTGCTGCATGAGCGGCTGGCGCAGGAGCGCCCTGCCTACGGCTGGCTCTCGGAAGAGACCGCGGACGATCCCGCCGCGCGCGACCGGGCCAGCGTCTGGGTGGTCGATCCGATCGACGGCACCCGGGCCTTCATCAAGACCCGTCCGGCCTGGTGCATCTCTGTCGCGCTGGTGGAGGCGGGCGCGTCTGTGCTGGGGGCGGTGTTCAATCCGGTCACGCAGGAGTTCTTCTTTGCCGAGGAGGGCGGGGGGGCGCACCTGAACGGTGCGCCAATCTCGGCGAGTTCGACTGCCGCGCTGGAGGACTGCGCCATGCTGGGCGATGCGCAGATGTTCGGTCATCCCGCCTGGGCGCGGCCCTGGCCCGCCATGCGGGTGGAAAGCCGCAACGCCGTTGCCTACCGGCTCGCTTTGGTGGCGGCCGGCCGCTTCGACGCGGCTCTCGCTTTATCCTCCAAAGCCGACTGGGACCTCGCTGCTGGCGCGCTGATCCTCGCTGAAGCCGGCGGCGTGGCGAGCGATCATGCCGGCAAGCCCTTCGTCTTCGCTGGCGAAACGCCGCAGCAGCCCTCTGTTGCGGCGGCTGGCCCCCATCTTCACCCGCTGATAATAGAGCGCACGCGACACATCCGCCTGCCCTAGCACACGGTCCGCCGCCTCATGCCCGCCAAGTCCCGCAAGCCCGAAACCGCCAAGCGCCAGCTCCTGCACATCGTGATCGGGGGCGAGCTGACCGATCTGGAGGCGGTGGAATTCCGCGATCTCTCCAAGGTGGATTTCGTCGGCGCCTATCCGAATTACGCCGAGGCCTACGAGGCCTGGAAGGGCGCCGCCCAGCGCACGGTCGACAATGCGCACATGCGCTATTTCGTGATCCACGCGCATCGGCTGCTCGATCCCGAAGCCGACGACGAAGACTTTGACGACTGAGGCCAGGGCGCGCGCGCTCCCACAGACCCAGGCGCTGATCGCCCGGCTATGGCGGGGCTGGATTGCACGCCACCGGGGCGCCGTTGGGCTCAGCGTGGCCCTGACAGCCCTGGTGGCGCTCGCCACCGGGCTCTATCCGCAGGCGATCAGCTGGATCTTTGATGCGCTGGCGGCGCGCGATCCGAGCGTGGTCTGGCTTGGGCCGGCGATCGTGATCGCTGTCACGGTGCTGAAGGGGGCCGCGCTCTATGCGCTGACGGTCGTGACCAACCGGCTTGCGCTGCGCGTGGTCACCGCCTTGCAGAACGATGCCTTCGCCGCGCTGCAACGGGCTGATTTCGCCACGCTTCAGGCCGAACCGACCGGCTCGCTGGTCTCGCGCTTCATCCATGACGTCAATGCGATCCGCGAAGGCGTGCTCAAGACCGCCAACGGTCTGCTGCGCGATGCGCTGACCTTTGTCTCGGTCGTGATCGGCATGGCGATCGTGGACTGGCAGCTGGCGCTGGTCGCGTTCGTGGTGCTGCCGATCGCGCTCTGGCCGATCGTGGCCATCGGCCAGCGGATGCGCAAGGTCGCCGCCTCTGCGCAGGAGCAGACCGGCGCGCTTGCAGCCACGCTGGAAGAAAGCCTCTCCGGCGCGCGGCTGGTGAAAACCTATGGGCTGGAAGCCGCCGAGCAGACGCGGCTGGCCGCCGCCTTCGACGAGCGCCGCCGCCTGACGCTGAAGATCGCTGAGGGCAAAGGCCGGGTGGATCCGATCCTGGAGGTTCTGGGGGGTGTTGCGCTCGCCGGTGTCGTGTTCGCGGCAGGCTGGCGGATCGTGCAAGGCGGGGCGAGCGTGGGCGATTTCGGCGCCTTCGTCACGTCGCTCTTGCTGGCGGCCCAGGCGATGCGCGGGTTGGGCAATCTCAACACAGTGGTGCAGGAAGGCGCGGCCGCCCTGGCCCGTTTCTTCGCGCTGCTGGATGCAGAGCCGACCATCGCAGACCGGCCGGGCGCCCCGGCGCTTGTGGTGCGCGAGGGGCTCGTCCGGTTCGAGGGGGCAGGCTTCGCCCACCCCGGCGGCGCGGCGGTGCGCGCGATCAGCTTCGAGGCCCGCCGCGGCCAGACGATTGCGCTCGTCGGCCCGTCGGGTGCTGGCAAATCGAGCGTTCTCAATCTGCTGCCGCGCCTGCATGAGGCAAGCGAGGGCGCGGTCACGATCGACGGGCAGGACGTGCGCGCGGTCACGCTGACGAGCCTGCGGGCGGCGATCGCGCTTGTCAGTCAGGACGCGACCCTTTTTGACGCCACGATTGCGGAAAACATCGCCCAGGGCCGGCCCGGCGCAACGCGCGCCGAGATCGAAGCCGCAGCGCAGGCGGCCGCCTGCGATTTCGCGCTGGCCCTGCCCAAGGGCCTCGACACCCCAGTCGGGCCGCGCGGGAGCGCGCTCTCGGGCGGGGAGCGCCAGCGCATCGCGCTCGCCCGCGCCATCCTGCGCGATGCGCCCATCCTGATCCTCGATGAGCCCACCAGCGCGCTCGACGCCGAAAGCGAGCGCCGCGTCGGCGAGGCGCTGGCCCGGTTCGCGCAGGGGCGCACCACGCTGGTGGTGGCCCACAGGCTCGCCACCGTGCGGGCGGCCGACCTCATTGTGGTGATGGACGCCGGCGCCATCGTGGAGCGCGGCACGCATGAGGCGCTCGTCGCGAAGGGCGGGCTCTATGCCGAGCTTGCCGCCTTGCAGTTCACGCAATAGGCCCAGCCCCCGCAAGCGCCAGCGCCGCCTTCCGGGTGGCCGCCACGCGCCGGGCCCAGCCTCTGCCAAAGACCGGCCAGGTCTTCAGCCCGCGCAGGAACGCCAGCCGCGCGGCGCAGAGCGCCGTGATCTGGTCAGTCGCCGCGCCCGCCGGCAGGGCCTTCAGCATCCGCCGCGCCCGCCCGACCCCGGAATTCACCGCAAGATCGAAGGCCGCCAGATCAAGCCCCGCTGGCAGGCTGTCGCCTCTGATCGCGTCCCAGTAGCGCGCGCGATAGAGGGCGGCGGCCTCCGCCCGGGTCAGCGCCTTCACATCGGCGATGGCCGCCGGCCGCCCGCGCCAGGCCGAAAGCGCAGCGCGCGTCACGCCCAGATTGGTCGCCCCGCCGGGATCGGCCGGATGGTTCACGAACCCGCCCTCATGGGCCAGAACATGCGAAAGCGCGGACGGAAACGAGGAAGCAGCCATCGCCGGCAGGCTGCGCGGCCCGGCGGGCCGGTCGGATATCGCAGGAATGCGTCTGTCGGCCCCGGAGGGCGATTTGCGCATCATGTCCTGGAAAATGGAGCGGGCGAGGCGATTCGAACGCCCGACCCTCACCTTGGCAAGGTGATGCTCTACCCCTGAGCTACGCCCGCATCCGTGGGTAGGCGGGGCGAGCCCCGCCGGGAAGGCGCGCCTTATCGCGGAAAGCGGGCAAGCGCGCAAGGGGGCGCTCGCGCCGAAATGCACAGGCCGTGACGGGCGCGCGCAACCCGGCTAGGACACCGCGCATGAAGGTTCTGGTCGTTGGCGCCGGCGGGCGCGAGCATGCGTTGGCCTGGCGGCTGGCGCGCTGCGAGAGTGTTTCAGGCGTTATCGTCGCTCCGGGCAATCCCGGCATGACGGGGCTGCGCCGCGCCGCCGTTGCGGTGGGCGATCACGCCGGCCTGATCGCGCTGGCGAAGGCGGAGGCGATCGATCTTGTCGTGATCGGGCCGGATGCGGCTTTGGAGTCGGGGCTTGCGGACGACCTCGCCGCAGCTGGGCTGTTGGCGTTCGGGCCAAGCCGGGCAGCGGCCCAGGTGGAATGGTCCAAGGCGTTCACAAAGGCGCTCTGCGCGCAGTCCGGCATCCCCACCGCCGGCTATGGCGTGTTTGACGATGCGGCCAGCGCGAAGGCTTCGCTGTCTGGGCCCGGCCCCTTCGTGCTGAAAGCCGACGGGCTGGCGCTGGGCAAGGGCGTGGTGATCGCGCCAGACCGGCGCAGCGCGGAGACCGAGATCGACGCGATGTTCGCCGGCCGGTTCGGGGCAGCGGGCGCACGCATCGTGATCGAGGAGTTCATGGAGGGCGAGGAGATCTCGCTCTTTGCCCTGTGCGATGGCGAGCGCGCAGCGCTTCTGGGCTGCGCACAGGATCACAAGCGCGCGTTTGGTGGCGACGAAGGGCCAAACACCGGCGGCATGGGCGCCTATTCCCCCGCCCCGGCGGCCACGCCCGCGGTGGTGGAAGCGGCGATGGAGGCGATCGTTCGCCCTGCGCTTGCTTCGCTGGCGGCCATGGGGCGGCCCTATCGCGGGGTGCTGTTTGCCGGCCTGATGCTGACCGCCGACGGGCCGAAGCTGGTGGAGTTCAACGCCCGCTTCGGCGATCCCGAGACACAGGCGCTGATGGCGCTGTTTGAGGGTGATCTGGCGCTCACGCTGAAGGCCTGCGCGGAGGGCGACCTTTCGCGCGCGCCAGTCTGGGGCCTGAGCGACAAGGCTGCCGTGGCGGTGGTGATGGCCGCCCAGGGCTATCCCGACGATCCGCTCAAGGGCGCAGTCGTGCGGGGCCTGCCCGCTGCGATGGCGGTGGAAGGCGCAATCGTGTTTTCCGCCGGCCTGGGACAGGATCCGGAAGGGCGCTTCATCGCCAATGGCGGCCGGGTGCTGACCCTGACCGGCACAGGCGCAACGATCGCACAGGCCGCCGAGGCGGCCTATGCGGCTGCACGCGCCATCGACTGGCCCACCGGCTTCTTCCGGCGCGATATCGCTTGGCGCGCGCTGGGGCCGCGTTAAAACGCAGGCCACAGAACACGACGTTTCAGGGAGGCCGCCATGGCCGAAGCCGCAGCCGACGACGCACAGGACATCTTCTCCGGCACAAAGCCCGTGGAGGAGCGCCACCGGATCGACGAGGCCGCCCTGACCGCATGGCTCCAGGCCAATGTGGAAGGTTACGCCGGGCCGCTGGAGGTGCGTCAGTTCAAGGGCGGACAGTCCAACCCGACCTATCAGCTCGTCACGCCGGGGCGTCGCTATGTGCTGCGGCGCAAGCCGCCGGGAAAGCTGTTGCCATCCGCCCATGCGGTGGATCGCGAATTCAAGGTGATTTCAGCGCTCCACCCCACGGGCTTTCCGGTCGCGCGGCCCTATGGCCTCTGCCTCGATGAAAGCGTCATCGGCACGATTTTTTATGTGATGGACAGCGTGGATGGGCGCATCCTCTGGGATGGCCGTCTGCCTGGCTATGCCCCGGCGGAGCGCGCCGCGATCTATCAGGCCAAACTGGAGACGCTGGCCCGGCTGCACACCACAGACGTCGCCGCAGTCGGCCTTTCCGATTTCGGCAAGCCCGGCAATTACTTCGGCCGTCAGGTGGACCGCTGGACCAGGCAATATCAGGCCAGCGAAACAGGCGAGATCGCGGTGATGAACCGTCTGATCGAGTGGCTGCCCGCCACCCTGCCCGCCGACGACCAGACCTCGGTGGTGCATGGAGACTATCGCCTCGACAACATGATCCTGCACCCGACGGAGCCGCGCGTGATCGCCGTGCTGGACTGGGAGCTTTCCACCCTCGGCAACCCGCTGGCGGATTTCACCTACCTTCTGATGAACTGGGTGATGCCGGGCGACCAGCGCGGCGGGCTGGCGGGGCTGGACCTCGCCGCCGAGGGCATCCCGAGCGTGGAGGCTTATGTGGCCGAATACTGCCGCCTCACGGGGCGCGCGGGCCTTCCCGCCCTGGACTGGTATTTCGCCTACAACATGTTTCGGCTGGCAGCGATCTGTCAGGGCATCGCCGGCCGGGTGCGCGACGGCACGGCGGCAAGCCCGCACGCCATCGCCATGGGAGAAAGGGTCCGCCCGCTGGCGGAAGCCGCCTGGAGCTTCGCGATGAAGGCGGGGGCGGCCTGATCCCTTCAGCGCTGGGCTGAGAGCGCGCTCAGCGCTGGCGCAAGGCCGGCGAGATCATAACCCGCGCGTCCGGCGGCGGCCACCAGCGCGTCGGCGGGCTCGCCTTGGCTCGCTTGCGCCAGAGCCCAGAGCGTGACCGAGCGCGTGCCCGAGCGGCAATAGGCGAGCACCAGCCCCTTGGCCTGGCTGAGCGCTGCGCCCATGGCGCTGACCGCCGCCTGCGTCGGCGGGCCGACGATGGGAACCTCCGTGAAGGTCAGGCCCGCGTTTTCGGCGGCGGCGCGGATCTCGGCATGGGGCGTCATGCCTGGTTCTTCACCGTCTGGGCGGTTCACGATGATGGCGCGATAGCCGGCCGCGGCCGCGGCATGCACGTCGGCCACGCTGATCTGGGGGGAGACAGCGAAGTCTTCCGTCACGGTACGAAACTGGCCCATGCGTCTGATCTCCTTTGCCGCGGCGTCCTGACAACTGCGTGGTCGGCCGCCGGCGCGCTTGACCGCCTTGTGCGGGCTGTGAATTGTGCCTGCTTTGGCAAGGGGCGGGCGCGCGGGCAAGCATGTTTTCCTATGTGATCCGGAGGCTTCTCGTCGCGGTCCCGACGATGCTCGTCATTATTGCGGCGGCTTTCTTCATGATGCGCGCCGCCCCGGGCAGCCCGTTCGACACCGAGCGCAAGCTGCCGCCTGAGATCGAGCAGAACATCCTGGCCCATTACGGGATGGACAAGCCGCTCCACGAGCAATTCTTCGATTATCTGGGCGGGGTAGTCACCGGCGATCTTGGGCCGTCTCTGAAATACAAGGACAAGTCCGTCGAGGAGATTATCGCAGAAGGGTTTCCGGTCTCCGCAACGATCGGGCTGCTTTCGCTTTCGCTCGCCATGCTGATCGGCGTCACGCTGGGGATCGCCGCCGCCCTGGGGCAGAACCGAAGTCAGGATTATGTCGTCATGGGGCTCGCCATGATCGGCATCTGCATTCCGCCGTTCGTGATGGGGCCGATCCTGTCGCTTGTGTTTGGCGTCAATCTCGGCTGGCTGCCGTCGGGCGGGCTGGACGCTGGCGACATGACGTTTGAGACGCTGCTTTTGCCCGTCATCACGCTCGCGCTGCCGCAGATCGCCATCATCTCGCGGCTCACGCGCGCCAGCATGGTCGAGGTGCTGCGCTCCAATTATGTGCGCACCGCGCGAGCCAAGGGGCTTTCGGCCGCCGCCGTGGTGCGCAAGCACGCGCTGCGCGCCGGGCTGTTGCCGCTCGTCTCTTACCTGGGCCCGGCGGCTGCGGGGCTCATCACCGGCTCGGTGGTGATCGAACAGGTGTTCCAGCTTCCCGGCATCGGCCGGCAATTCGTGATGGGCGCGCTCCAGCGCGACTACACGGTCGTGATGGGCGTGGTGATCCTTTACGCCGGCCTCATCATCCTGCTCAATCTGCTCGCCGACCTGCTGTATGGCGTGCTCGATCCCAAGGTGAAATACGAGTGACGATCCTTGCGAGCCCCCAGGAAAAGGCCGAGCTCCTGACCGCAGCGGCGGTGCAGGGCCGCTCTCTGTGGGAAGACGCCCGCCGCCGGCTCCTACGCAACAAGGCGGCGGTCGGCAGCATGATTCTGCTGGCCATCATCACGCTGGCGGCGGTGTTTGGTCCGCTGGTCTGGCCGCACCATTATGACACGATTTACTATGACCGGGTGCTGATCGAGCCGACGTTGGAGAATTTCCACATCATCGGCACCGATCCGCAGGGGCGCGACCAGTTCGTGCGCCTGCTCTATGGCCTGCGGGTTTCGCTGGCGGTGGGGATTGTAGCGACGCTGGTCTCGCTGGTGATCGGGGTGATCTGGGGCGCGGTCGCCGGCTATTCGGGCGGGCAGATCGACCAGATCATGATGCGCATCGTGGATGTGCTCTATTCGCTGCCGTTCATCTTCTTCGTGATCATCCTGATGGTGGTGTTCGGGCGCAACATCATCCTGATCTTCGTGGCGATCGGCGCTGTGGAATGGCTGACGATGGCGCGCATCGTGCGCGGCCAGACGATCAGCCTGCGCCGCAAGGAGTTTGTGGAGGCGGCGGAAGCCGCGGGCGTGGGCACGCCCCAGATCGTGAGCCGCCACATCATCCCCAACGTGCTGGGGCCGGTGGTGGTCTATGTGACGCTGACGATCCCGGCGGTGATCCTGGCGGAGAGCTTCCTGAGCTTCCTGGGGCTCGGCGTGCAGGAGCCGCTCACCTCGCTTGGCCGGCTGATCTCCACCGGCGCGCAGGAGATGGAAACCGCGCCCTGGCTGCTGATCTATCCCGCGATCACGATGATGGTGACGCTCTTTTGCTTTAACTTCATTGGCGACGGGCTAAGGGACGCTATCGATCCGAAAGACAGGTGAGCGCGCGAGTGGCGGCGCCCGATCGGCGGGGCTAGCCTGCAGGCCAACACTCCGATTCTGCAGGTGAACATGGCGGCCTCCCGCAACGCACATCTCATCGTCGTCGGCAACGAGAAGGGCGGCGCCGGCAAGTCAACGCTGGCGGTGCATCTGGCGATTGCGCTTCTCAAATCCGGGTTTCGGGTGGGCGCGATCGACCTCGACACCCGTCAACGGAGCTTTTCGCGCTACTTTGACAATCGAGCGCGTTATTCCCTCGCGCAGGGTGCCGAGCTTATCGCGCCGAGCAGGATCGATGTCGCCTCAAGCGCGGCCCGGGACCTGAACGTCGCTGAGGCGGAGGAGGCGAAGGCGCTCGACGACGCCCTGGGGATCCTTGGCGCCGATCACGACTTCATCGTGGTCGACAGCCCCGGCCGCGACAGCTTCCTGTCCCGCCGCGCCCATGGCCTGGCGGATACGATCATCACCCCGATGAATGATAGCTTCGTCGACTTCGACCTGCTGGCCGAGGTGGACCCCGTGACCTACGCGATCCAGCGGCCCAGCATCTATTCCGCCATGGTCTGGGATGGGCGCAAGGCCAAGGCCCAGGCGCAGAAGCGTGCGATCGACTGGGTGGTCCTGCGCAACCGGATGTCGACGCTCGATGCGCGCAACAAGCGGCGGGTGGGCGATGCGCTGGAGGCGCTGGCGGGCCGGATCGGGTTTCGGATCGCGCCGGGGCTTTCGGAGCGCGTGGTGTTTCGCGAAATGTTTCCGTCCGGCCTCACCTTGCTTGATCTGGCCGAGGAGGCGGGCGGCGCCAATTTGCAGCTCAGCCATGTGGCCGCGCGCCAGGAGTTGCGCGAGCTGGTCGCCGCGCTGAAACTGCCGGGATTGTCAGGCATGGCCCAGTTCTAGCCGTGTTGGCGCCATCGTTGCGTTCCCCAAAGTTCAGGTTGGAGACAGACAGCTTCGATGGACCCTGCACCCTCCGGGCCCCTTCTCGATAATCCGGTCAATGTCGGCCTTCTCGCGATGCTGGTGATCAGTGTGGCGCTCTTTCTCGTGCGCAAGGTTCGCGCCCGCCGCAAAGACACCATCAAGGATCCAGACGGCGCGGCGGACTGAAGGCCGGGGCTTGCTCTTTCCTGCGGGGCCGCGTTCAAGCCCGGCGCAATGATGACCCGCTTCGCCCTTCTTCTCGAGTATGACGGCCGGCCCTTTTCGGGCTGGCAGCGCCAGGCTGATCGTCCGAGCGTTCAGGGCGCGCTGGAGGCGGCGATTGCAGCGATCGATGGCGGCGAGCGCCTGGTGGAGGCCGCGGGCCGCACCGATTCCGGCGTTCACGCCACCGGACAGGTGGCGCATGCGGATTTCCAGAAACCGTGGTCCGCCTTCAAGCTGAAGGAAGCGCTGAACGCGCACCTCGCCCCGCAGCCCATTGCTGTGCTGGCGGCGGCCGCCGCCGGGCCTGACTTCCATGCCCGCTTTGCAGCGACCGAACGCGCGTATCTCTACCGGATCATCGATCGGCGCGCGCCGCTGACGCTGGAGAAGGGGCGCGCGTGGCGCATTCCGGTGGCGCTGGACACAGACGCCATGGCGGCCGCAGCGCAAAGCCTGATCGGCCGGCATGATTTCACCACCTTCCGCGATGCGCAGTGCCAGGCGAAGGACCCGGTCAAGACGCTTGATCAGCTTGATGTGGTTCGCGCGGAGGGGCTGTTCGGCCCGGAAGTGCGGATCGTGGCGCGCGCGCGTTCTTTCCTGCACCGTCAGGTGCGCTCGATGGTGGGCGCCCTGGCGGAGGTGGGCCGGGGGCATCGCCCCATCGCCGACGTCGCGCGCCAGCTTGCCGCCCGCGATCGCCGGGCCTGCGGCCAGGTTGCCCCGCCCGACGGCTTGTATCTCACACGCGTCGGATACGGCGTTTTGACGCTGTTTGAGGATTCTTCCGTCAATTGATGCCTGTCAGCGCGGCTTTTGCTGCGTATTTTTCGGACAGCGCAGAACCGTGATCGGAAACGGCGCAAAGGCGCAAACCATGTGGTTGATCGGCCGGGGCCGAGGGTTCATTCTCAAATCCGGCCGATGAGGCGGCGCTTTTTGGGGCGCGCAAAAAAGGCTCCCCCGCTGCAGATGGGGGAGCCTTGAAGAGAGGCGAGCAAGCGGTTGGGGCCGGCTACGCCCTTGGAGGGTTGCAAGACATGGACGTCATGTCTTGCAACATTTCTCTATCCGAGGTTCGAACAAAATACTTATCCACGGAATACGCGTCGAATCCGGGATCTGGGAAGCCTCAGGCGCGGATATCGACCCCGCCGCGCGTGGCGCGCAGCAAATCGCGGGTCGCCTCCAGGCTTGCCTGAACCACTTCGAGCATCGCCGCTTGCTGTTGCTGGGCAGCCTTCATCGCGACGATCCCCAGCGTCTGCTTCACGCTATCGCCGCTGGTCACGCCCTCTGCGGCCCGCGCCATCTGGGCTGCGGCGCGCGTCAGTCCTGCGGCTCCAACGCTCAACACATCCATGGCGCGCTCCTTCGTGAGTCTGCGATAGGGCCGGGGGATGGCTGGCGCGTTGCTGAAATCCCGACAGTTTGAGCGATCTCCCCCTGCGACTGCCCGCCGCAGGGGGGCGTCTTGCTGCTGCGCCGCACAGGGGCGCAGCCTTCCCGCCAGCATGCCGCTCCCCGCCCAGCTGGGCATGGCGCGCGGCGTTGGCGCAGCACCGGGAGACGCCCATGACCAGAAGAGCCCATGCGACCGCTGCGGCGGTCGCGCTGATCGGACCCCACGGCTCCGGGAAGACAACGCTTCTGGAGGCTCTGCTCGTCGCTTCAGGAGCCGTCACCCGGAAAGGGGCCGTCGCCAGCGCCGATTCCGTCGGCGATTCCAGTCCCGAGGCCCGCACGCGGGCGATGTCGACCGAGGTCAACGTCGCCCGCTTTTCATATCTGGATGATCCTTACGCCGTGCTGGACTGCCCGGGCTCTATCGAGTTCGGCGGCGACATGGCGGCGGCGTTGCCCTGCGTGGATCTTGCAATCGTGGTGTGTGAGCCTGATCCGGCGCGCGCGGGCGCCCTGCAGCCGATCCTGAAGCGGCTTTCGGACGCGCACATTCCCCACCTGCTGTTCGTCAACAAGATCGAGACCGCGCGCGGGCGGGTGCGTGACCTTCTGGAGGCGCTTCAGGAGGTTTCGCCAACGCCGCTGGTGCTGCGTCAGGCCCCGATCTGGACGGACGGCAGAGTGACCGGCTTCATCGACCTCGCGATGGAGCGGGCCTACGTCTACCGGCCGGATCAGCCGAGCCTGCGGGTAGACATCCCGTCCGACATGGCCGACCGCGAGGCCGAGGCCCGGTTCCAGATGCTGGAGCGGCTGGCCGACTTCGACGATCACCTGATGGAGGAGCTGCTCAGCGACGTGACACCGCCCCAGGCGGAGGTGTTCGCCGATCTGGCGGCCGGCGCCGCCAATGGCCAGATCGCCAGCGTGATGCTGGGCTCCGGGCTGCATGGCCATGGGGTGCGCCGGCTGCTGAAAGCCCTGCGCCACGAAACGCCGCCCCTGGAGCAGGCCGCCGAACGTCTCTTTGGCGCAGCCCCGGCCGCGCCGGCGGTCTATGTCGCCAAGAGCCTGCATGCGGGCCAGTCTGGCCGTCTGTCGGTCGCGCGTGTGTTCGGCGCGGGGCTGAGCGATGGCGCCACGCTGGTGCGCGCGGACGGCGCGGAGGCGCGGGTGGGTGGTTTGCTGGCCATGCAGGGCGCGATGACCCGCAAGCTCGACCGGGCCGAGGCGGGCGACATCGTCGGGCTCGCGCGGTTCGGCGAGGCCCGCACGGGCGAAGTCTATGCCGCCAGCGGGCGGCTCAAAGCCCCGCCAATTGAGCTTGCAGCGCCAGTCTATGCGGTGGCGCTGGCCGCGCGCGACAAGAAGGATGAAGTCAAGCTGTCGGCCGCCATGCACAAGGTGATGGAGGAAGACCTCAGCCTATCTTTCGGCCCCGACGCGGAGACTGGAAGCTTTCTGCTGCAGGGTCAGGGCGACACCCATCTGGCCGTGGCGCTTTCCAGGCTTGAGCGGAAGTTCGGCGTCGGCGCGGTGGCGTCCCGGCCGGCGACGCCCTATCGCGAAACGATCCGCAAGACCGTCACCCAGCGCGGCCGCCACAAGCGCCAGACGGGCGGTCACGGCCAGTTTGGCGACGTGGTCATGCAGTTTCGTCCGCTTTCGCGCGGTCAGGGCTTCGCCTTCGAGGAGCGCATCACCGGCGGGGTGGTGCCGCGCACCTACTTCCCGGCCGTGGAGGCGGGCGTGAAAGACGCGCTCGCGCGGGGGCCTCTCGGCTTCCCGGTGGTGGATCTTGGCGCGGCGCTGCTGGATGGATCCACCCACCCGGTTGACAGTTCCGAGCTGGCGTTCCGCACCGCCGGGCGCATCGCGGCTGTCGAGGCCCTGCCCCAAAGCGAACCCGTGCTTCTGGAGCCCATCCACCGGGTGACGCTGTTTGCCCCGTCGGATTGCACGGCCCGTGTGACCCAGATCGTGACCGGCCGGCGGGGCCAGATCCTGGGCTTTGACGCCCGGCACGGCTGGCCCGGCTGGGATGCGGTGGAGGCGTTTCTGCCGCACGCGGAGCTGCATGATCTCATTCAGGATCTGCGCTCGGCCACGCAGGGGGCGGGAAGCTTCCTTCACGCCGCCGATCACATGGCGGAGCTGACCGGGCGACTGGCCGATCAGGTGAGCGGGGCGCGCGCTGCAGCGATGGCCTGATCCGGCCCCGCCCCCTTTTCAGGCGCGGCCTGCCGGCTAGGTTTGACGCCATGACCCCGCTTGACCGTGCGCGCTATACGATCAGCCAGACCCTCCGGGTGGGGTTCTACGCCGCCCATTATCTGGCTGCGCGGCGGCTCTCTGCGCCCTTCACCCGGCCGGGCGAGCCTGCGTTCACGCCCAAGGCGCCGCCCCCGCCGGCAGGCGCGGCCCGGCGCGCCTTTTTCAAGCTTTTCGCCGACGATCTGGCCGCCATCGGGGAGGGGCTTTATCCGCCGCCGCGCACGCGCGATGCGGACGGGCCGCTCGGCCTGCTGGAGCGCTCGCGCGATTTCCTGCTCGATGTGGCCAGCGTGGACCGCCGGCGGCTGGCGCGATCGGGCGTGGAAGCGCGCGAGATTCCCGGCGCAGAGGCCTTCCCGGTCTATTACCGGCAGAATTTCCACTATCAATCAGGCGGCTGGCTGACGGGGGAAAGCGCGGCGCGCTACGACTTCCAGGTCGAGACGCTGTTTGCCGGCGCGGCGGACGCGATGCGCCGGGCCGCGCTGGCTGCCCTGGCGCGCACATTGCGCGGCCGCGACCAGCGTCGGGTGCGCCTTCTGGACCTCGCCTGCGGCGCCGGCCGGTTCATCGGGCAGGTGCGCGAAGCCTTCCCCCGCATGCCGATTACCGGCCTCGACCTGTCGCCGGCCTATCTGGAGGCGGCGCGCACACGCCACGCCGGCGACCGCGCCCTCAGCCTGATCCAGGGCGACGCCGCCGATCCGCCGCTGGCGCCGGGGAGCGCGGATGCGATCACCTGCATCTATCTGTTCCATGAGCTGCCGCCGCGCGAGCGCCGGCGCGTGGCGGCCGCCATCGGGCGGCTGCTGGCCCCCGGGGGCGTGCTGATCCTGGCCGACAGCCTTCAGACCGGAGACAATCCGGCCCTCGATTCCATGCTCGAATACTTCCCCGAAGGCTTCCACGAGCCCTATTTCACGACCTATCTGGCGGAGGATTTCGATGCGATGTTTTCCGCCGAGGGGCTCACGCGCGAGGATCTGCGGCTCGCCTTCCTCACCCGCGTGGCGGTGTATCGCAAAGCCTGAGCCTGTGGTCGCGCGGCGCCGTGACGCTTGACGCCTTCACAGCCGCGTGATCGGTAGAGGTCTTGAGGCCTCCCACACCGTGACTGCTGCTGATCCCGCCGCCCCAGAGGCCTCTGGCCGCCCCTCCGCGCGCCCAGCGACGGTCGGCTTCATCTTTGCCGTCGTCGTGCTCGACATGCTGGCGCTTGGCATGATCGTGCCGGTGCTCCCGGCGCTGGTGAAGGAGTTTCAGGGCGGGGATACGGCGCAGGCGGCCTATTGGATGGGCGTGTTCGGCGTCGGCTGGGCGCTGATGCAATTCCTGTTTTCCCCGCTGGTGGGCGCGCTTTCCGATCGGTTCGGCCGCCGGCCGGTGCTGCTGGGATCGCTCATTGGCCACGCGATCGACTTTCTGTTCATGGCGCTGGCGCCCACGCTCTGGTGGCTGTTCCTGGGGCGGCTGATCTCGGGCGTGCTCGCCGCCACGGTCTCGACGGCGCAAGCCTATATCGCCGACATCACGCCGCCGGCGGAGCGCGCGGCGCGCTTTGGCCTTGTGGGCGCGGCCTGGGGGCTGGGCTTTGTGGCCGGGCCGGCGCTTGGCGGCCTTTTGGGCGAGATCGACCTGCGGCTGCCATTCTGGGTGGCGGCGGGTCTGGCGGTGCTTGTGTTTGGGTTCGGGCTGTTCTTCGTGCCGGAATCGCTGCCGCCCGAGCGCCGGGGCCGGCTGCGGCTTTCCGCCGCCAACCCGCTGGGCGCGCTCGCGCTGCTGCGCTCCACCCCGCAGCTCAAGGGTCTTGCTTTGGTGCACAGCCTGAACCTGCTGGCGTTCAACGTGCTGCCGTCTGTCTTCGTGCTCTATGCGGGCTTCCGCTATGGCTGGGGCGAGTTCACCGTCGGCGTCACGCTTGGCGCAGTCGGGCTCGGCGGGGTGATCGTGTCCAGCCTTGTGGTCCGCCCGGCGGTGAAGGCGCTGGGCGAGCGGCGCGCCGTGATGGTGGGCCTGTGCTGCACGGCGGTGGGCTATCTGATCTATGGCCTGGCCAGCGAAGGCTGGATGTTCTGGGTGGGCGTGCCGATCGCTGCGCTTGGCCAGATCTATGGCGCGGCGGTGATGAGCCTGATGACCCAGAAGGTGGGCGCCGATCAGCAAGGCCGGCTTCAGGGCGCCACCTCCAGCCTGATGGGGCTGACCGGCGTGATCGGCCCGGCGCTGTTCCTGCCCTTGTTCGCCTTCGCCATCGCGCCCGCGATCAATGCGCCGGGCCTGCCCTATCTGCTCTCGGCCGCATTGATCGTGATCGCGCTTCTGATCGCCTATCGCGTAACGCAGAAGCCGCCAGTCTAGAGCGGGCGTTCAGTCCTCCCCGTCCCGGCGCAGGCCGGGATCCAGACCCTGAAGCGAGGCGCTCTACGTCGGAACGCGCGCCTCGGCTGCCGCCGCCTGGGCCGGCAGGCCGAGCGCGCGATAGACCCGCCCCAGCGTGCGATTGAGCGGCGCGCCATCGGGATCAAACCGGCGTCGCTCCTCCAGGATCTGCTGGGCCTGAGGCCAGGCCTGCGCGCGCAACAGCGCGTCCAGCCGCGCCTGTTCGAAGAAGTCGCGCTGGGCATGGCTGCCGCCGATCTCGGCCATGCGCGGCAGGGCCTGGGCGATGCTGCGCGCGGCCTCGTGCGGCCTGCCCCGGGCCAAAGCGAGCAGCCCATCGCCTGCCGGAACCGCCACATCGGCCCAGGCTGCGCGCGCATGCTGCGGCCCATGCTGCGCAGCATCACGGATCGTCTGCATCAGCGCATCAGCCTCGGGCGCGCCGATGCGGGCAAGGCCGTAGAGATAAAGCAGACTGAGAAACGGCTGCACCGCATCGCCCGCGCGCGCCTTCAGATAGGGGGCCAGCCCCTGCCAGCGATCGCCCACGTCCACGCCGGCGAACTCCAGCCGGCCCAGCAGCGCCACCGCCCCCACCTGATCCTGGCTATAGTCCGGCGCCACGCCCCAGACGCGACGGTCATAGATGTCGAGCACGGCGGCGCTGTCGCCCTGGCTGAGCCGGAACAGCGCCAGATGCCACCAATTATGCGTGCTCATGAAGGAGTTTAGCCCCTCCCAGCCGGCGCTCGCCGCCTGCATGAAGGCCGCCCCCTCCGCGATGCGGCCCTGCGTGAGCATGACATGGGCGAGCGCATGCTGGGCCCAGGGATCGGCCGGCTGAAGCGCCAGGGCGGCGCGGGCCGCGGCCTCGGCCTCCTCCAGCAGGTGGCATTGCTCATAGGCGAAAGCCGCCATGCCATGCACATAACCGACGTCTGATGCTGCAGGCAGAATCTGCAGCACGAGGCGCAGCATCGCCGCAGCATCGCCGCGATTGAAGGCAT
>JBIIUJ010000216.1:0-3204 GCA_044340025.1 Caulobacterales bacterium
TACTCGCTGCTGTCGGACTATTTCCCGAAAGAGACGCTCTCGCGCGCGATCAGCATCTTTACCGGCATGAGCTTTGCCGGCTCGGGGCTCGCGCTCATCGCCGGCGGGTTCCTGCTCGCCCAGCTCGAAGGCGCAGAGACGGTGGCCCTGCCGCTGTTCGGCCGGGTGCAGGACTGGCAGGCCGCCTTCATCATCGCCGCCATTCCCGGCTTCATCGTGGCGGGCCTGATGCTGAGCGTGCGAGAGCCCATCCGGCTGGAGCGAGGCCGCACAGTTTCGGATGAAACTGTGCCGTTGACGGCCGTGTTTGCATGGCTTCGGACGAACTTCGCCGTCATCGGACCGATCGTTTTCGGCTTTTCGATCCTGGCGGCGTCGCAGTTCGCCCTGACCAGCTGGATCCCCACCTTCTTCATCCGCGTGCACGGCTGGTCTGCGACCGAGATCGGCTATTCCTACGGCCTGTTCATGGCGGTGCTTTCCACCTTCGGAATCGTGGCCGGCGGCTGGATCGCCGACGCGCTGCTCGCCCGGGGCGTGAAGGCCGCCAATCTTCTCGTGCCGATCGGCGCGGCGGCGCTGGCGCTCCCGCTTGTTGCGACCTTCACCCACATCGACAACCCTCAGATCGCGCTGGCTTTTGTGGCGCCGATGAGCATCCTCGGGGCCATGCCGTTCGGGGCGGGCACCGCCGCCATCCCCATGATCGCGCCCAACCGGATGCGTGCGCAATTCACAGCCCTCTATCTCCTGGTCGCCAATCTGATCGGCGGCGGCATCGGCCCGTGGTCAGTCGCCTTCTTCACCGACAGCGTTTTCGGCGATCCGCTGGCGGTCGGCCGATCGCTCTCGATCGTGCCGGCGATCCTGTCCGGGCTGGCGATCGTGGTGCTGCTGATGGGCGTGCGCCCCTTCGTGGCCCGCATGGACGCCGACGAGGCGGGGCTGTGAGCGGGTCGGCATTGCGCGCCCAGATCGCCGCCGGCTCTCTGCTGGCGATGCCGGGCGTGTATGACGCGCTGAGCGCGCTTCTTGCCGAACGCGCTGGATTCAAAAGCGTTTTTCTCTCCGGTTCGGCGCTCTCCTTCGCCCAGCTTGGCCGGCCGGATCTGGGCCTTCTCTCAGCGACGGAGCTTGTGCTCGCCTGCGAGCGGATCGCCGAGCGCGTCTCCATCCCGGTGTTTGTCGACGCCGACAGCGGCTATGGCTCGATCGCCAATCTAGCCCGCCTTGTCGGGCAGCTCGAGCGGGCTGGCGCAGCCGGCGTCCAGATCGAGGATCAGGAGCCGGTCAAGCCCGCCGACGCCCTCGCCAGCCGCCCGGTGATCGCCACCGGCGCCATGGTCGGCAAGATCAAGGCCGCCCAGGATGCGCGCCGTGACCCATCGCTTGTCATCAGCGCCCGCACGGACGCCGCCTTCACCCTGGGGCCAGAGGAAGCGATCGCCCGCGCGGTCGCCTTCGTGGAGGCCGGGGCGGATGTGATCTTTGTGGAAGGCCTGAAGAGCCGGCCCGACATCGAAGCGCTCTCCGCCGCCGTGGGCGGGCGGACGCCCCTTCTCTTCAACTGGCTGGATCAAGCCGCTATCGCGCTCGCGCCGCCAGACTGGCTCTCGTCGCTGGGCTTCCGGATCGGCCTGCTGCCCGGTCTGGCGGTGCAGGCCGCTGCAGCCGGCGCGCAATCCGCCCTCGCAGCCGGGGCCGCAGACCCCGCTGCGGGACTTGCCCACCTGGCGGGCCTGGACTTTCCGATGGCGGAGGTCGTGGGCGCTCAGGCGCTGCTGGCGCGTTTCAGGACGGGCGCGGGCTGACCCTGTCAGCCAACCGCGGCTTCTTCGGCCTTCAGCGTCTCGAGGCCGCTTTCGATCGCGCAATGACGCCGCACAGAGCGCAGGAACTGCGCAAGCGCCGGCCGCATGATGGCGTCCGCGCGATAGATCAAGCCCGCCTTGCGCAGGACGGGCGCCTCCGCAGGCAGCCGCTTCAGAAGCCCCTTGCGCAGCTCGGCCCGGACCAGATGCTCCGGCAGGAGCCCGATGCAGCCGCCGCGGAGCAAGAGCGCCCGGATCATGTCGAGGGAATTGGTCTCGATCACGCTTGCCGGCGGCGCCAGGCCTTCGGCGGCGAAGAACTGGGTCAGCCAGGCGTGCATGTGCGGCTGCTGCACGATCGCCCAACGCGCCGCCGCGAGATCCGCCCGCGACGCCGCCGTGCGCCCCGCCGCCATGGGATGGTCGGCATGGGCCACCAGCACGGTGCGCACATCAAGAATGCGCTCCACCGTCAGGCCTTCAGGGACGAGATGGCCGGTTGGTATATTGGAGAACATCGCATCAAGACGACCATCGACGACCTGCTCGATCAGGTCTTCGAAGAAGCCGGTCGTGAGCGTGATCGCGTGATCGGGGAACGCGGCGGCAAGCTCGGCCACAGCCTTGTCCACCACAAAATCGGCAAACATCGCCGCGCAGGCAAGCGAGATGCTGCGCTGTTCGCGCCCGCCTGCCGCGCTCACCTCGGCGCGCGCCTTTGCGCACTGGTTCAGGATGAAGACGGCATAATCATAAAGGGTCCGGCCGGCGGCGGTGGGCGAGACGCCCTTGGCATGGCGTTCGAACAATTGGGCGCCGACGATCTCCTCCAGGCTATGAATGGATCGGGTGAGCGCAGGCTGGCTCAGAAACGCCGCTTCGGACGCGCGCGAGAGATTGCCCGCCTCGACCACAGCGACAAAATGGCGAAGATGGCGCAGCTCCATCCACTCTCTCCATGCGCGGGGCGGCGCATTTGCCTGCAGCTTCCATGCGCCTGACGCATGACGCAATCCCAGCCTTGCACTGGCGCCCGCACAGAGAGCACAGACATCTGAAGCAAGATCAGAGACGCCTGTGATGCCAGCCAAGCCCTTCCCCGAAACGCCTGAAGCCCTCGCGCCGGAAGAGATCGCCGGCCCGGGCCGGACCTTCCACGACAATCCGACCATTGATGCGCTGATGGACGCAGTACTGGAGCTTTCCGCCGAGCTTTGGGCGGTGAAGGATCGCCAATACGTCACCGAGCGCGTGCTGGCCGAAGCGGGTCTGGCAGAGAAGATCGAGCAATGGCGACCCTCGCCAGACGATCAGGCCGCCCGCAAAGCAGCGCGCGAGGCGTTCACGCAGCGTGTGTTCAACGGGTTCCTGCGCCGAGCCGGCGCGGCCGCAC
>JBIIUJ010000079.1:0-11796 GCA_044340025.1 Caulobacterales bacterium
ATGGTCGAACGGCTTGAAAAACACCCCCGCCGACCATGTGTTGTCGATCGCTGTGACAATCCCCCGCGACCGGGCGACGGCCGCAATTGCGGGCGCATCCTGAATCTCGAAGGTCAGGGAACCGGGGCTCTCCAGCCAGATCAGGCACGTCTCGGGCCTGATCAGCGCTGCAATCCCGGAGCCGATCCGGGGGGCGTAATACGTGGTCTCGATGCCGAAGCGACGGCCGAGCGTATCGCAGAACCGCCGCGTCGGCCCATAGACGCTGTCTGGAACCAGCACATGCGCCCCGGCCTGCGCCGAGGCCAGGATCGCCAGCGTGCAGGCCGCAAGGCCCGAGGGCGCCAGCGTTGCGTCGGCGCCGCCCTCGATTTCCAGAAGCGCCGCTTTCAGCACGCGATGGACCTCCATGCCTTCCAGGCCATAGGTCTGGATGTCATCGCGATAGAGATCGCCATAGCGCTCGATCAGCAGGGTGGAGCAGCGCTGGATCGGGGGATGAACCCCGCCGCCTGACCCCTTCGCTCCCTTTCCGGCGAGGATGGTGCGGGTGGTCTCCGAGAGAGGTTTGCCGGCCGCCAAGCGTCAGGCCCCCGCCATCACCGGGGTGTCGTCGCGCCCGCCCCATTCAGCCCACGAGCCGTCGTAAACCGCCACGTCGGGGCGCCCCAGCCTGGCAAGCGCAAGCGCCACCACCGCCGCCGAGACGCCCGATCCACAGGTCGTCACGATCGGCCGGGCAAGGTCCACGCCCAGAGCGCTTAACGCAGTGGCGAGCTGATCGCCGGTCTTCATCGTGCCGTCTGGGCTGAGCATCACGCTGTAGGGGGTCGAGAGCGCGCCCGGCATATGCCCGCTGCGCAAGCCTGGCCTCGGCTCGGGCTCGAGCCCATGAAACCGCGCGGCAGGGCGTGCATCCAGCACCTGGGCCGTGCCTTGCGCCACGATGGCGCGCATCTGGTCCAGATCGCGCACCAGATGCGCCTGCCGGCGCGGCGTGAAATGGCGTTCGCGCGGCTGGGAAGGCATGTCCTCCACCGCCCGGCCTTCCGCGATCCACTTTGGCAAGCCGCCGTCGAGAACCATGACATCGCCATGGCCGAAAACGCGAAACATCCACCAGACCCGCGCGGCCGAGAACACGCCCGCCTGATCATAGATGACAATCCGGGTTCCATCCCCCAGGCCGAGCTTTCGCACCCGCGAAGAGAACTTTTCCGCGCTGGGCAGCATATGCGGCAAGGCGGTGAAATCGTCGGCGATCTCGTCGATGTCGAAGAAGACAGCGCCAGGGATATGGGCCGCGCGATACTCCGCCAGAGCGTCGCGTCCGGTTGCCGGCAAGTGCCAGGAGGCGTCCACGATCCGTAAATCGGGCGCGCGCGCGTTCTGCGCCAGCCAGTCGGTGGAAACGAGCGGATCGGCCAGTCGCAGCGGCATCAGCCGGGCTCCTTCATCCAGGGCGCAAGGGGGAGGCCCTTTTCGCGCAGAAACGCTGGGTTGTAGAGCTTGGACTGATAGCGGTGTCCATAGTCGCACAAGATGGTCACAATGACGTGGCCAGGCCCGAGCGCGCGCGCCATCGCCATGGCGCCGGCGAGATTGATGCCCGCCGATCCGCCAAGGCAGAGGCCTTCCAGGCGGATGAGGTCGTACAGGACGGCGAGGGCCTCGGCGTCGGAGATCTGAAACGCCATATCCACACTTGCGCCGTCGAGGTTTGCGGTGATCCGGCTCTGTCCGATCCCCTCCATGATCGAGGAGCCTTCCGCTTTCAGCACCCCATGGGCGTAGTGGCTGTAAAGTGCGGCGCCGTGCGGATCGGCGAGGCCGATCTTGATTGCGCTGTTGCGGGCTTTCAGCGCGGCCGACACGCCGGCGAGCGTGCCGCCCGAGCCCACAGCGCAAATGAAGCCATCGACCTTGCCCTGCGTCTGCGCCCAGATTTCCGGCCCAGTCGTGCGTTCATGAGCGAGGCGGTTGGCGGCATTGTCGAACTGGTTGGCCCAGAAGGCCCCCCGCTCGCGCGCCAGACGCTCGGAATAGCGGACATAATGGTCCGGGTTGGAAAAAGGGACGGCGTCCACTTCGATCAGCTCGGCCCCGAGAATTGTGACCGCGTTCTTTTTCTCGATGCTCTGGGTGCGCGGCATGACGATGGTGGCGCGATAGCCGCGCGCGGCTGCAACCATAGCCAGACCGATGCCGGTATTGCCGGCCGTGCCTTCCACGATTGCGCCGCCCGGCTGCAACACGCCGCGAGACTCCGCATCCTCGATGATGCCGAGCGCTGCGCGATCCTTCACCGACTGTCCGGGATTGAGGAATTCCGCCTTGCCCAGAATTTCGCAGCCTGTGGCTTCGGACGCCGCCTTCAGCCGGATCAGCGGCGTGTTTCCGATCGCATGAAGGACATCTGTCAGGATAGGCATGGAAAGAATACGGCCGCCGTCTATCTCCTGTCCTGCTTATCGGCCTGAGGCGCCCGGTCAACAGCGCCCTTGCAACAGGCGTATGCGGCTATAGGTGATCCACGTCGCCAAAGCAGGCGTATACGACACCAAATCAGCAAAACGGGCGAACACCGCGCCTGTTACAGGTAAACCAACGTGGCCGACCAATCCGATCTTTATGACGCCATGATGCTGGATTACGCGACTGGCGCGCTTGCGGCGAGTGCTGCGCTGGTGGTGTCGGCGCATCTGCGGGTTCGCCCCGCGGCGCTTGCCGTCGTGCGCTCTTTCGACCGGATCGGCGGCGCCTTGTTCGAGGTTGACGCGCCCATGGCCGACATGCGTGCGGACGCCGCCTCGGTTCTGGCGCGGGCGGCAAGCACCGGCGAGGAGCCCCATCCGGGCGCGGCGAACGCGGCGCGCCTGTCCCAGCTTCTGGACAACCCTGAAGCAGGCTCCTGGCGGTTTGTGTTGCCTGGCATGATGGAGCGGCGGATCGATGGGGTCAAAGACGCCGGTCTGATCCGATTGAAGGCCGGCCGGACGGTGCCGGAACACGATCACGACGGACTGGAAGTCACGCTGGTGCTGAAGGGCGCCTTCGCTGACGAGTATGGCGATTATGGCCGTGGCGATCTGGTGATCCGGGACGCCTCCACACGGCATCGCCCGCGCGTGCCGCAGGATGAGGATTGCATTTGCCTCGCCGCCACGATCGGTTCGATCCGGCCGACATCCTTTGCCGCGCGTCTCGCTCAGCGCTTGTTCGCCTGAGGCTGCCATGAGCGCTCCCGTACTGATTTTCGGCGCTGCCGGCGGCATTGGCGCGGCTGCTGCTCGTGCGCTGACCGTGCAAGGGGTTCCTGTGCACCTGGCCGGGCGTGACCCGGTCGCGCTTGCGGCGCTCGGGGGCGAGCTTGGAGCCGGACACAGCGTCTGCGACGTGCTGGACAGCGACCAGATCGCCCAAGCGGTCGCCTCGGCTGGCCCAGCGCTGTCGGGTCTCATTTTTGCGGTCGGGTCCATCCAGCTGTCGCCGCTGCGGCGCACGAGCCGCGCTGCGTTTCGCGAAGCATTCGAGCTGAACGCTGTGGCCGCCGCCGAAGCCGTCCGGCTGGCGGAAGCGCCGCTCAAGGCTGGCGAGGGGGCGGTGGTGCTGTTTTCCACCATCGCGGTGGGGCAGGGCTTCACCAATCACGCGCTGATCTCGGCCGCAAAGGGGGCAGTGGAGGGGCTGACCCGCGCGCTTGCCGCCGATCTGGCCCCAAAAGTTCGGGTCAATTGCATCGCGCCCAGCCTGACAGACACAAAAATCGCCAAGCAACTGACATCGAATCCCCAGATGGCGGAGGCGATCACGGCGATGCACCCCCTTCCACGGCTGGGCGCCGGCGCCGATGCGGGCGCGCTCGCCGCGTTCCTGGCTGGCCCCGACGCCGGCTGGATCACCGGTCAGGTCTTCGCCGTTGACGGCGGTCGGTCGAGAGTGCGCACGAAAGGATAGCGGCCATGCGTCTTGTTTTTCTTGCAGCAACAGCTGCGGCGCTTGTTGCCGGGCCGGCGCTGGCCAGCATCCAGCCTGGCCGCACCGAGTTCGAAGTGACGCGCAACGGAGAGCCCTTCGGTCGTCACAGCGTGACGGTCTCGCGCGCGGGCGACGGCTTCACTGCTGAGATCGCCATCGATCTTGTGGCCAAGCTGGGTCCGATCACGGCCTTTTCCTACCGGCACCGCTGCACCGAGCGGTGGGCGGGCGCGGGGCTGATGGCGCTGGACTGCACCGACCAGGAGGGACGCAAGACCCAGAGCGCTCGCGCCACCCGCGAGGGGGATCGGCTTGCGATTCGCGGCTCAGGCTTCACCGGCGCGCTTGATGCGCGCATGTTGCCGTCCTCTTGGTGGAACGACGATTTCCTGACGCAGTCTTCGGTGATCGACACCCGCACCGGCCGCGAGATGCCTCTTCGCATCCGCCGCTTGGGGGTGGAGAGCGTCCCCAGCGCCAGCGGCCAGGTACGCGCGACGCGCTATCGCGTGGAAGGTACCCTGCCGACCGATATCTGGTATGACGACGCCGGGCGCTGGGTGAAGCTTTCCTTCACCGCGCAGGGTCAGTCCATCGTGTATCGCAAGGTGACGCCCGTGGCGGGTGCGCCGCGCGCATGAAGGGTGCTCTCCGGTTGGTGCTTGGCGATCAGTTGACGCCAGGGCTTGCCAGCCTGCGTGATGCAAACCCCGCCTGTGATCTGATCTTGATGGCCGAGGTGCGCTCCGAAGCGACCTATGTCCGCCACCACAAGAAAAAGATCGCCTTTGTGTTCGCCGCCATGCGCGCCTTTTCGGAGGAGCTGCAGGCGCTTGGTTTCACTGTGCGCTATGTTGCAATCAGCGATCCGGAGAACGCTGGCGATCTGCTGAGCGAGACCCGCCGCGCCCTGTCCGCCCACCCCGATCTCGATCGCGTCGTCCTTACCCGGTGTGGCGAATGGCGCCTCGATGAGGCCCAGGCTGGCTGGCAGGAAGCGCTTGGCGTCCCTGTGGAGCGCCGCGACGATGATCGCTTCCTTTGCTCCATCCAGGACTTCAACCGCTGGGCTGAGGGAAAAAAGCAGCTCCGCATGGAGTTCTTCTATCGCGAGATGCGCCGGCGCACCGGCCTGCTCATGGAGGGCGGTGAGCCCGCCGGCGGACGCTGGAATTTCGATGCGGAAAACCGCAAACGGCTGCCAAAAGGCGTGACCCCGCCCGAGCGGCGGTTCAGCGGTCCCTGCACGCTCGCCCAAGCCGCGATGGCTGACGTGGAAGCCCACTTCCTCGATCACTTTGGCGATCTGGAACCGTTCGTTTTTCCCGTTTGCCGCGCGGAAGCGGAGGCGCTGGCGGCGCGCTTCATCACCGACATCCTGCCCGGCTTTGGCGACTGGCAGGACGCCATGGCGCGCGGCGCGCCCTGGATGTGGCATGCGGTGCTGAGCCCTTGCCTCAATGCTGGCCTGCTGGATCCGCTGGCGCTGTGCCAGGCGGCGGAGGCAGAATGGCGGGCGGGCCGGGCGCCGCTGAATGCGGTGGAGGGCTTTATCCGCCAGATCATCGGCTGGCGGGAATATGTGCGCGGCATCTATTGGCGCTTCATGCCGGACTATGGCCGGCTCAACGCGCTGGAGGCCCGCCGAAGCCTGCCCGACTTCTACTGGACCGGTCGCACCGATATGGCCTGCCTGCGCGAGGCGATCACGGATACGCGCCGTCACGCCTATGCCCACCACATCCAGCGCCTGATGGTGACCGGCAACTTCGCCCTGCTGGCGGGCGTTGATCCCAACCTTGTCGACGAATGGTACTTGATCGTCTACGCCGACGCCTATGAATGGGTGGAGATGCCGAATACGCGGGGCATGGCGCTGTTCGCCGACGGCGGAATCATGGCGTCCAAGCCCTATGCGGCGTCGGGCGCCTACATCGACAAGATGTCAGACTATTGCGGGGGCTGCGCCTATTCTGTTTCTGAGAAGAACGGACCAAAAGCCTGTCCTTTCAATTATCTCTATTGGGATTTCATGATGCGAAATGAAGCACGGTTGCGCGCCAACCCACGCCTTGCCAACCCCTATGCCACGTTGGGCAGGCTGTCTGCGGCGCGCAAGGCGGCCATCAGCCAGGATGCGGCGGCGTTTCTCGATCGTGTCGCGCCGATGCTTCCCCGGTCAGCCACATGAGGCGGCCGGCCAACCCTGCTCATGGCGCGGCCTGGGTGACGGGCGCAAGCTCCGGGATCGGGCAGGCCCTTGTAAGAGAACTCGCAAAGCGCGGTTTTGCCGTGGCGGCCAGCGCCCGCAGCGCTGGGCCTCTGGAAGCGCTCGCCGCCGACAATCCGGAAAGGATCATGGCGGCGCCGTGCGACGTCGCCGATCTAGACAGCGTCCTTGCCTGTGCGGGCGCGATCCGCGCGCGCTTCGGCGCCATCGGCACGGTGGTGTCCAATGCGGGCGTTTACCTGCCCGTGCCCGGCGAGGCGCCGCGCGCCAGCGCCTATAGGCAGACCTATGCGGTCAACGTCCTGGGCGCTGCTCATCTTGCAGAGGCGGTGCTGCCGGGATTCGCCGAGGCGCGGCGGGGACACTTCCATATCGTATCGTCAGCCACCGCGTTCGGCGGCATGCCGACGGCCTCTGCCTATGGCGCGTCGAAGGCTGCGCTGGTGAACATGGCCGAGTGCCTGAAGATCGAGCTGGAGCGGTTTGGCGTCGGGGTGTCGGTCTCCACGCCGGGCTTTGTGAAAACGCCGGCTCAGGACGAAACGCCCTTCCCCAAGCCCTTCATGATCACAGCCGACGAGGCCGCTCGCCGCATCGCAGACGGTCTGGCTCAGGGCGGGTTCGAGATTACGTTTCCGCGTCGGTTCACCTGGACGCTGAAGGCGCTCTATGCGCTTCCCCGTCCGTGGCGATTGCCGCTGATCCGGGCTGCGACAGGCTGGAACGCGCCGCCGGGGGTCGATCCCAGTCGGCCAAACCGCTAGGGAGGCGGGGCGGGTTCATCAGGCTCTGCGGTTACACCGCAGTAAGTTGCGTCGCCGCGCCTGGGTCTCCATGTTCCAGGCTCAGGGAACCTCTCTATGGGCAAGGCGATGACGATTGCCGTTTCTCTCATCGCAGCCGCTACTGCAGGCGCCGCTGTGATGGGCTTTGTCTCCAGCCGGGAGCCCGCTCGGGCGCCGGCAGAAGAGCGCGCATCCGCGACGCTGCAGACAGCCCAGATCCAGCCGCGCCGGGTCCCGGCCACCCGCGCAGACGCCCAGGCCTCCTACGCCCCCGTGGTTCAGCGCGCGGCGCCGGCGGTGGTCAATGTTTACGCCCAGAAAGTGGTTCAGCAGCAGTGGCGCAGCCCCTTTGCTGACGATCCGTTCTTCCGCCGATTTTTCGGCGGTCAGTTCGGCGCCCCGCGGGAGCGGCTGGAGAATTCGCTCGGTTCGGGCGTGATCGTGCGTGAGGACGGCGTGATCGTGACCAATCACCATGTGGTTGAGGGCGCCGACCAGCTTCAGGTCGTGCTGTCGGATCGGCGGGAGTTCCCCGCCAGGCTGATCGTCGCCGATCCGCGCACCGATATTGCAGTGCTGCGCATCGATACGCGCGGCGAAAAGCTCTCGACCCTTCGGTTTGCGAGCACGGCGACCGCGCTTGTGGGCGATCAGGTGCTGGCGATCGGCAATCCGTTTGGCGTCGGCCAGACCGTTACGGGCGGGATCATCTCCGCGCTCGCCCGCACCGATGTCGGCATCTCCGACTTCGCGTCCTTCATCCAGACCGACGCCGCGATCAACCCCGGCAACTCGGGCGGCGCTCTGGTTGACATGAATGGGGACCTGGTGGGCGTGAACACCGCAATCTTCTCGCGCTCCGGGGCGTCGGCTGGCGTCGGTTTCGCGGTGCCGTCCGAGATGGTGCGCCGGGTGGTCGAAAGCGCGCTTGCAGAAGGCCGGGTCGTGCGTGCGTGGGCCGGGGCGAGGGGCCAGACGGTCGATAGCGAGATGGCGCGCACGCTGGGCCTGCAGAGGCCAGGCGGCGTGCTGATCGCGGAGCTGTTTCCCGACGGTCCCCTGGAGCGGGCCGGTCTGCGCCGCGGCGATGTTGTGGTGGGGCTTGGCGGTCGCGAGATCGTGGATGAAAACGGCCTGCGCTTCGAGGCGGCCACCAAGCGTCCCGGCGAAGAGACCGACGTGGTCTTCCTGCGACAGGGCGCCCGCCAGACGGCGCGCGCGCGTCTCGCCGCCCCGCCGGACACGCCCGCGCGCGCTGAAACAACGCTGGAAGGGCGCCATTCCTTTGACGGCGTGCGCGTGGCCACGCTCAACCCGGCGCTGGCCGAGGAGCTGGGCGTCGATCCGATGGCGAAGGGCGTGGTCGTGATCGCCGTCGATCGGGCGCGCGAAGGCGGCCGCGCTGGCTTCCGGCCGGGCGATATCATCCTGCAGATCGACAATGAGCCGGTTGGCGCCTCGGGCGATCTTGTCCGGCTGGTGCGCGGCGTCGGCCGGCAGGGGCAGGTGACGCTCGTCCGCGAGGGCAGGCAGCTGAACGCCGTTCTGCTGCTGTGAGCGATCTTTTCACCGCAGCGGGTCTGGATCAGGGCGCGCCGCGCCCGCTGGCTGACCGGTTGCGCCCCCGACTGCTCAGCGACGTCGTGGGCCAGAGCCATCTGCTGGGCCCTGATGGGCCGATCGGGCGGATGGTGGCCGGCAAGCGGCTGGGGTCCATGATCCTCTGGGGGCCGCCGGGCGTGGGCAAGACCACGATTGCGCGGCTGCTCGCCGCCGAGACCGGTCTGGCGTTCGAAAGTCTCTCGGCGGTGTTTTCCGGCGTGGTGGACCTGCGCAAGGCCTTCGAGACGGCGCGCGCACGCCGCGCGACCGGCAAGGGCACGCTCCTGTTTGTGGATGAAATCCACCGCTTCAATCGCGCCCAGCAGGACGGCTTTCTTCCCTATGTGGAGGAAGGCGTGGTCACGCTCGTGGGCGCGACGACCGAAAACCCCAGTTTCGAAGTGAACGGGGCGCTTTTGTCGCGCGCGCAGGTGTTCGTGCTCAAGCGCCTCGACGATGCCGCGCTGGAGGATTTGCTGGGCCGGGCGGAAGATCACTATGGCCGCCCGGCGCCGCTGACCGATCAGGCCCGCGCGGGCCTGAAGGCGCTGGCGGACGGCGACGGGCGCTATCTCCTGACGCTCGCGGAAGCCCTGTTTGCTCTGGAGCCCGAAGCGGCGCTCGACCTGGAGGCCCTTTCCCGGCTGTTGCAGAAGCGGGCCCCCGCTTACGACAAGGATCGCGAAGAGCACTACAATCTCGTGTCTGCGCTGCATAAATCCATCAGGGCTTCTGATCCGGACGCTGCGCTTTACTGGCTGGCCCGCATGCTGACGGGCGGGGAGGATCCGCTCTTCATCGCGCGCCGTCTTGTGCGGGCGGCCAGCGAAGATATCGGCCTTGCCGATCCCACAGCGCTGTTGATCGCCAATGCAGCCAAGGATGCCTTCCATTTCCTGGGAAGCCCCGAGGGCGAACTCGCGTTGGCTCACGCAACGCTGCATCTCGCCTGCGCGCCAAAGTCCAATGCCGCCTACGCCGCCCACAAGGCAGCCCTGCGCGCGGCGAAAGAAGAGCCAGGCCACCCGCCGCCGGCGCGCTTCCTCAATGCCCCGACGGCTCTGATGAAGGATCTTGGCTATGGCGCGGGCTATGCCTACGACCATGCCGCGCCGGATGGCTTTGCAGCTCAATCCGGCTTCCCCGACGCAATGGCGCGGCGCGTCTTCTATGACCCCACCGATCGCGGCGCGGAGGCGCGGGTCAAGGAGCGGCTGGACCGCTGGCGCGCCCTGCGTGATGGCGTCGTCTGATGCCCCAGCGCCGCGCCCGCCAGTTCCGCAACACCACCCCGCCGCCGCTGTCGGAGGAGGATGCTGCGCTGGTGCGCCAGCTTGTGTTTTATGAAGACGCGGAGGTTCTGGCGCTCGCCAAGCCCTCCGGACTGGCGGTTCAGGCAGGCTCCGGGGCGGAGCGCAACATTGATACGATGCTGTGGGCTTTCGCGCGCCGGAACGGCAAGCGGCCCCGGCTGGTTCATCGCCTCGATCGGGAGACCTCCGGCGTCCTGATCGTGGCCAAGACCCAGCCGGCCGCGGCGTGGGCCTCGGCGGCCTTCGCCTCACGGACCGCAGTCAAGACCTATCTGGCGCTGACGAGCGCCGTGCCCGACAAACCTGAGGGCCTGATCGATATGCCGCTGGTGCGGGTGCGCGAACGCGGGTGGGATCTGGCGCGGCCCGCCGGTCCCGACGATCCCGACGCCATGGACGCGCGCACCGGCTTTCGGACGCTGGAATCACGCGCTGGCGCTTCGCTGCTGGAGCTTTCCCCGGAGACTGGTCGCCTGCACCAGATCCGCGCGCATCTGGCCGCGCTTGGCGCCCCTGTCGCCGGCGATCTGAAGTATGGCGGATTGCATGCCATCGATGGCGTTGCGATCGCCCGGCTGATGCTCCACGCGAGAAGCCTTGTGATCCCGCGTCCCGTCGGGCCGCCGCTGCGGCTCAGCTTGCCGCCGGCCGCCGACTTTGCCGGACCGCTGGGCGCGCTTGGATTTGCGACGATTCCGGACGTGCCTTTTCCGGGTTAGCGCCACACGCAGACGTGTCTGAACACGCCTTGCGTCTTCTTTCGCGCCGCATAGTCTGGTTTGGGGAAGAGGAAACGCGTCAATGAGTTTTGTGTCCAGTCTGAGCAGGGAACTCAGCTATATGTCGGCGTTGTTTCGGACGCTGAAGTGGCTGAAAGATATCGCACTGGAGTCGCCCAAGCTTGTGCCCGACGACTACGAGGCCGTGGTCGACAAGCATCCAGATAACATCGCCTTCCTGTTCGAAGGCCAGGTTCTGACCTACCGGGACTTTGATGCGCGGGCCAATCGCTATGCCAATTGGGCGCTTGCCGAAGGGCTGAAGCCAGGCGATTCGGTGGCGCTCTTCATGCAGAACAAGCCTGATTACGTCGCCTGCTGGTATGGTCTGTCGAAGGTCGGCGTCGTGACGGCGCTGATCAACCACAATCTGACCGGTCAAGGTCTTGCCCATTGCGTGACAATCGCCAAGGCGGTCAGGGTTGTGGTGGACGCCGATCTCGCCCCGCTATGGGCCAGCGCTGCGGGCCTTGTCAGTCCCGAGATCACAGCTTTCGCCACAGGCGGCGAAGTTGCCGGATGCGCCGATCTTGACGCTGCGCTGGCGAGCGTCAGCGCGGCGCGTCCCGACCGCGCGATCCGGGCGGGGCTGCTGGGCAAGGATCTGTGCCTTTATGTCTACACGTCGGGCACGACCGGATTGCCAAAGGCCGCCAAGCTTTCTCACAGCCGCACCCAGACCATGAGCCGCGCCTTCATCGGCGCGGTGAAAGGCGACGAGCGTGATCGGGTGTATGTGGCGCTTCCGCTCTATCACGGAACCGGCGGTCTGTGCGGGGTTGGCGTCGCGCTCAACACAGGCGGCACGTGCGTGCTTCGGCGCAGGTTTTCCGCCAGCGCCTTCTGGGATGACATTTCGGACAATGGCTGCACCATCTTTGTCTATATCGGCGAGCTCTGTCGCTATCTGATCAATCAGCCGCCGCACCAGAAGGAGCGCGCCCATCGCCTGAAGGCGATTTTCGGCAATGGCCTTCGCCCGGATGTCTGGGAAAAGTTTCAGCCTCGCTTCAACATTCCCAGGATCGTGGAGTTCTATGGCTCCACCGAGGGAAATGTGGCGATGGCGAATTACGAGGGCAAACTCGGCGCTATCGGCCGGATCCCGA
>JBIIUJ010000202.1:0-3554 GCA_044340025.1 Caulobacterales bacterium
CAACGCCGCAATCACTGGCGTCGCCGCCACCACCCAGACATCGGCGGGCCGCAGCAGCGGCGCATCACCAAACGCGAAGCTCGCGCCAGTGCGCGCTGCAAGGGCAAGCACCACCACAGCCGCGCCCGCGGCGACGGCGCCCGCGGCGCCCGCCTTGAGCGTCTCGACAAAAAACGCCCGCTGCACGGCGCTCGCCACGAACTCGTCCTTTGCCCCGACCAGGTGCAGGATCTCCACCACGTCAGTTTGCGCCGCCAGCGCGGCGCGGGTGGCGAGGCTGACGGCGGCGAGCGCGGCGCCGCCCAGCAGCAGAACAGCCAGCAGCGCCCCGAGCCGCACCAGTCCGGTCGCGCGCTCCACCTCTGCGATCCAGCGGGCGTGATCATCCACTTCCGCCTCCACCCCCAGCGCAGCGAGCGCCTTTTTCGCCGCCTCGGCCACGCCCTCGGCGCCGGGGCGCATTTCCACCTCCACCAGCCGGGGCAGAGGGATCTCCTCGGGCAAGTCGCCAGCCCCAAGCCAGGGCTCCAGCAGGGCCTGGGTTCGCTCCGGACTCATTGCTTGCGCCGAGACCACCCCATCCAGCCGCTCCAGCGCGGCGGCGGCGCGCCGTGCGGCATCGGCGTCGTCCGGCTTCAGCACGCGCACAGTCAGCGCCGCGCGCATGTCGGCGCTCCAGGTCTCGGCGGCGCGATAGGCCCCGCGCGCGGTCAGGGCGGCAAAGCACGCAAGCGCGCACATTACCGCGATCACGATGAAAAGCGCGCGCCCGCCGCCGGCCTGGCGGGCGAGCAGGGGCGCAGGCTCCAGCCCGAGCGCGGCGTCGGGGCCCGCCTCTCTCATGCCGCCGCCCCTGCCTGGGTGGAAAGCCGGCCGGCTTCCAGCCGCAGAACCGGCGCCCCCACGCGACGCACGATATCGGCGTCGTGCGTGGCGATCACCACAGTGGCCCCCACCCGGTTCAGCTCTACAAACAAGCGCATCAGCCGGCTCGCCATCTCGGGGTCAACGTTGCCAGTCGGCTCGTCCGCGATCAGAAGCCGCGGCTTGGCCACGATCGCCCGTGCGATGGCCACGCGCTGCTTTTCGCCTCCTGAGAGGGTGGCGGGCGATGCAGCCAGCCGATCGCCCAGCCCCACCCACCGCAGCAGCTCCAGCACATCATCGCGGTATTGAAGGGGCCGCTGACCCTGCACCCGGAGAGGCAGCGCCACGTTTTCATACACGCTGAGATGATCGAGCAGGCGGAAATCCTGAAACACGACCCCGATTTCGCGCCGCAGCAGGGGTAGGTCGCCGCGTCTGGCCGCCGTCACATCAGCTCCCAGCAAAGTGATCGCCCCCCCTGTGGGGCGCAGCGCGAGATACATCAGCTTGAGCAGCGATGTCTTGCCCGCACCGGAGGGGCCGGTCAGAAACGCGAAGCCGCCAGGCTGTAGCGCGAAGCTCACCCGGTCGAGCGCAGGCGCGCCTTCGTCATAGCGCAGGCTCACCCGATCGAACCGCACGATCGGGCCGGTTTCCTCTGGAAGGGCTAAGCGCTTTGCGCCGAACATGCCTAGACTCCCCGGCCGAACTGAGGGCAAGTCCAAAGGCTCTAGGTCGGCTGATTCGCGTGGCACATGATACTGACCTGTCCCGCCTGCTCCACGCGCTACACCATTCCCGATGGGCAGATCGGCCCTGCGGGCCGTAAAGTGCATTGCAAGGCGTGCGGCCACCAGTGGCTTCAGATGCCAGAGGCCGCCGCCGCCCGCCCGTCGCCCCCTTCTCCGCCGCCGCCCCCAGGGCCGCATAAAGTCTATCGCGCCAAGGTGGAGGCTGAAAAGCGCGCCGCGCGCTGGGGTGCGGCCGGGTCTGTCTGGGCTGCGGCTGGCACGGTGGCGCTGGCGGCCCTGATCGGGGCGCTCTGGTTCAGGGTCGATATCGTGCGGGCCTGGCCCAAGGCCGCAACCGCCTATGCCGCGGTGGGGATGCGCACCAATGTCTATGGCCTCGAGATCGAAAACGTTCTTGCAGAAAGGGCCAAGCCGCCGGCGCCGGCTGGGCTTTCGGTTTCCGGCGTGGTGCGCAACGTCACCCAGGCCGCCCAGCCAGTGCCGCTGCTGCGGGTGGCGCTGCTCGACAAGGATCGGCGCGAAGTCACCTTCTGGACGGTGGACGCCGGCCGCGCCCAGCTCGCGCCGGGCGACCGCGCGCCGTTCATCACCGCCCTGATCGAAACACCGCCGAATGTCGCAAAGGTTGAAGTCACCTTTGCCGACGAGAGCCGGCCCGACGCGCGTCCGCCTCTGGCCGCCCGCCCGCCGGACCTGCCCACCGGGGCTGCTCCTGCCGCCTCCGCGCGCGCCCCCGCCTCTGCTGGCGTCCTTTCAGGCGAGCCAGCGCCCCAGCCAGCATCGGCCCCGCAATGACCGACCGCGACCTCGACATGCTGCTGTCCGCCACCGAGATCGCCGCGCGGGTGGAGGAGATGGCCCAGGCCCTCGCCCCGGCGATCGACGATGACTGGGTGTTCGTCGTGCTGCTGCAGGGCGCGACGCTGTTCGGGATGGACCTCTTGCGCGCGCTTGCCAGGCAGGGCCTCCACCCGCGCACTGATTACCTCTGGCTTTCCAGTTACGGCGATGCGCAGGAAAGCTCTGGCCGGGTGCAGGTGCGGGCCGATCTGTCCGCGCCCATTGCGGGGCAGGGCGTGCTGATCGTTGATGACGTCTTCGACACGGGCCGCACGCTCGCTTTCGCCGATGATTATGTCCGCGCCAAGGGCGCGAGCACGGTCAAGGCGGTGGTTCTGGCGCGAAAGCCCGCTGCGGTGGTCGCCTACCAGCCCGATCTCATCGGCTTTGATCTGCCGAACCGGTTTCTGATCGGCTACGGCATGGATGATCGCGGCCGCGGCCGTGGCCTGCCGTGGATCGGCGCCAAGAAAGACAGCTAGCCGGTGTCAGCGCAGCGGATCCCCGCTGACCAGGCCATAAAGCAGATGATCGCGCCATTGGCCGGCGATCTTGAGATAGGCGCGCGCAAACCCCTCCTGGGTGAAGCCGACGCCCTCCAGCACCGCGCGGGACGCTGCATTCGTGGGGATCACCGCCGCCTCGATCCGGTGCAGCCCCATCATGTGGAAGCCGTAGCGGCAGGCCGCACGCGCCGCGTCGCGCGTATAGCCCTGGCGCACATGCGGCGCGCCGATCCAGTATCCAAGCGAGCACGCCTGCGCCACGCCGCGTCGGATGTTGGAGAAGGTGAGCCCGCCCAGCAGCGCATCATCACTCTGGCGCAGGAAGAAGAACGGCATCGCCAGCCCGTCGCGAATATCATCGGCATAGCGGCGCAACCGGCGGCGATAGGCGGCCCGGGTGAGTTCGTCGCTCGTCCAGCTTGGTTCCCAGGGCTGAAGATGGTTTGCGCTTTCGGCGCGCAGCGCAGCCCACGCCTCGTAGTCGGACGGCTTGGGATGGCGCAGATAGACCGCCTCGCCATCCACGCGGCGGCCATCGTCTCCCGTAAGATCCCAACGGATCAGCGCCATCGCCATCCTCTACAGCGTC
>JBIIUJ010000203.1:0-3543 GCA_044340025.1 Caulobacterales bacterium
CGAAGCATGCGGCCTCGCATCGCGACCGTAGTCCCCTGCGATCGGAGGAAGAAAGAAGCGGCATGTCCACCACCCTGACTGCGCCGATCCCCTTGCGCGCCCAGACCCGGCGGACCCAGAGCCGGCGGACCCAGGCCGAGCGCTCCGCGCATACCCGCGAGCGCCTCGTGGCCGCCGCGATCGAGGCGCTCCATCGTCTTGGCTACGCCTCCATCAGCACCGCGCTGGTTGCGGACCGGGCCGGCGTCTCGCGCGGGGCGATGCTGCATCAGTTTCCGACCAAGGCGGATCTGATGGCGGCCGTCGTGCGCGCCACCTTTGATGCCGACGTGGCCGTCTATCGTCAGGGGCTGGAGGGACTATCCGATCCGCTGGATCGCTTCCTGCGCCTGGTCGGGCTCGCCGGGGAACGATTTCGCGCGCCGGGCGGGGTGGCTCAGACCGAACTCTGGAATGCAACCCGATCCGACCCGGAACTGGCCGCCGTGATCGTGCCTCTCCATCACGAACTTGATTCCAACAGCTACGAGACGTTCCGCAGCCTCTACAGCCAGATCGTGGGGCGCGAAGACGCCGACGAGATCGCCGCCATCCATGGCCTCGTCCTCGCCGCATTGAGGGGACTGGCGCTCGACAGCGCGCTCGCTCCATCTCCGCGCGCGGCTGATGCGGTGGTGCGTGCGCTTCAGGACATGCTGACAGCGCGCCTCACGGCGGCAAAGCAGGCGGCGGCGCGCTGATCGCGCCGGCGCAAGCCCGCTCGTGTCGCCGCGCTGCGGATGTTTGCGCCGGATGCGCGACAGAGCGACCGACGTTGCGGTAATGTCCGGACAAATCGGAGGCGAAACGCAATGCACCTTCCGCTGGCCGGCCTGCGGATCCTGTCTGTCGAGCAATATGGCGCCGGCCCCTATGGCACGATGCTGCTTGCCGAACTTGGGGCCGACGTCATCAAGATCGAAGCCCCCTCCATGGGCGGCGATGTCAGCCGGGCCACAGGGCCCTATTTCCTCGGTGATCAGGACAGCCAGTTCTACCAGACGTTTTCGCGGGCCAAACAGTCGATCGCGCTGGAACTGAAAAGCCCCGAAGGCCGCGCCGCCTTCGAAGCCCTGGTGCGCGATGCAGACGCGGTCGCCAACAATCTGCGCGGGGATCAGCCGGCCAAGCTGAAACTGACCTTTGCGGATCTGGAGGCGATCAATCCGAGGATCGTCTGCGCTCATCTGTCCGCCTACGGACGGGGCAACAGCCGCGAGACCTGGCCCGGCTATGATTATCTGATGCAGGCCGAAGCGGGCTTCCTGTCAATGTCGGGCGAGCCGGACGGGCCTCCGGTCCGATGCGGCTTGTCCATCATCGATTTTCATACCGGCTCGCATCTTGCGGTTGGGCTGCTCGCTGGCGTCTTTGGCGCCCTGCGCACGGGCAAAGGCTGCGACATCGACGTGGCCCTGTTTGATACCGCCCTGCATCAGCTCTCCTACCCCGCAACATGGTATCTCAACGCCGGGGCGCGGACTGGCCGGCTTTCCCGCGGCGCGCACCCCTCCATCGCGCCAAGCCAGATGTTTCGCACCGCTGACGGCTGGGTGATGCTGATGTGTCAGACGCCCAAGTTCTGGGACGCCTTCTGCGACGCCACGGGGCGAGCCGAGTTCGCCGCCAATCCTCTGTTTAAGGACAATACCGCGAGGTTCGAAAATCGCGAGCTTCTGACCGAAGCGCTCGACGCCATCTTTGAAACCCAGCCCACGGACTATTGGGTGGCGCTCTTGGGCGGCAAGGTCCCGATTGCGCCGATCCGCGACATCGCCGGCGCGCTGGACGGGGCGTTCGTGGCCGAGGTTGCGATGGTGGATGCGGTGGACCATCCCGATGCGGAGGGAGGCCGCCTGCGCATGCTGGCGTCGCCCATCAAGGTCAACGGGACCCGTCCGCCGGGCAAGCGCGCGCCGAAGTTCGGCGAGCAGACCGCACGCCACATCACTGCCGCCAAGGCTGCGGAATAGACGACACCTCGCCATAGCCGCGCGCATGGCGGAGCCGGGCCGCGCGCACGATCCGGCCGGGACAGGCCGTCGGCGGCGCGTCCGGAACGATGATGCGGTCAGATTTCCTGATTGTAGGCGCCAACTTCCGGGCGCTTGGCGAGGCGCGGCTTCACCTCCTCGCGGAACAACGCGCGCATGTCGGCGTCGGAGGCCGCGCTTTCCACGACCACGACCAATTCGGGCTTGTTGGAGGAAGCGCGCACCAGCACGAACGAGCCGTCCTCCAGCGTCACGCGCGCGCCATTGACGGTGTTCACGTCGCGGATCCTGCGCCCGAGGATCGCACCGCCGGCCTTAGCCAGCGCCACATAATCGGCGACCACAGCATCAACCACGCCATATTTGATCTCGTCGGCGCAGTGGGCGCTCATGGTGAGCGAGGTGAAGGTGAGCGGCAGACCCGTCTTCATGGCGCTGAGGCGCTGCCCGGGATTGCGATCGAGCATGGCGAGCACGGCCTTGGCGGCCAGGATGCCGTCGTCATAGCCGCGGCCATACGGCGCCCGGAAGAAGAAGTGACCGGACTTCTCAAAGCCTGCGAGCGCATCCAGTTCGGTGGTGCGGCGCTTGATGTAGGAATGGCCGGTCTTGAAATAGTCCACCGTCACGCCGGCTGCTTTCAGAACCGGATCGATCTGATAGGCGCCGGTGGACTTCACATCCACCACGAAGGTGGCGCCGGGATGCAGCCTGGACAGATCGCGCGCCAGCAGCAGCCCGATCTTGTCGGCGAAAATCTCCTCGCCGGAATCATCCACCACGCCGCAGCGGTCGCCGTCGCCGTCGAAGCCGACGCAGACGTCGGCCCCATGCTCGCGCACGGCCGCGGCCATGGCGTGGAGCATTTCTTCATCTTCCGGGTTCGGATTATACTTGGGGAAGGTGTAGTCGAGATCGCAATCCATCTCCACGACTTCCGCGCCCATGCGGCGCAGCGCCTCCGGGCCATAGGCGCCGGCCGCGCCATTGCCGCAGGCCACGATGACTTTCAGCGGCCGAGACAGACGGAAATCGCCGACCAAGTCATCGATGTAGCGTTCGCGAATGCCGGCCACATGCTCCAGCGATCCGCCGGGGCGGGCCTCGAAGGCGCCCGACAGCACGATCTCCTTCAGCCGGCCCATCTCCACCGGGCCGAATGTCAGCGGCCGGGCTGCGCCCATCTTCACACCGGTCCAGCCGTTCTCGTTGTGGGAGGCTGTCACCATCGCCACCGCCGGCGCATCGAGGGCGAATTGCGCGAAATAGGCGACCGGAGAAAGCGCCAGCCCGATATCGAGCACCCGGCAGCCGGCCTGCATCAGACCGAGCGTGAGGGCCTGCTTGATGGAGAGCGAATAGAAACGGAAGTCGTGGCCGACCAAGATCCTGGGCTCCACGCCCATCTCATGGATCAGCGTGCCAAGGCCGAAACCCAGCGCCTCCACGCCCAGAAGGTTCAGCTCCGGCGCCTTGGCCTCCCCCTGAAGGCCGAACCACCAGCGGGCGT
>JBIIUJ010000204.1:0-3539 GCA_044340025.1 Caulobacterales bacterium
CGACCGCGACGCCATAGGTCTCGGCCCCGAAGGCGGCGTAGCGCCGGTTTGGCTCGATCCCCTCGGCCAGAAAGCCGCTGCGGGCCATGGCGCAGGTGAACTCGCCCGAGGAGGCGCCCACATCCAGCACCCGCGCGCCGGCGGGGATCAGCGCAGCAAGCCGCGCGGCGCGCCGGGCGGCCCCGCGCAGCGCCCGCAGCGAGTGTTTTCGCTTGGGCGTCCAGGCGCCCTTGTAATCCTTGCGATAGCGCTCGGCGTAGAAGGCCGCCATCTCCGCCGCATCGGGCAAAGGGTGGTGGCTGACGAGGCCGCAGCCTTCGCACATCACGGTGGTGAGGGGTTCCGGCCCCCGGCCCATCGTCTCCACGACAATGCGTTGTGTGTCCCCGCAGAGCACGCAGGCCGAGGCTTCGAGCCGATCGCCAATTCTGTCCATGATGCTTTCTTCCGTCGCTGCTGTTCATCCTAGCGCGGCGTCCGCCAGGCCGATGCAGAGCGAGATGATAGTGTGGCGGTTTGTCTCGGCGCTGCGACAGGCGCCTAGAGCCGGGTTGCTCACATCTGCTTGAACGTTCAGGGGGAGGGCGCCGTGCGCTTGCCATCTTTCGCCCCGTTCCGCCATCGCAACTTCCAGCGCTTCTGGCTGATGCGCGCCTTCTCGACGCTGGGCTTCCAGATCCAGGCCACCACGATCGGCTGGCAGGTCTATGAGGTCGCGCGCGACGGCGGGCGCAGCGTCGAGCAAAGCGCCTTCCTGCTCGGCCTTGTCGGTCTGGCGCAGTTCCTGCCATTGCTGGTGCTGTCGCCATTCGGCGGCATGGCTGCCGACCGCTACGACCGGCGGCTGATCCTGCTTTTCTATCACGCCGCGAAATTCGCCACGCTCGTGGCGTTGCTGGCGATATCGGTCCTTGCAGGCGAGAGCGCGATCACCGCCATTTTCGTCGCCGCTGTCATTTCCGGCGGGCTCAACGCCGTGGCGCCCGCCGCAAGCCAGGCGCTGATGCCCTCCCTCGTCCCGCGCGAGGAGCTGCCGCAGGCGATTGCAGTCTCCTCGCTCGCCTTCTCCACCTCCTCCATCCTCGGTCCGTCCGTGGCGGGCCTCGCCATCTGGGCCGGGGAGAGTTCCGGGACAGGCGGCGCGGTGGCGGCCTATGGACTGGCGGCGCTCTTCTTTGTGGGCTCGTTCCTCTGGTGCTTCGCGCTGCGCCCGCCGCCGCAGGACAAGCCCGCCGCCGCGCGATCGCTCACGCTGATCCTGGAGGGCCTGCGCTATGTGCGCGACAACAAGATCGTGCTGGGCGCAATCTCTCTGGATCTTGCCGCCGTGCTGCTGGCCGGGGCCACCGCGCTCCTGCCGGTCTACGCCCGCGACATCCTGAAAGTAGGCCCCGAAGGGCTGGGCCTGATGCGCGCTGCGCCGGCGCTGGGCGCAGCAGCGGTGGCGATCTGGCTGGCGGCGGCGCCGATCGAGCGGCGGGTCGGTCCGTGGATGTTCGGCTCGGTTGCGGTGTTTGGCCTCGCCACGGCGGTGTTCGGGCTCAGCACGCTGTTCTGGCTGTCGTTGGCGGCGCTGGTGATCGTGGGGGCAAGCGACATGGTCAGCGTCTATGTCCGCTCCTCGCTGATCCAGCTCGCCACGCCGGAGGCGATGCGCGGCAGGGTCGCTTCCACCAGCTTCATCTTCATCTCCGCCTCGAATGAGCTGGGGGAGTTCCAATCCGGCGTGGCGGCGCGGTTTCTGGGCCCGGTGGCGGCGGTGGCGCTTGGCGGGCTTGGCGCTGTGATCGTGGCGGCCTTGTGGATGAAGCTCTTCCCCCAGCTCGCAAAGTTCGACCGGTTCGAGGACGCACGGCCCGACGGCGGATAAGCCCGCCCGTCGTCATCCCGGCCGCAGCGCAGCGGAGAGCCGGGACCTTGGGCGGGGTCAAGCTCTTCGAGGTCCCGGATACCGGCGTTGCCGGTTCCGGGATGACGGGGCTTCTAGCGCAACCCGGCGCAGAAGCGCTGGATGCGGGCGCAGGCGTCTTCGAGCAGGCTCGTCGCGGTGGCGTAGGAGATGCGGAACGCGGGCGAGGCGCCGAAGGCCGCGCCATGCACCACCGCGACGCCCTCGGCCTCCAGAAGCTCGCGGGCGAAATCCTCGTCATTCACGATCACCGCGCCGCCTTCGGTCTTCTTGCCGATGGCGCCGGCGCAGGAGGGATAGACGTAGAACGCCCCCTCCGGCGTGGGGCAGGAGAGGCCCGTCGCCTGGTTCAGCATCGACACCACAAGGTCGCGCCGCTCCTTGAACACGACATTACGCTCGGCGATGAAGCCCTGCGGCCCGTTCAGCGCCTCCACCGCCGCCCACTGGCTGATGCTGGCGGGGTTGGAGGTGGACTGGCTCATGATGTTGGCCATGCCCTTGATGATCCACTGCGGCCCGGCGGCATAGCCGATGCGCCAGCCGGTCATGGAATAGGCCTTGGACACGCCGTTCATCGTCAGCGTCCGGTCATAGAGATCGGGCGCGACCTGGGCGATCGTGGTGAAGCGGAAGTCGTCGTAGACGAGGTGCTCATACATGTCGTCGGTCAGGATGAGCACATGGGGATGCCGGCGCAGCACGTCGGCCAGAGCCAGAAGCTCGCCCGCCGTATAGGCCGCGCCCGACGGGTTGGACGGGGAGTTGAGGATCACCCATTTGGTGCGCGGCGTGATCGCGGCCTCCAGAGCTTCAGGCTGCAGCTTGTAGCCTGTCTGCGGCCCGGCCTCGGCAAACACCGGGGTTCCGCCGGCCAGAAGCGCCATGTCGGGATAGCTCACCCAATAGGGTGTCGGGATCACGACCTCGTCGCCCGGGTTCACCGTGGCCATGAAGCAATTGTAGATCACCGGCTTGCCGCCCGGCGACACGTTTACCTGCGCGCGGGTGTAGTCCAGCCCGTTCTCGCGCTTGAACTTCGCCACGATGGCGTCCTTCAGCTCGGGGATGCCGTCCACGTCGGTGTATTTGGTGGCGCCGCGGCGGATGGCGGCGATGGCGGCTTCCTTGATGTTGTCCGGCGTGTCGAAATCGGGCTCGCCGGCGCCGAGACTGATGATGTCGCGGCCCTGAGCTTTAAGCTCGCGCGCCTTCTGGGTGACGGCGAGGGTGGGCGAGGGCTTGATGCGGCCAAGCGCATCGGACAGGGCGGGCATGACTAGGGCGCTCCGGGCTGACAGGCGCGGCTCTTCTAGGCGCGCGACGCGCTGACGCAAGCCCGGCTTCCCCAAGGGCGCCGCTTGCCTTGCAGGCCCTGCGCGCGCATCACCCCGCAAAACGGCGCCCGCAAGAGGCGCCTGATGCGCAGGAGGATCCACCCATGGCTGAAGCCTACATCATCGACGCCTGCCGCACGCCGCGCGGCATCGGCAAGGTCGGCAAGGGCGCGCTCGCCGACATTCATCCCCAGCAGCTGGGCGCGACGGTTCTGAAGGCCATCGCGCAGCGCAACGCGCTGAACACCGCCGATGTGGACGATATCATCTGGGGCACGTCATCCCAGCGCGGC
>JBIIUJ010000065.1:0-13791 GCA_044340025.1 Caulobacterales bacterium
CAAGGCTCGATGTTTTCCAGCCACTGGAAATAGGTCTTTTCCCAGACCTTGGGCACGATCTCTGTTTTGCCCGAGCGCACGGCCTCCAGCGCGCGCTCGGCCATCACGCGCATGTCCATGAACCATAGGTCGGTCAGGAATGGCGCCACCACGACGTTGGAGCGGTCGCCAAAGGGCTGCTGGATCGTCTTGGTTTCCACCCGCTCCAGCAGGCCGAGCGCGTCGATATCCTCCACCACGGCCTTGCGCGCGACGAAGCGATCCATCCCGACATACTTCGCCGGCATGATGTCGGAGGCCTTCATCCGGGCCTGCTCGTCAATCAATTGATACAGCGGCAGATTATGGCGGCGGGCCACCTGATAGTCGTTGAAGTCATGCGCGCCCGTGATCTTCACCGCGCCCGAGCCGAACTCGGGATCGGGATACTCATCGGTGATGATGGGGATGTAGCGATCGGCGAGCGGCAGCAACACGCGCTTGCCCACGATGGCGCCATAGCGCTTGTCGGAGGGGTGCACCGCGACCGCCCCGTCGCCGAGCATGGTCTCAGGCCGCGTGGTGGCGATGGCGATGTAGTCGCGCGTTTCCCACTCGGTTGGCTCGCCAGCCTCGTTGAAGGCGATCGGAAACTGATAGGTCTCGCCGTTCTCGAGCGGGTATTTGAAGTGCCACATGTGGCCCTGCACTTCCCGGTTCTCCACCTCCAGATCGGAGAGCGCGGTCTGGAAGTGCGGGTCCCAGTTCACCAGCCGCTTGTCGCGGTAGATCAGCCCCTCGGCGTGCAACTCGACAAACACCTTCTTCACGGCGTCCGACAGGCCGGGATCGAGGGTGAAGCGCTCGCGGCTCCAGTCGGCGCTGGCGCCCAGCCGCTTGAGCTGGGACAGGATCGTGCCGCCAGACTCGGCTTTCCAGGACCAGACCTTGTCGACGAAGGCTGCGCGGCCCAGCTCGCGCCGGCCCTTGTTGCCCTCGGCGGCAAGCTGGCGCTCCACCACCATCTGGGTGGCTATGCCGGCGTGATCGAGCCCTACCTGCCACAAGGCAGCCTTCCCGCGCATCCGCTCGAACCGGATGAGAATGTCCTGCAGCGTGTTGTTCAGCGCATGCCCGATGTGCAGCGAGCCCGTGACATTGGGCGGCGGGATCAGGATGCAGAAGGGCTCCGCCTTCGGATCGGGATTGGGCTTGAAGGCGCCGGAGGCTTCCCAGGCGGCATAGAGGCGGCTCTCGGCCTCTTTCGGATCGAAATGATGGTCCAGCATGGCTCTTGTGCGGCGCAGGGGTGCGCGCCCGAAACGAAGCCTCGCCTGTATCATGTCCGCCCGCAGCCGCGCGAGCCCTTCTTGTCAGGCCGCGCTTCAGCCCCGCGCCGGACGGGCGGCGCGCCAGAACAGAAGCACGGTCACAAACAGCACCGCGCCAAAGCCCTGATGAGCGATGCCGAGCAGCACCCCTTCGATCTGCGGCGGGGTCCAGCGGCCAAAACCCAGAAGCGTTGCTACGCCGAGCCCGGCTTGCGCCAGCACGCAGGCCAGCGCGGCCAGCCCCCAGCCGCGCACACCCTGGTCCCGGCTGGCCATCGCCCGCAAGGCCGCAAGCGCAGCCAGCGCACAGACGAGATAAGCGCCGATGCGGTGGTTGAACTGGATCGCCTGCAGGTTTTCCACCAGGTTCAGCGGCCAGGGCGAAAGCGCGAAGTAATGCTGCGGCAGCCAGGCGCCGCCCATCATCGGCCAATCGGTGTAGACGAAGCCGGCGTCGGTCCCGGCCACGAAGGCGCCGAGGATCACCTGAACGAACACGAGCCCGCATAGCGCCAGCGACCATGGCGCGACAGCGGCGTCGCCCGCCCCGCGCCGACGGCGGCCCAAGAGATCGCTCGCCGTCCAGACCAGAAGCCCCAGCAGCAGAAACGCCATCCCCAAATGCACTGCAAGCCGGTAGGCCGCGACCTGGAGCCGATCCGTGCCGATGCCGGACGACACCATCCACCAGCCGATTGCGCCCTGAAGGCCGCCCAGCGCAAGCATCGCCACCAGCCGCGGCGCCAGACCGGGCTTCAGCTGCCGGGTGACATGAAACCAGACGAGCGGCAGCGCGAACGCCAGACCGATCACCCGGCCGAGCTGGCGATGCGCCCACTCCCACCAAAAGATGAACTGGAACTCTGCGAGGGTCATGCCCCGGTTCTTCAGCTGGTACTGGGCGATTTCGCGATACTTGTCGAACTCTCCCATCCACTGCGCGTGGGTCAGCGGCGGGATCGCGCCGAGCAGCGGTTTCCATTCCGTGATCGAGAGACCGGAATCGGTCAGCCGGGTCGCGCCGCCGACGATGATCATGGCGAAGACGAGGACCGCAACGCCAAGCAGCCACACGCCGACGCGCCGTTCGGCGTCGGCGGGCGCGTCAGCCCAGGCCAGCGAGCGCTTCGGCGCAAAAAGGGCGGCGTTGGCCACGGGGCTTTTCCATCCTATCTGTCGAGAGGAACATGGCGAAACCGCGCGCGGTGGCAAGCCGTAGGCGCACACAGACACAAGCAGGTCCAGCAATGAAAGCCAGCGCGCGGCGCGCGATCGTTTATGTCGCGATCCTTCTGTTCATTCCGCTCTACGCCTTTTTCGGGGTGTCGATCGGATCGGCCTTCGCCGAGAAACCCTGGTGGCAAGGGATGATCTTTTTCGCGATCGCGGGCGTGCTGTGGGTCATCCCCTTCTACCCGATGTTCAAATGGATGCGGGCGGCGCCCGATTATGCAGCCCAGGTCACCGAGCAGGCGTTCGGTCCGAAGCGGCGCTAGACCAGGCCATGCACCGGCGGCGCGCCCTTCTCGGCTTGACGGGATTTGTAGTCGCCGGCCCGGCGCGGGCGCAAAGCGCGGTTGAGCTTTATGCCGCCGGCCAGTTCGCCAAGGCCGCCGCCACCGCCCGCCAGCAGGGCGGCGCAGACGCCCTTGCCCTGGCCGCGCGCGCGCTCAACGCGCAAGCCATGCTGGTCGGCGCAAGGGCAGCCCCGGCTGGTCTTGTGCGGGAAGCCGAAGGCGACGCCCGCGCCGCCATGGCGGCGTCGCCCCGCCATATCGAGGGCAGGCTGCAACTCGCCACCGCTATCGGCCTCAAGGCCCGGCGCGCGGGAGCCTTGGCCGCCTACGCGAATGGATGGGGCAAGCAGATCAGGGACTTGCTCGACGCGGTGCTCGCCGATGCGCCGCGACAGGCCTGGGCGTTTGCGATGCTCGGCGGCTGGCACCTGGAGGCGGTGCGCAAAGGCGGGGCGGGGCCAGCGCGAACCCTGGGCGCCACGATCGCGCAGGGCCGGGCCGCATTCCAACGGGCCATGGCGCTTGATCCCGACCAGCCGGTCATCCCGTATTACTTCGCCGCCTGCCTGATCGAGGAGGACGCCGCCAATTCGGCCGAGGCCACAACCCTCGCCAGACGCGCTGTCGCCGGCCGGCCCGCCGATGCGTTCGAGCGCGAGATCGGCGCGCGCGCCCAGACGCTGCTGGCCTCGCTGGAGTCGGGCGCTGTGAAGGCGGCTCAGGCCGAGGCGCGGCGGTTCCTCTAGGCTAGGGTCACCCCTCGTCGAACAGGCCGCCTTGCGGCTGCGCAGCTGGCGCGGACAGGCCGAAGAGATGGTAGGCGCCGCCCGTCGCCATCCGGCCGCGGGGCGTGCGCGCCAGCAGGCCCTGCTGCATCAGATAGGGCTCGACCATTTCTTCCAGCGCGTCGCGGGCTTCCGAGAGCGCGGCCGCCATCGTCTCCACGCCCACCGGGCCGCCGCCATAGGTCTCGATCATCGTGCGAAGATAGCGCCGGTCGAGCGCGTCGAGGCCCCGCGCATCCACTTCCAGCCGGCTGAGCGCGCCATCGGCGACCGACGCGTCAATCGCCTTGCCGGCGGCGTCTGCGAAATCGCGCACCCGGCGCAGAAGGCGCACCGCGATGCGCGGGGTGCCGCGGGCGCGCTTGGCGATTTCGGCCGCACCGTCGGGCGTGAGCGCCGCGCCCAGCTTCTCGGCTGCGCGCGCGAGGATCAGGGCAAGCTCGCCCGCAGTGTAGAACTCCAGCCGCGTCGGGATGCCGAAACGATCGCGCAGAGGGGTGGACAGCAGGCCCGCCCGGGTGGTCGCGCCGACCAGCGTGAAGGGCGCCAGATCGATCTTGAGCGAACGCGCGGAGGGGCCCTCCCCGATCAGCAGGTCCAGCGCATAATCCTCCATGGCGGGATAGAGGATCTCCTCCACCGCTGCCGGCAGGCGGTGGATCTCGTCGATGAACAGGACGTCGCGCGGTTCAAGATTGGTGAGCAGGGCGGCGAGGTCGCCCGCCTTGGCGATCACCGGGCCGGAGGTGGTCTTGAGGTTCACGCCAAGCTCGCGGGCCAAAATCTGGGCGAGCGTGGTCTTGCCCAGGCCCGGCGGGCCGAACAGCAGCACATGGTCGAGCGCATCACCCCGGTTGCGGGCCGCATCCACAAACACCTGCAAATTGGCCTTCGCCGACGCCTGGCCGACGAACTGGTCAAAGCCGGTCGGCCGGAGCGCCCGGTCGAGCGCATCGCCAGCGCGGGCCTCGGGGCTGAGCAGGCGCGGGGCGCTCACCGACCCATCTCTTTCAGCGCCGCCTTGACGAGCACAGAGACGCTGGGATCCTCGGCAAAGCCCCGATAGGCGGCAGAGACCGCCCGCAGCGCCTCGGGCTGGGCGACGCCGAGGTTCACCAGAGCCGAAACCGCTTCATTGCGGAGCGTGATATCCTTCAGGCCTTCGCGCCGGTCTTCTTCTCCGGCGGCGTTGTTCGGGGCGGTGAAGGCGGGGCTGCGCTGGAAACCGCGCGGCGGCGGCTTGTCCTTGAGGTCGAGCAGGATCTTGGCGGCCAGTTTCGGCCCCACGCCAGCGGCGCGCGACAGCGAGGCCCTGTCCTGGAGCGCGATGGCGTCCTGCAGGGCGCCGGGGTCCAGCACGTCGAGGATGGCAAGCGCCGCTTTCGGCCCCACGCCGGAGGTGTCCTGCAGGCGCGCGAACCACGCGCGCTCCGCATCCGTGAGGAAGCCGAAAAGATCGAACGCGTCCTCGCGCACTTTCGTCTCGATGAAGAGCAGCACCGGCGCGCCGATCGTCAGCCGGGCCAGCGTGCGCGAGCCTGCCCGCGCGACATAGCCCACCCCCTGCACCTCGATCAGGGCCTCCGCTTCCCCGATGGCCGCCACGACCCCCTTCAACGACCCAATCATCACCGCGCACTCCCGATTGCGGCGGTCAGAGACCGGCAGGCCGCGTGCGTCAAGGCGCAGGCCAGCGCATCGGCGGCGTCCGCGCTCACCGCGCCTGCGGCCGGCAACAGCCGGCGGACCATGAACGCCACCTGATCCTTGTCGGCGCCGCCAGCGCCGACGAGCGCCTTCTTGATCGCGCGGGCGGCATACTCGCTGACCGAGGCGCCTGCGGACGCGATGGTCGCCATCGCCACCCCGCGCGCATGGCCGAGCAGCAGCGCCGACTGGGCGTTGTTCGCCATGAAGGTCTCTTCCACCGCCGCCTCCTGCGGGGCATGGGCGGCAAGCACCTCCGCCAGCCCCCGCTGCAACGCGACGAGCCGCTCGGCGAGCGGGGCCGCTTCCTGCGGGACGATCACGCCATGCGCGACCCAGCTCACGCGTGAGCCTGCCGAAAGGATCACGCCCCAGCCGGTGCGGCGAAGGCCCGGATCGAGCCCGAGAATGCGAATCGGCTGGGACATTTCGCGAACATAGCCGGGCGAACCGCCCCAGTCCTTAATGCTGCGGCGATTGGCGCCCTCACCAGTCTGCTGCCCTTCAACCAACATCCCGCCATCGAAGGAGGTTTTCATGTTCAAAGCCAATGTCGGCGGGGTGGACCGCGTCCTGCGCGTGGCGCTCGGCCTCGTCTTGCTTGCGATGGCGTTCGTCGGGCCCCAGACACCTTGGGGCTTTATCGGCCTTGTGCCGCTGCTGACGGGGCTGTTCTCGACCTGCCCGCTCTACAGCCTGATCGGGCTGAACACGTGCCCGGTGAAGGCGAAAGGCGCCTGATCGCGTCAGCGCACGGTGGAGCGCAGCGGCGCGCTTTCTGAGTGTTTCCAAACCTCCGGGAGCGCGCATACCCGCACGCCCGGCTCGAACACCGAGCCCAGGATCATCCGCCCGCCCTCGCGCACCGCGACAGAGGCGCCGGCGAAGTCTTCCCCAGTGGTCAGAAGCACCTGGTCGCCCTTGCCGCCCTGGCCGGAGGGGTCGGGCTCCAGAATGATCACCTGGCTGGGCGCAGGGGTGGGATTGTCGGCGCGCGCGTGGCCGAGCGCGAAAGTGTAGAGCTTTGGGTGGCTCGCGATCCAGATCCGCCCGTCTGGTTCCACGTCCAGATTGTCTACCCCTGTGCCGACAAAGATCGCCGGCTGCGGCGCGAGGTCGCCGGTCGCGATGTCCCGGCCATACACCATTACGCGCCGGCCGATCGTGTCGGTGGCATAGAGCGTGGCGCCATCCGGCGACAGAGCCAGCGAGTTGGCGAAACCAAACCCGGAGGCAACCGCGCGCGCGCCGGCGCCATCGACATGGAAGATCCCGCCGGAACGATCGGTGTCGAGGACCGTGGCGATCGCCTCGCTCGCCGAGCCCGCCGCCAGCGCGCTTTCGTTGGTGACATAGAAAGCGTCACGCCCCACGCCGAGCACGTCATTGGGACGGGCGGCGGTGCCGAGATCGGCCGTGCGGCGGTGAACCAACGCGCCGTCTGGGCCCACGTCGTAGATTTCCACCACGCTTTTCGCCGGCCCGCCGCGGCCCTGCGGGTGATTGACCACAAACAGCGTGCGCGCGCCGTCCGGCGCAACGAACAGGCTGACGCCATGGGGCTGGAATGCAGCCGGAACACCGCCGGTGAGATCGACACGCGCGCTGCCGGTTTCCAGACTGGCGAACGGCAGACCATAGATGGCGCCGCGCACGGCCTCCCCACGCTGCTGGGCGCGACGGTCGTCGGAGGAGATGTAAAGCCGGCCCGAGGCGCGATCGAAGGCGAAATCCTCTGCGCCCGGCAAGCCGCCCACCGTCTGGCACTGGCCGTCGAACCGGGGGATCAGGGTGGTGAACTCGCCCGCCCGCGTGGCGGCGCGCACGCTGATATAGGAGATCGCGCCAAGCGCGACGAGAGCGGACAGAACGGCGATGGCGGCGGGTTTCATGGTCGCAGGCCTCTAGCAGAGGCCGGGCGCGATACGCGAGGGGTCAAGGCGGAGCGTCCGGCGCAAGCACAAGCACGTGGTTCATCCGCGTCTGCGCCTCCCGGACGTATCCCATCGCCAGAAGGTCGCCCAGAAGATCGCCCGCCCAGGCCTGCTCGCCGCGCTCGAGGATCACGAGGCCCGGCCAGAGGCTCCGCGCGGCTGTCGCAAAGAACGGCCGCAACACGAGCTCTTCGGCGCCTTCCACGTCTATCTTCAGGGCGTCGATCCGGGAGAGCCCATGGCGGGCGCACAGGCCGGCGAGCGTGTCGCAGGCGACTTCCACCCCCTCCCCGCCCGCCTTCACAATGGAGGCTTCGCCTTCGTTGCGGGCGTCGATGGCCAGCCGGATCACGCCCGCGCGATCGGCCAGCGCCACCGGCTCCACATCGATTGGAAACTGCGGATTGAACCCGAGGTTGGCGCGCAGGCGCGCAAGCACGCCGGGCTGCGGCTCCACCGCGATCACGCGGGCCGCGCCGAGCGCTGCAACGATCAGGCTATAGGCGCCGATATTGGCGCCGATGTCGATGAACACCCAATCCGGCCGCACCCGTTCGGCCAGCAGCGCACGCTCGCGCGGATCGAAGTATTGCGGGGTGAACAGGATGCGCTTTTCCGCGACATTGCCGGACGGCTGAAGCCGCATGCGCGCGCCGAACCGTTCCACATCCACCGGGCCGGAGAGGCCGCGCCGCGCGAGGCGGCGTATCGCAAAGGCCAGCCGGCGCGACAGCCAGCCCTGCCCGAAACGCGCCGCCACCGCCATCAAACGCGCGCGAGCGGGAGAAGGCGCGAACGCGCCGAAGGGGGCAGGCTCTGTCATGGGCGGCCTTCTTGCGCGGATTTGCAGCAAACACGAGCCCCGAAGCGCGGCTTGCCCCTGCGCCAGACTGGACCTCGCCCATCCAGCGTGTAGAAGGCGGCCCACAACAGGGAGGACGACATGGACGTCGCAGCCATCACCGAGCAAATGCGTGCCGCCATCGGGGCCGATTCCGGCCTGGGCAAAACCTTGAAGTTCGACTTCGGCGACGCCGGCAAGGTGTTCATCGACGGCACGGCCACGCCCAACACCGTCTCCAACGATGACAACCCCGCCGACACCACCGTGAAGGTGTCGCTCGACGACTTTCTCGCCATGGCCGACGGCAAGCTCGACGGCATGAGCGCCTTCATGCAGGGCAAGCTGAAAGTGATGGGCGACATGTCTGTGGCGATGAAGCTCCAGACCATCTTCGCCAAGATGAAGGGCTGATCGGGCCGAACCGATCCTGCCCGCTCCCGCCCGGCCACGCCATCGTGGCGGCGGGGGCGGCCAGCCGGCTGAACGCCGGCCTTATACCACCACCCGCATCGCCCAGGGTGCGCCTGTCTCGGCCTCGCTGAGCGCCCAGAGCTTCATCGCCGCCTCCGGGTCGCAGGCATGGGGACGAACGCCGGGGCCATAGCCGCCGCCAGCCTCCACCGCATTGGCGATGTCGCAATCCTCGCAATAGACCCCGCCGAGCCCGTCGAGGTCTGGAGACGCCGCCGCCCAGATCGTGGTCGCGGCGCCTTGCTCTGTCGTCTTGAACTGCGGCGCAGGCGTTCCCGCCTCATCGATCCAGCCCATGGCGCGCATTTCCTCGGTCGTGAGGGAGCGCTGAAGATCGGTCATGATGCCGCCGGGATGCACGCTGAAGGCGCGCACGCCGAATTGCGCGCCGCGCCGATCCAGCTCCAGCGCAAACAGCGCGTTGGCCGTCTTGGCCTGGGCATAGGCCGTCCATTTGTCGTAGGGCCGGCTCTGGAAATGCGGATCGTCGAAATCCACCCCGCTTCGGGCGTGGCCGATCGAGGACAGCGCCACGACGCGCGCCCCGTCGCGGGCATCCATCAGCGCGGGCAGAAGCCCGATCGTCATTTGGAAGTGCCCATAATGGTTGGTCGCAAGCTGGCTTTCGAAGCCGCGCGCATCGCGGGCCAGCGGGCAGGCCATGATTGCGGCGTTGTTGATCAGAATGTCGATCCCGCGCTCGAGCTCCAGAATGTCGGCGGTGAAGTGATCAATCGAGGCCGGGTCAGCGAGATCGAGATCGGCCACGATCAGCTCGCCCAGAAAGGGATCGCCGTTCCAGTCGCCCTGATCGAGCATCGCGTCGAGCGCCGCCTCCGCCTTGGCGAGCGTGCGGGCCGGCACGATCACGTCCGCCCCAGCGGCGAGGAGCGCGCGGGTCGTCTCCAGCCCGAGGCCGGAATAGCCGCCCGTGACGATGGCGAGGCGGCCGGTGAGGTCTACGCCCTCCAGCGCCTCGCGTGCGGTGGTGCGGGCGCCTAGGCCGGAGCCGATGGGGCGTTGCGGGCTGGGCATGGGCGAGATCCTCCTGAGCTTCGAGCTACCCCAGCAGGGGCGCTTGCGACAGGGCGCAAACCGTCAGTCGGCCAGTTTCAGCAGCACCTCGAACACCGAACCGTCCGCGCCGGTCCGGGCGAGGCGGACGTCGCCGCCGTTCAGCCGCGCAAGTTCGCGCGCGATCGCGAGCCCAAGCCCAGTGCCAGCCGCCCGGTCGCCGCTGGAAAACGGCTCGAACAGGCGCGCGAGCACCCGCTCCGGCACGCCGCCGGCCTGATCCTGCACGCGCAGGTAGATCCGCGTCCCGTCGCTGGATGCAGAGACATCGATGGGCGCTTCCGGCCTCCCGACCCGGGCGCTCGCGCTGGCGGCGTTGCGCAACAGGTTGGACAGGATGCGATGGAGGTGCTCGGGATCGACGCTTGCTTCCAGATTAGGCTCGAGATGGGAGCGCAGCACCGCATTGGGTTGAGCCGCAAACGCCTCCTCGGCGGCGTCGTGCAAGGCCTGACCCAGCGTGACCGTGATCGCCTCGGGCGGGCGCTCCTGCGCCTTGCCGAAGCGCAGCGTGTTTTCGGCGAGGCTGGCGGCGCGCTCCAGCGCCCGCTCCAGCCGCGGCAGAGCCGCGCGCACGGCGGGATCCTCGCTCGCGCTCAGACGCTCCGAGACGAGCGTGGCCGAGGCAAGGCTATTGCGCAGATCGTGGCTGATCTTCGAGACAGCCGAGCCGAGCGCGGCCAAACGCTCCCGCTGGGCCAGCGAGGCGCGCACCTGGGCTTCCATGTCGGCGAGGGCTTCCTCGGCTTCGCCGATTTCGTCGTCGCGGCCGGACGGGCGGATGGCGCGCGTGGCGTCGAGCGGCGCGTCGCGGAACGCGATCATGGCCCGCGTGAGCGACTGGATCGGGCGCACGAACGCGGTCGCGATGGCGGCATAGACCAGCGCGCCGGCAAAGCCCGCCACCAGCAGCGACAGCGCGAACACCCCGGCCGCCCAGCGCCAGATCGCGGCGCGCACCGTTGTCTGGGCGGTGAAGACTTCCACCACCTTGGCGTCTTTCACATTCGGCGCGCCCACGATCCGCACCAGCTCGTCGTTTGGGGCAAACAGGCTGGCAAAGGCCGCCCGGATCGAGCCGCCAAGCCGGTCCGAGCGCAAATCGATCGTGGCGAGGCGGGCTTCCGGGGCGGGCTGCGCGCCGAAGATCACTTCGGGCTCCCCATTGCGCCGCACGATCACGGCTGTGATCGCGCTTGTGGCGAGCCGCTGCCTGGCGGCGCTGGCGTCGATCAGGCCATTGTTGGAGGCCGCGATGGCGATGGCGGCCAGTTCAGCCTCCTCGTGGCGATCCTCCAGCCATTCGCGGTGAAAGCTCGCCATGGACGGCGCAAAGATCAGCGCTTCGGCCAGAAGCACGAACAGGACCGTGAGCCCGAGGAGACGCGCAGACAGGCTCGCCCGGCGCTGGCGCGCGCGTGCTTGCCCTTCCCCCTCGGCAGGAACGCCCAAAGCCACCATAACGCCCCACTCTAGGGCAAACGCCACAACAGACGCACCAGGTGGCGCGTCCGCTCTGAGAACAAGGTAGGCGTGTAATAGGCCGAGCCAAGCCGTTTCAGGATTTCGCTTCGCGTGGGATAGGGCGCCACGGCCTTGGTCAGCCCACGCACGCCGATGCCGTTGGCCATCGCGAAGGCCGCCATATGCACAAGGTCTCCGGCCCCTTCGCCCGCAACGCTCGCGCCTAGGATCCGCCCGCCCTTGCCAACGACCAGCTTGGCGAAGCCCTCGGTCGCACGTTCGGCCTGGGCGCGGTCATTCTCTTCAAAGGTCCAGCGCAGCACCTTGGCGCCTTCCGGCGGGGCGTCCGGGCTTGCGCCGATCATGGCGACTTCGGGGTCGCAATAGACCGCAGCTGGCATCGCCACGCTGTCGGCGCGCGTCGCGGAGCGAAACAGAAGCGTGCGCACCAGCGCGCTGGCATGCCAGCCGGCGGCATGGGTCAGCGCTTCGCGCCCGGCCACATCACCTGCTGCATAGATGCGTGGATTGGTCGTGCGCAGGAAGGGATCGGTCTTCACCCCGCGCGGGGAAACCTCCACCCCCGCGGCTTCCAGCCCCATACCCTCCACGCGCGCCCTGCGCCCGGCCGCCACCAGAAGGTGGGAGCCCTCGATCACCACGCCTGTATCAAGCGTGACGGCCACGCCGGCGCCGTCCGGGCGTGCTGCGACCGCCTTGGCCCGCTCATGCAGGCGCACGCCATCGGCTTGCAGGCTGGCCCGCACAACGCCGGCAGCCTCGGAATCGAACCGCGCAAGCAGGGTCTCGGCCTCCACGATCGTGACCGCGGCGCCGAGCCGGGCGAACGCCTGACCCAACTCCACCCCGATCGCGCCGCCGCCGAGCACGATCAGTCGGGCTGGAAACTCGGGCGCGGAGAAGATCGTCTCATTGGTGAAGTAGGGCGTCTGGCTCAGGCCCGGGATCGGCGGCACGAAGGCCTGGCCGCCGCTGGCGAGCACGAAGCGCTTGGCGCGCACCCGCACGCTGTCGCTTTCGACCGTGGCGGGATCGGCAAAGCGCGCCCATTCGCGCACCACGGTCACGCCGAGCCCTTCGAATCGTTCCTGGCTGTCGATGGGGGCGATCGTGTCGATCACGCTGCGCAGATGCGCTTTAACGCCGCCCCAGTCGATCCGGGGCTCGACCGACGCAATGCCGAAGCGGCTGGCATGGCGCATCGCATGGGCTGCTTTTCCCGCTGCGATCAGGGCTTTGGACGGCACACATCCCGTGTTGAGGCAATCGCCGCCCATCTCGCCGGCTTCAAACAACACGACCTTCAGGCCAAGCTGGCTCGCCCCAGCCGCAACCGAGAGCCCTCCGGCGCCCGCGCCAATGACACACAGATCAACGGCAAGGTCGCGCTTCATGCCGCTTTGCCCTTCAGACGCTTCCAGACCACGGGGGCAAGCGAGAGCGCGGCCAGCCCCAGCAGCGGCAGGATGATCTCAGGCCGGGTGGCGATGGAGAGGTCCGGGGCGCGGCCCTCGTCTATCGCCGCGCCCAGACCATTGCCGATCGCGGCATAGACCAGCGCGCCTGGAATGATTCCGATGGCGGTTGCGACCAGGAAGACGCGCCAGGACACGCCCAGCACGGCGGCGGCGATATTGACCAGAAAGAACGGCGCCACGGGCAGGAGGCGCAAGGTCAGGAGATAGGAAAAGGCGTTGGCCCTGAACCCGTCTTCGAACCGGGCAAGGCCCGAGCCGGCCTTGGCGCGCAAGCTGCCGCCAGCCGCGGTCTGGGCTGCAAAAAACAGGCCCATCGCCCCGATCGTGGCGCCGGTCACCGCGAGCGCTGTGCCCGCCCAGGGCCCAAACAGGAACCCGCCTGCAATCGTCACCCAGAGCGCGCCGGGCACCGAGGCCGCCACAATCGCTGCATAAACAGCCACATAGAGTGCAGCAACCAGAACCGGATTGGCCGCCACCGCCGCCTCCAGCCCCGCCCGCCGCTCGGCCAGCGCCTCGAACGAGAGCAGCCGATGCAACCCCAGGCTGTAGGCCAGCGCCAGACCGGCGAGCACAAGCGCGATCGGGCCGAACCGCTTCAGCGCCTGTGTCATGGGGATGCTCCGTTCAGCGACCAGTCGTAGGCGTCAGCAGCGATGCGCGCACCGGCGTCGAGCCTTGCTTTCAGCTCATCATCCGCATAGCGGGCGAGATGGGCGCGCACGCCGGCCTGGCCGGCGCCAAAGTCGGCGCGAAACCAGCTGTAGATCGACGAGATCACCAATTGGCCATCGGCGCGCACCCGAACCCCGCGCGGCGAATTGATGAAGGCGCGCGCCGCCCGATCGAGATCGCGCTCCAGGGTCGCTGCCCGCCAGGCCCGGATCTGAAGGTTCGGGCAGCCCACAGAAGCGCAATTGACGGCGTAATGGACGCGCGGTTCGCGCCATTGGCGGCGCAAAATCTGGTGCTCGATATCGTCCAGACTAAGGGCGCGTCCTTCCACCTGCACAATCTTGCGGCCCCAGGGGCCGATGGAGATCGCGGTGGGCCGGATCGCCCGGATGCTGGCCACAGGATAGGCGTCGACAACCACCCGCACCGTGACGGCGTTGTAGAGATTGGCCCAGAACGCAAACTGCTCGGCGCGCGTGAGGGTTGAAACAGGGGTCGCTTCGGCCGCTGC
>JBIIUJ010000066.1:0-13771 GCA_044340025.1 Caulobacterales bacterium
GATGGTGAAACTCTCGGGCTATGGCGACCGCAAGCCGGGCCAGCTCTCGGGCGGGCAGCGGCAGCGCGTGGCGCTGGCCCGCGCCATCATCAACAAGCCCAAGGTGCTGCTGCTCGACGAGCCGCTGGGCGCGCTCGACAAGAAGCTGCGCGAGGAGACCCAGTTCGAGCTGATGGACCTCCAGATGGAGCTCGGCCTCACCTTCCTGATCGTGACGCACGACCAGGACGAAGCCATGACCATGTCCGATCGGATCGCGGTCATGGACCAGGGCAAGGTCATCCAGGTGGCCACGCCCTCCGACATCTATGAGCGCCCATCCTGCCGTTATGTGGCGGGCTTCGTTGGGGAAATGAACATCACAGAAGGCGTGGCCGGCGCGGTGGAGGCGGGCGTGGCCGCTATCGCCGGCGCCAATGGCGCCACCTATCGCGTCGCGCTGGAAGAACCGCTCGTGCCGGGCGAACAGGTGGCGGTCGCTGTCCGTCCGGAGAAGATGGCGATCAGCCACGACCCGCCGCCCGAAGGCGCGCCCAACTGGCGCCAGGGCGTGGTCTGGGACATCGGCTATCTCGGCGACTGGACGACCTATCTGATCGATGTGAACGGCGAGCGGGTGCGCGTGGCGCGCGCCAACGCCACCCGCACGGTGGAACGCCCGATTGGCTGGGACGATCCGGTCTGGTTCGGCTTCCGGCCGGACGCCGCCGTGATCCTGCGGAGCTAGACCGCGATGGCCGCCGCCCCCCAACGCTCGGCCTGGCGGGCCTTCACCATTCTTGCGCCCTATCTGTGGCTGGGCTTGTTCTTCCTGTGGCCGTTCGTACTGGTGCTGAAGATCGCTTTGTCCGATCCGGTGCTGGCGCGTCCGCCCTATGCGCCGCTGATCGACTGGAGCGCGGGGCTCGCCGGCCTTCAGGCGTTTGCAGCCGGGCTGGACTTCGAGAGTTTCGCCCGGCTCACGCGCGACACGCTCTATCTGAACTCTTTCCTGTCGAGCCTTCAGATCGCGGCGGTTTCCACTGTCCTGCTGCTGCTTGTGGGCTACCCCATGGCCTATGGCATGGCCAAGGCGCCGGCAAACCTGCGACCGATCCTGCTGGCGCTCGTCATCCTGCCGTTCTGGACCAGCTTCCTGATCCGGGTTTACGCCTGGATCGGCATCCTCAAGCCGGAGGGCCTGCTCAACGCCTTCCTGCAGGCTATCGGCCTGCAGGATCCGGCTAGCCCGCTGGCGATCCTGAACACCAACACGGCAGTCTATATCGGGATCGTTTATTCCTACCTGCCCTTCATGGTGCTGCCGCTCTATGCCGCGCTGGAGCGGCTGGATCACACGTTGCTGGAGGCGGCGTCCGATCTCGGCTGTCCGCCATGGAAGGCGTTCTGGCTCGTCACCTGGCCGCTCTCGCTGCCGGGCGTGATTGCGGGTTCGATGCTCTGTTTCATCCCCGTGATGGGCGAGTTCGTGATCCCGGATCTTCTGGGCGGGGCTCAGACCCTGATGATCGGGCGCACGATCTGGGGCGAGTTCTTCGCCAACCGCGACTGGCCCACGGCATCTGCGGTGGCGGTGGTGCTGCTTGCGGTGCTGATCATCCCGATCGTGGTCTATCAGCGCGCGATCGCGCGCCAGCTGGAGGCAGGGCGATGAGCCGCGGCCCCTCCTGGTTCAACGTGGTCTCGATCACGCTCGGGTTTGCGTTCCTCTACATCCCGATCCTGCTTCTGGTGATCTACAGCTTCAACGCGTCCAGGCTAGTCACGGTCTGGGGCGGGTTTTCGCTGAAATGGTATGGGGAATTGTTCTCCAACCAGCAGCTGATGGACGCAGCCTGGGTGACGATCCGGGTGGGGCTCGTCTCGGCCACGGTCGCTACCGTGCTCGGCACGCTGGCGGCGCTCGCCATGGTGCGGGCCGGGCGCTTTCCCACAAGGCCGGTGTTTTCAGCCGCCGTGTTTGCGCCGCTGATCATGCCCGAAGTGATCACCGGCCTGTCGCTTCTGTTGCTGTTTGTGGCGATCGGGATGGACCGGGGTTTCTGGACGGTCACGCTCGCCCACATCACCTTTACCATGTGCTATGTCGCGGTGGTGGTGCAGTCGCGGCTGCAAAGCTTTGATTCTTCTCTGGAAGAAGCCGCGCTCGATCTGGGCTGCACGCCCACGCGCACCTTTTTTCTCATCACTCTGCCGATCATTGCCCCGGCGGTGATCGCCGGCTGGCTGCTGGCGTTCACGCTCTCGCTCGATGATCTGGTGATCGCGAGCTTCACGAGCGGGCCCGGCGCCACCACGCTGCCGATGCGGATCTATTCGCAGGTGCGCCTGGGCGTGACGCCGGAGATCAACGCCGCCTGCACCATCCTGATCGGGCTTGTGGCCTTGGGCGTGCTCGCCGCCAGCATCGCCCAGAAGCGCCAGCAGGCAGGCCCGCGCTAGCGGCGACGAGCGCGCACGCGCGCGGGGACAAGGCCCCCCTCCGGCGCGGGGCGGAGCCTGCGTCGATCCGGGCCTCCCGTGTCTCCCGCCTCCTCGCGCGGCAGCAGCATGATGCTGGTGGCCGCCGCACAGCCGCCGAAGGTGATTGCAAAGGCGAAAGCGAGCAGCGGCAGAGCGATCCAAACATGGTCGGCGTGCAGCGCGAGCGTCCGCAACCCGCCCGGGTCCAGCCACAGCAAGGCGGCAAGGCAGAACTGGCCGGCGATCACGCCGACGGCGGCATTCAGGGCAAGGTGTCGCAGCAGGAGCATGAAGCCAACCTAGGCGAGCGCGCGCGAAAGCCCCGCCTTCGCGTGTAGCCCGTCCGCCTTGTGGCCCTTCGGCGCCGCAGCAGCGATCAGGTCCCCCGCGGCTTGGCGCGGGTCGTCGGGGCGGCGGCGATCGGGTCTTCCGGCCAGGGGTGTCGCGGATAGCGCGCCTTCATCTCGGTGCGGACTGCGGCATAGGAGCCGCGCCAGAAGCCGGGTAGATCGCGCGTGACCTGCACTGGGCGATGGGCGGGCGAAAGCAGATGCAGGCTGAGCGGGACCGCCCCCTCCCCCACGCTGGGGTGCCGATCGAGCCCGAACAGCTCCTGCACCCGCACGGCCAGGACCGGCCCCGCCTCGCCCGCATAGTCAATCGCCAGGCGCGAGCCGGCGGGCGTCTCGATATTCGCCGGAGCCAGCCGGTCGAGCGCCTGACGGGCCGGCCAGTCGAGCTGGGCCTCCAGCGCCCGCACCAGCGCGTCCGGCGTAATCGCGTCGAGCCCGCGCACCCCGTCGAGCGCGGGCGTGAGCCATTCCGCCACGCTGGCCTGCAATGCGGCGTCGCCAAGATCGGGGAAGGCGTCGGGCCGCAGGCTGCGCGCAAAGGCGACGCGGGCCTGAAACGCGCGCGCAGCCTCCGGCCAGGCCAGCAGATCAAGCCCCTCGCGCGCCACCGCCTCCAGCAACGCGGCGCGCACCATCTCGGCCGGCGGCGCCGGCAAGGGCGCATCCTGCAAGAGCAGCGCGCCGAGCCGGCTTTGGCGACGCGCGATCACGGTGCGGCTCTGGCGGTCATAGACGGCGACATCGGCGCGGCTGATGGCGCTGGAAAAAGCGGTCTGGAGGGTGGCTGCGTCGAGGCTTGCCGCCAGCGTGATGCGGGCCTGACCCGCTGCGCCCTGCAGATCGCCGACGACCAGAAACGCCTCCCCCGCCAGCGGATCGGCGGGGTCCAGCCGCGCGCCACGGCCGTTGGCGAGCAGGAATTCCCCGCCGCCGCCGCGCGCCTTGGCGATCCGGTCTGGAAAGGCGAGCGCCAGAACCTCGGCCGCCTCGGCGTCGTCGCCTTCGTCGGGCGCGCCGCCCGCGCTCTCGGCCCAGCGCCGGGCAAGCCCGCGCATGGCCTGCGCCCGCGCGCCCCGGTCGGCGGCGAAGGCCCGCAGCCGGGCATGCAAATCCACGCTCGCCCCGCCCAGGCCGCGCTCGCTCAGAACGGCGGCGATGCGGGCGGCAAGGCCCGCCTGCCCGCGCCCCGCCGCCGCCAGCAGCATGTGCGCCAGCCGGGGCGGCAGGCCGAACCCCTCCATCGCCCGGCCGTGCGCGGTGAGCGCGCCGTCCGCTTCCAGCGCGCCAAGCCGGCGCAGCTGGGCCGCAGCCTCCGCCCACGCGCCTGCGGGCGGGGAATCGAGAAAACAGAGCCGGGCTGGATCGCGCACCCCCCAGGCGGCGAGCGTTAGCGCCAGCGGCGCGAGATCGGCGCTCAGCATCTCGGGCGGATCGAACGGGCTGAGGGCTGCGGTCTCGGGCTCGTCCCAGAGCCGATAGCACAGGCCCGGCCCGGTGCGGCCCGCCCGGCCCCGGCGCTGGGCGGCGGCGGCCTGCGACACCCGCCCGGTCTCCAGCCGGGTGACGCCGATGGCGGGCTCGTGGCGCGCGCGCCGGGCAAGACCGCAATCGACCACCGCGCCCACCCCTTCGATCGTGAGGCTGGTCTCGGCGATGGCGGTGGCCAGCACGATCTTGCGCCGGCCGGGCGCAGGCGGCGCAATTGCGGCGTCCTGGGCGGCAAGCTCCAGCCCGCCATGCAGCGGATGCACGCTGACCGCCCGATCATGCAGCGTTTCCTCCAGCCGGCGGGCGGCCTGCGCGATCTCGCCTGCGCCCGGCAGGAACACCAGAACCGAGCCCGCCTGCTCGCCCAGCGCGCGGCGCGCGGCGTCGGCGGCCTGAAGCGCGATGGGCGCATCCGGCCGGCGGCCGAGATAGCGGTCCTCGATGGGAAACATCCGGCCTTCGGAGCGCACCACCGGCGCCCCGCCAAGCAGGCCCGATACGCGCTCGCCCTCCAGCGTCGCCGACATCACGAGCAGCCGCAGATCGGGCCGCAGCCCGCCTTGCGCATCCAGCGCCAGCGCCAGCGCCAGATCGCCCTCCAGGCTGCGCTCGTGGAACTCGTCGAACACGACCGCGCTCACGCCCTCCAGCGCCGGATCGTTCAGGATCTGGCGGGTGAACACGCCCTCGGTGACAATCTCGATGCGGGTGCGCGCGCTCACCCGGCTCTCCAGCCGGACGCGATAGCCCACGGTCTCGCCCGCCTTCTCGCCCAGAAGCGCCGCCATGCGCGCCGCCGCCCCGCGCGCGGCCAACCGGCGGGGCGCAAGCACTAGGATGCGCCCGGTGGCCCAGCGCGCTTCCAGCAGTTTCAGGGGAACGAGGGTCGTCTTGCCTGCGCCTGGCGGGGCGATCAGCACCGCGTTCGGCCCTGCGGCAAGCGCACCGAGAAGCGCGGGGAGAACCTCTTCGACAGGCAGCACGGACGCCCGATTGCCGGCAAACCGGCCCGGCGTCCAGAGCCCCTCATCAATCGTCGCGGTGGACCCGCTCGCGCTTTTCGTGGCGCTCCTGGGCTTCGAGCGAGAGCGTGGCGATGGGGCGCGCCATCAGACGCCCGACCGAGATGGGCTCGCCGGTCTCTTCGCAATAGCCGTAGGTGCCGTCCTCGATCCGGCGCAGCGCCTCGTCGATCTTGGAGATCAGCTTGCGCTGCCGGTCGCGGGTGCGCAGCTCCACGCCCTTTTCCGTCTCGGAGCTTGCCCGGTCGGCGGCGTCGGGCAGGGAGGCGGTTTCGGTCTGGAGGTTGGAAATCGTCACCCGGCTCTCGCTCAGGAGTTCATCCTTCCAGAGCAGAAGCCGCTGACGGAAAAACTCCCGCTGGCGCGGGTTCATGAAAGGCTCGGAATCCGTCGGCGCATAACCGTCGAGATCGATCTCGGCCACGCAGTCCTCCCCAACAGGTCAGGATGGCTTATCCGTTCCTTGGTCGGGCTCATACGCGTGGCCTTGATAAAGGGCAATGCTCGCTTGTCGATGTTTGGCGGGTTTTGTGCCCGAAAACGACCTCAACGGCCCCGTTGAAGCTTGGCGAGTTCAACCGCTGCGCGCACCTCGATCTCATCGAGCACGCCTTGCAGGCCCGGATCATCCGCGCTGACACGCGCCGCGCGCACTTCCTGCGCCAGACGTTCTACCTGGGAGGGCGCAAGCCGCCCTTCCAGCAGACCGATTCGCACCTGATCCAGCACGTCGAGCAGGCGGCCGCCGCGGGCGGCGGCCTTGCGGCGGCGCTCTGCGGGGGTTTCCAGACTCTGGGCGGCAAGCAGAGCGCCCAATGCCGCCGCGGGCGCTGCCGTCGCCGTGCGCGCGGCTGCAGCCGCCGGGCCGGCGCCGTCCGCCGGCAAGGCGAAGCCCGGTGCGGCCGCTTCGCGCGAGCGCGCAGCGGCAGAGGATGAAACCGGGCTGGAGGACTGGATTTTCACCCCGCCATGTCGCCCCGACATGGTTAACCAACTCTTTCCCGCCGGCCGGGCCCGAGGCCATACTTGCCGCCCCCAGGCAGACCTTGCCGGGCGCCGCAGAAGGCGCGGCCAGACGCCGCCACGAAATCTGCTGCAAAGACAGCGCCCTAAAAATCACACGGCCGGCTGGCTGCGGCCCGGACTTCGCATGGCCTCGCGCGATGGTGAAAAACGCACTCCTCGCTGCGCTGATCGGCGCACTCTCTGTCTGCCTCGGCGCTCCCGCTCAGGCAGGCTCCCGGATCAAGGACCTTGTCGAGGTCGAAGGCGTCCGGGAGAACATGCTCGTGGGCTATGGCCTCGTCGTGGGGCTTCAAGGCACGGGCGACAGCCTGCGCAACGCCCCCTTCACCCGCCAGAGCCTCGAAGCCATGCTCGAGCGGATGGGCGTGAACACGCGCGAGGCCAATCTGAACACCCGCAACGTCGCTGCGGTGATGGTTACGGCCAATCTGCCGGCCTTTGCGGCTCAGGGCTCGCGGATGGATATTGCGGTCTCCGCGCTGGGCGACTCCCGATCGCTGGAAGGCGGCACGCTTCTGGTCACGCCTCTGATGGGCGCAGACGGCCAGGTCTATGCGGTGGCGCAGGGCTCGCTCACGGTGGGCGGCTTCAGCGCGGGCGGCGCCTCGGGCTCTTCGGTCAGCCGCGGCGTGCCCACCAACGGCCGCATCCCCAGCGGCGCGGTGATCGAACGCGAACTGCGCTTCGAACTCGCCCGCCAGACCGAGCTGCGCCTGTCGCTGCGCAATCCGGATTTCACCACTGCACGGCGCATCGCCGGCGCGATCAACGCCAGTCTCGGTGTGCCTTCGGCGTCGGCCGCAAACCCCTCGACCGTGGTGATCGCTTTGCCGGTCGGCTATCCCGGCGACATGGTGGACCTGATCGCACGGGTCGAAACCATCCCCGTGGAGCCCGACACCGCCGCCCGGATCATCGTGGATGAAGCCTCCGGCATCGTGGTGATGGGCGACAACGTGCGCGTCAGCACGGTGGCGATCGCGCAGGGCAATCTGACCATCTCCGTCCAGGAGACCCCGCAGGTGAGCCAGCCCAACCCGCTCGCCCAGGGCGAGACGACCGTGGTCCCCCGCTCCGACGTGGAGGTCGAGGAAGACCGCGGCGACATGACGATCGTCCAGGGCGGGGTGCCGCTGCGCCAGCTGGTGGATGGGCTCAATACGCTGGGCGTCACCCCGCGTGACCTGATCCAGATTCTGCAGGCCCTGAAAGCCGCCGGCGCCATCCAGGCCGAGATCGAGGTGCTCTGATCATGCTGTCTGCGCTCAGCCCCCCTGCCGCCGATCTTCTGGCCGCCGCCCGGCCCGCCACCCCCGGCCAGCCTGGCGACGGGGTGGAAGCAGCGCGCAAGGTCGCGCGCGACTTCGAGGCCATGGCGCTCGCGCAGATGTTCCAGACGATGTTTTCCGGGCTGGAGACCGACGGTCTGTTCGGCGGCGGCGCAGGCGAGCAGGCGTTCCGGCCGCTGCTGGTCGATGAATACGCCCGCGCTACGGCCAAGGCCGGCGGCGTCGGCATCGCCGATTCGGTGCTGGCCGAAATCATCCGCATGCAGGCCTCTTCCGGGGAGCGATGACATGGCGCTGATGGCGAATGACGCGGCAGACCGGGCCGATCAGCTGATCCTGCTCTCAGACCGGCTGATGGACCTGATCGAGCGGGAAACACGGCTGACCGCCGAAAGTCGGTGGGACGAGGCCCGCCCGATCGTGGAAGAGAAAGGCAAGCTCGCCGCAACCTATCAGCTCGAGATGCGGCGCATCGGCCAGGATCGCACCCTGATCGCAGACGCACCCACGCCCCTGCGCGAGGCCCTGAAAGCAAGGACAGCGACCTTGCGCGCCGCGTTGGACGACCAGCAGCGCACGCTCGATCGCGCGCGCACCCTCGCCGAAGGCCTGATCCGGTCGATCGCCGAGGAAGTCCGCGCCCAGAAGGCTCAGCCCGTGGGCTATGGCCCGGGGCAATCGCGCCAGACCCAATCCATCGCGCTGGATGTGCGCGGCTAGGGATCAACGGGGGAACCCGGCGCTTCGGGTGGCAGTCCCTACGGGAATCGAACCCGTCTTTCTAGATTGAAAATCTAGCGTCCTAACCGATAGACGAAGGGACCGTCGCGGCGGAGCGCGGTCTATAGCGGCGTGGTCGGACGCAATCAAGCCGGCGCGGACATCGCCCGGCGTGCCGATTGCAGCCGTGGGCCGTCGTGTCCACGCCTTGGGGCGAGACGGCGCGCCACAGCCTCGGGCGGTCGCCTTCCGCGTCGCGATCGCGTAGAAGGCGCGGCTTCGCGATCGGTTGGGCCGCCGGCCCCACGCCACGTTTGCGCCCCTCACGCCGGCCTTCCCCGATTGGACCGCCATGTCTGTGTTTGATTCTGTTCCGTCTTCCCTCGCCCGTGCGCTCGCCGCGCGCGGTTTCACTGCGCTAACCGCCGTTCAGGACGCCGTCCTCGCCCCCGAAGCGCAGGGGCGCGATCTTCTGGTTTCGGCTCAGACCGGCTCTGGCAAGACGGTGGCGTTCGGCCTCGCGCTGGGCGCCACGCTGCTGGAGGGCGAGGCGGGCCTTGGCCCTGCGCGCGCGCCGCTGGTGCTGGTGATTGCGCCCACGCGCGAACTGGCCGTTCAGGTGCGCGGCGAGCTTCAGTGGCTGTTTGCACCGGCCGGCGGCCAGATCACCGGCTGTGTCGGCGGGATGGATATGCGCGATGAGCGCCGCGCGCTGAGCCATGGCGCGCATATCGTGGTGGGCACGCCCGGGCGCGTGGCCGATCACATCCGGCGCGGCTCGCTCGGGCTGGATGCAGTGCGCGCGGTGGTGCTCGACGAAGCCGACGAGATGCTCAATCTCGGTTTTCGCGAGGAGCTGGAATTCATCCTGAAATCCGCTCCGGCCGAGCGGCGCACGCTGCTGTTTTCGGCCACCATGCCGCGCGGCATCGAGGCGCTGGCCCGCACCTATCAGCGCGACGCGCTGCGCGTGAACACGATCAGCGCGCGCAGCCAGCATGCCGACATCGAGTATCAGGCCCTTGTGGTCGATGCGCGCGAGACCGAAGGCGCGATCTTCAACGTGCTGCGGTTCCATGATGCGACCAACGCCATCGTGTTCTGCGCCACGCGCGCAGCCGTCACGCGGCTGGCGAGCCGGTTTGGCAATCGGGGGCTGTCGGTCGTGGCGCTGTCGGGCGAGCTGAGCCAGACCGAGCGCACCCGCGCCCTTCAGGCGATGCGCGATCACCGCGCGCAAGTGTGCGTGGCCACCGATGTGGCCGCACGCGGGATCGATCTCCCCGACCTCGATCTCGTCATTCACGCCGATCTGCCCAAGAATACCGAGGGCCTGCTGCACCGCAGCGGCCGCACGGGACGGGCGGGCCGCAAGGGCGCCAGCGTGCTGATCGTGCCCTTCCCCGCGCGCCGGCGCACCGAGCGCCTGCTGCAGGATGCTGGCGTGAGCGCCCAGTGGGGCGCTGCGCCCACCGCCGATGCGATTCAGCGGCGCGACGACGAGCGGCTTCTGGGCGATCCGTTGCTTGCACGCGCGCCCGAGCCCGCCGAGGCCCGCATCGTGGAGGCGCTACTCGCCCAGCATGATCCAGCCCATGTCGCGGCCGCCTTCGTGCGGCTGGCGCGCAAAGGGCTGGCGGCGCCCGAAGACCTTGGGCCCGCGCCGGCCTTCCTCGCCGATCGGCGCGAGCGGCCGGCCCGCGCCGAGCGCGACGGACCGGCGCCGGCGGGGCGCGAGGGTTTCACCGGCGGGGCGTGGATCGCCCTTTCAGTGGGGCGCGCGCAGAATGCCGAGCCGCGCTGGCTGATCCCCATGCTGTGCAGGGGCGGTGGATTGACCAAGCGCCAGATCGGCTCAATCCGCATTCAGCAGTCCGAAACGCACGTCGAGATCGACGCCGACAGCATCGAAGACTTCTTCGCCCATCTCGACGAGGGCGGCTGGCTGGAGAAATCCATCCAGGTCAAGCGGCTGGCCGCGCCGCCGGCGACCCAGCGCGCGGCCCCCGGCCCCGCCTTCGCAAAACCGAACCGGCCCCGGCCTGCGCCCGGCAGAGCCGCCGGCCCCGCCCAGAAGTCCGGCCCGCCGGCAGGCCAGAAGCAGCGCCGCCGCCCAGCCGATTAAGCCGGCGCGCCCACACGCTCAGCTTGCGATTGCGGCGTCCACGATATCGAGGTCAACGCCGTCCGGTCCGCGCCAGTCGTCCTTCTTCAGCCGGGCCGCGACATGGAAGCGCCGGCCGCGCGCATTGAGCAGCGCATCGCCCAGCGGCGTGCCCGCCGCCCGGAACGCCACGCCGCGCGCCTTGCGCCCATCGGGGTCTTCCAGCGCCACACGCACGTGGTTTTCGCCCACCAGGCTCGCATAGGCCACCGACAGCGCGGCAAAGCCGAACACAGGCTCCGGCCATCCCGCGCCGAAGGGGCCGGCGGCTTCCATCTCCTCGATCGTGGCGCGATTGACGGCGGCAAGCGACAGCAGCCCGTCGAGATCCAGCGCGTCGGCGGCGGCCGCCGCGCGGCATTGCGCCTCTAGCCGGGCGTTCAAATCGGCGCGGAAGGCGTCCATCCGGTCGAAGCCGAGCGAGACGCCGGCCGCCATCGCATGGCCGCCGCCGGTGGGGATCACGCCGGCTTTCACGCTTTCGGCGATCGCAGCGCCCAGATTGACCCCCGGCATGGAGCGGCCGGAGCCCTTGGCGTCCTCGCTGTCGGGGTCGGGCGTACCGATCACCACGACGGGCTTGCGCAGCCGATCCTTCAGGCGGCCCGCCACAATGCCGATCACGCCGGGATGCCAGCCGCGCTGGCCGACAACGAGGCAGGGATCGGTCTCGGCGCCCGCCGCCCCCTGGCCGATCAGCTGCAACGCTTCTTCCAGCACGAGCGCTTCCACCGCCCGGCGCTCGGCGTTGAGCCCGTCGAGCGTGGCGGCAAGCTCCGCGGCCTCGGCGGCGTCCTCGGTGGCGAGCAGGCGCACGGCGAGCGAGGAATCCCCGATCCGGCCGCCCGCGTTGAGCCTGGGGCCAAGCACGAAGGTCGCGTGATAGACCGTCTCGGCGCGCTCCAGCTTGGCGGCCGCGGCGAGCGCCTTGAGCCCCACCCCTTCCCCGCGCGCGAGCACCTTCAGCCCCTGCGCCACGAACGCGCGGTTCAGCCCCTGGAGCGGCGCCACATCGCACAAGGTGCCAAGCGCGGCGAGATCCAGCCACTCGATCAGCTTCGGTTCCGACCGGTCGGCGAACCAGCCGCGCGCGCGCGCCTCCCGATTGAGCCCCGCCAGCAGCACAAACGCCACGCCCGCAGCCGTCAGCGCACCCTGCCCGCTGGGGCAGTCGGGCCGGTTCGGGTTGACGACGGCGAGCGCCGGCGGCGGCGGGCCCGACATCAGATGATGATCGATCACCACCACGGCGAGGTCGATGCGGCCGGCTTCTTCCAGCGCGGCATAGGCCGCCGCCCCGCAATCGACCGTAATGACCAGGTCTGCGCCTTCCGCTTTCAGCCGCCGGAACGCCGCGGGGCTGGGGCCATAGCCGTCGCGGATCCGGTCCGGGACAAAGACGCGCGCCTGTGCGCCCACCGCGCGCAGCCAGCGCGCCACCAGCGCGCCGGAGGTCGCGCCATCGACATCGTAGTCGGCAAAGATCGCGATGGAGGAGCCGCTGTCGACCGCATCGAGGATGGCCTCCACGGCGGCGTCCATGTCGGCAAAGCACGACGGGTCGGGCATCAAGGCGCGCAGCGTGGGCCGATAGCTCGCCTCGGCCGTCTCGCGCGTGGCGCCGCGCCCGGCCAGCAGGCGCGCAGCCACCGGGCTTGCGCCCAGTTGGCCGGCCAGCATCTGCGACAGCGCGGGATCGCCCGCCCGGTCGCGCCAACGCCGCTGCGTGAGCGAGAAGGCGACGCCGAGAAAGTTGGGGGCAAGCGTGGTCATGGTCGGCGGCTTCTCCCATGTCGGGCGCGATTCGGCTGCACGCGCCCGCGACAAGCCGGCAGCCCCCTGATAGCTAGGCCCGATCCAGGGGAGCCGCCACGCCATGTCAGATCATGTCTTCGCCGGCGCGCGGCCCGGCCGGGCCCGGCTTACGATCGATCTTGACGCCATCATCGCCAACTGGCGCGCCTTTGACCGGGCGGGGGCAGGCGCGGTCTGTGCTGCGGTGGTGAAGGCCGACGCTTATGGTCTGGGCGCGGCGCCCGTCGCGCGCGCGCTGGCCGGGGCGGGCTGCGCGTCCTTCTTCGTGGCGCATCTGGAAGAGGCCATCGCCGTGCGCAAGGCGCTGGGACCGGGGCCGCGGATCTTCGTTCTGAACGGCGCGCTGGCGCATGAGGAGGATGATCTGCTCGCCGGCGAGCTGATCCCAGTGCTGAACGACCTCGATCAGATCCGGCGCTGGGCCATGCTGGGCGAAGGCGCGCCGGCCGCAATCCACCTTGATACCGGGATGAACCGCCTGGGTGTCGCTCCCGAAGACTGGGACGCCGCAGCCGAGGCGGCCGAGGGCGTCAACCTCGCGCTGCTGATGAGCCATCTCGCCTGCGCCTCCGAGCCGCAGCACCCGATGAACGCGCGCCAGCGCAGCGCCTTCACCCGCGCGGCCGCCGACTTTCCGCCCGCCCCCCTGAGCCTTGCTGCCTCTGCCGGCGCGCTTCTGGGACCGGAATTCGCTTTCGACATGATACGGCCGGGGATCGGGCTTTATGGCGGCTCGCCCTTCGATGACGCCACAACCGACCTGCGCCCGGTGGTGACGCTGGAAGCGCCCATCCTGCAGGTGCGTGACGCCGGGCCTGGCGACACGGTGGGCTATGGCGCCAGCTGGCAGGCCGACCGGGCCCGCCGCATCGCCACCATCGCATGGGGCTATGCCGACGGCTATCTGCGCAGCGCGTCCAGCCGGGGTTTCGCCATGCTGGCGGGTCAGGCCTGCCCGGTGGTGGGCCGCGTCTCGATGGATCTCATCACGCTGGATGTCACCGCCGCCGGCCCTGCCGCAGAGCCCGGCGTGCTGGTGGAGCTTCTGGGGCCGTCAGCCCCGCTCGACGCCCAGGCCCAGGCCGCCCAGACCATTCCCTATGAACTGCTCACCCGGCTTGGCGCGCGCGCGGTGCGCCGCTGGGTGGGGGCGGGCCAAGGCTAGGCCTCGTCCTTGTCGGCATAGGGGTTTTTCGGCGCCCGCACGAAGAAGCGGATCGGCACGGCCGGCAGATTGAACGCCTTGCGGATGCCGTTGGTGAGATAGCGGACGTACGTGTCGGGCAATTGCGCCGCGCGCGAGCAGATCAACACGAAGGTCGGCGGGCGCGCCTTGATCTGGGCGATATAGCGCGGCTTGATCCGCCGCCCGTTCACCGTCGGCGGCGGCTGGCGGGTGATGGCTTCCTTCAGCCAGTCGTTAAGGTCGCG
>JBIIUJ010000067.1:0-13764 GCA_044340025.1 Caulobacterales bacterium
GCGCGAACGCCAGCACCGTGACCATCACCGAGGCCATCAGCGGCTTGAGCACCATCTGGGTGGAAAGGATCGCGGCGTCCACGCCGCGTTCGCCCTTCTCGATCCGCTCGTAGATCGCTTCGCCCACGATGATGGCGTCGTCGACCATGATGCCGAGCACAAGCAGGAAGCCGAACACCGTGAGGAAGTTCAGCGACACGTCCACATAGGGCAGGATGATGAAACTGCCGGCGAAGGCCGTCATCACCCCCAGCGTCGACCAGAACGCCACCACCGGATGCAGCGTCAGCAACAGCAGGATGAAGATCAGGATGAAACCGGTGATCGCATTCTGAAACAGGATGTCCAGGAGGGCGCGATAGTCGGTGCTTTCGTCATAGACGATCGACATCTGGAGATCGCCGGGCAGGCGATTGCCTTCGTTCATCTCCTTGATGAACTTCTGGACGCTGTCTGACGCCTGGAACAGGTTGAACCGTTCGGCGGTCAGAACGGTCACCATGATCGCCGGCTCGCCGTTCTGGCGGCTCTGGGCCTGCTGGTCGACAAAGCCGTCCACCACCCGCGCCACATCGCCCACCCGCACCACGCCGCCGTCGGCCGATTGGCGCACCACGATGTCTTCAAAGGCCCGCTGGTTTTCCGCCAGGTTCTTGGCGCGCAGCTGATAGGAGCCGGAGGCGGTCTTCACCGTCCCGCCGGAGAGGTCTACCGAGGCGCCGCGAACGGCCTCGGCCACCTCGTCGAACGTCAGGCCGAACCGGCGCATCGCCTCTTCGGACAGTTCGATCGAGACTTCCTGCGGCAGCTTGCCCGCCACGATGACGAGGTTGACGCCCGGCTGCTTGGCCAGCTCGTCGCGGACGAGTTCCCCGGCTTCCTGAAGCTGTCGCTCGGTGGCGTTGGGGCCGTGGATGGCGGTCAGGATTGACCAGTTGCGGAAGATGTCGCGCCGGACCTGCAAAGGCTCCAGATCGCGCGGGAGGCCCGAGATGGCGTTTACAGCATTGCGCGTCTCGTCGAGCATCTGCTCGATGTCGCGGCTGGGCCGCGCCCGCAGAACCACCCAGCCAAAGCCCTCGCCCGCCTGCGAGCGCACGCGCTGCACCCCGTCGATGCCGACCACGGCTTCCTCGATCCGGGTAATGATCTGGCGTTCGATGTCTTCCGGGTTGGCGCCGGGCCAGACCGCTTCGATGCGGATCTGCTGCGCCGCCTCGCCGGGGAAGAACTCCTTGTCCATCTGGTTGTAGGAAAACCAGCCGAAGATCGCGCAGGCGATCATCAGGAGATTGCCGGCGACAGGGTTCTTTCCCCACCAGGCCACAAGACCCTTCATCATCGCCTCAGCCCTCCTGCTTTGCGGCTGCGGGTTGCGCGGCCGGCGGGGTCGCCTTCGGCGCAGCGCGCACCGCAGGCGCGTTCGTCACGCGGACCTTGAGCCCCTCCGAGGGGGCGCCAAGCGCGGAGATCACCACCCGCTCGCCGGGGGCGACGCCAGCGCGCAACCATGCGCCGTCCGGACCGGAGCGTGCGCGCGTGACCTTGCGAAGGTCCAGCGTGTCATCGGCGCGCACCACCAGCACTTCGTCTTCCTTGCGCAGCGCTGCGCGCGGCACCCGCACCAACGCTTCAGTGCGCGCGCCTTCGATTGTGGCGGTCACAAACAGACCGGGCGCCAAAGGGGCGTCCTGAGAAGCGCCAAACGGGTTGGCGACGGTCACAATGCCCAGAACGCTGCGGGTCTGTGCGTCCACCACGGGCTCGATCCGCACCAGGCGGCCGGTCCAGCGGCGCGGCGCGCCGGCCACGACTGCGGCGAGGCTCACCTGCGGCCCCTCGCCATTGAACCCCGGCTTCAGGCCAAGCGCGGCGAGATCGGCGTCCGACAAGGGAATGCGCGCTTCCATCACGTCGGTCGCAAATGCCCGGGCTACGGGCGCGCCCGGGCTGACGAACTGACCGACGTCGGCGCGCTTTTCACGCACGCGGCCGGAAAACGGTGCGCGAATGACGGTTCGGGCCAGATCGACTTCGGCCTGATTGACCTGCGCCTGCGCGGCGGCCAGCGCGGCGCGCGCTTCGGCCAGCTGAGGCTCGCGCAAGGTGAGCGACGAGGCGGGCTTGCCGGCGCCGAGCTCTGCCCAATCCTGCTGGGCGAGCTGGGATTCGGCTTCCTCGCGTGCGATGCGCTCGCGGGCCTGGGCCACCTGAGCGCGCGCGCGCACCACCGCCAGCTCCGCATCGCGCGCGTCGATCCGGGCGAGCGGCTGGCCGGCGCTGAAGGCGCCGCCGGCGGCAAGAGCAGGGCTCACCCATACGAGGCGACCAGAGCCTTCAGCGGCGATGTCGACCTCCGTTTTCGGATGGACCGACCCCTGGGCCGACACCGAAAGCCGCAGCGTCTCGGGCGTCGCCTGGGCCACCTGAACGGCGGGCGGACGCGGGGCCTCATCGCGCTTTTCCGGCTCCGGGCGGGTGGCGACCATGGCAGCAATGCTCGCTGCGCCTACGCCGAGCACCACAAGCGGCGACAGCGCGACGAGCCAGCGCCGCCAGGCAGGCTTGGGCGCAGTCGAAGACGGGGAGGAGGAGAGGGAAGCGTCCATGGCGATGTCCGTCAGCCGGCAGGCGTGGAAGAAGAAACAGACTGGCCCGAGGCGATAAAGCCGCCGCCCAGTGCAAGGTGAAGTCTGATGCGCGCGCGGGCGCGATCGGCCTGAAGCGCGATCAGCTGGCTCTCAGCGTCGATCCGGCGCGATTGCGCGTCGAGCAGATTGAAGATGGAGGCGAGCCCCTCGGCATAACGCTGCTGCACGCGCTCCTCGGCCTTGCGGGTCTGGGCGAGCGCGTCGGCCACAAACACCTCCCGCCGGGCGAGTTCGGCATCCGCGGCCAGCGCATCTTCAGCCTCGCGCCAAGCGGTGAGCAGGCTGGAGGCGTAAAGGGCGGCGGCTTCGCGCTGGGCGGCGTCGGCCTCGGCCCGATCAGCCGCCAGCGCTCCGCCCCGAAACAGCGGCGCCGCCAGGCCCGCCACCAGCCGCGACACCACGGTCTGGGGGTCGAACGCGTCGGCCAGATCTTCCCCGCCAGATGTCAAGGATCCGCTCAGACGAAGACTGGGGAGGCTTGCCTTGCGCGCTGCTTCCAACTGGAAGCCTGCAGCTGCGAGCCGCCGCTCGGCGGCTGCAATGTCGGGTCGGCGCAGCAAAAGATCGCCCGGCGCGCCGACCGCGGGCAGGGGCTGGGGCGCGGGAATTGCGGCCTGGCCGCCAGCGGTTGCAGTGGGATAGCGCCCGAGCAGGATTTCCAGCCGTCGCGCGGCGTCATCGATGCTGCGGTTGCGCGCCTCGGCGGTGGCGCGCGCGTTGGCGCTGGTGGAGCGCGCAAGGCGGACATCCGTCGCCTCGACCAGCCCGGCCGAGTAGCGCCGCTCCACAATCCGCTGCGAGGCTTCGCGTCGGGCCGTCTCGTCGGCCGAGAGCGCCGCCAGACGGCGCGCTTCAGCCAGATCGACCCAGCTTTCCGCCGTGCGCGCCGCAATCGACAAGCGCGCCGCGGCGACATCGGCGGCGGCGGCTGCTGCTGCGGCCTGCGCGGCATTGGTCTGGTCGCGCAGGCGGCCCCAGAGGTCGGCCTCCCAGGCGGCGTCGATCCCAAGGCCCAGGCTGGAGGTGGTGTCTGCGCCGCCTGGCGCTGTCTCGGCGCTGCGCGTCGTGCTGGCCGAGCCCGAAACGTCCAGGCTTGCCTGCCGTTGGGCGCGGCTGCGTCGCGCCCGGGCTTCGGCCTGGTCGAGGCGAGCGGCCGCCGCTGCAAGGTCGGTGTTGTGGGCGAGCGCCTCCTCCACAACCGCAACCAGCCCAGGGTCTGCGAAGTCACGCGACCAATCCACGCCGGCATAAGGGCCGGCCGGCGGCTGCGCGGCAGCAAAGGCGGGTGCGGCCGAAGCCGCCATCGCCGGCGGCGCGGCGCTGGCGGCAGGCGAGCGGGCCGGCGAGGTTGCGCAAGCAGACAGCGTGGCGGCGGCAGCCAGAAGCAGGACTTTGGATCGCATGGCTGCCGCTTAGGCTCAGTTTTCTCGTTCGTCAATGAAGAAATATCGAAAAACAATATGGATTGCCTGAAATTCATGATGCGGCAGAGCGCCCCAGCGTCATCACTCTGTCGCTGACTCACGCGAGCTTGTGGCATAGACTCCCCCTTGCGTCCGGAGCTGCCCGTGTCTTCCACCGACCCCGCCTCGTTGGCGCCGCCAGACCAGACCGCCCGCCTTCTGGCGCTGGCGGGTGTTGGCGCTGCTGCCTGCGTGGGCGTGGCGTTGGCGGGCGATCAGCTGGCGCTGGGTGTTGCGGGCGCGGGCGTGATGATTGGCGCAGCTCTGCTCCTGCGTCTGGCCGCCCCAGCTTCGGCTTCCAAGGCGGCCGCAGTCGCCGCTGTCAGCGATCGCTCGGATGAAGCAGCGCTGCTGGCCCCTATTCGCGCTCTTCTGGCCGCCGCCCCGGACCCCTGCGTTCTGGTCGACGCGCAGGGCAGGATCGCCGCCGCCAACCCGCTGGCGCGCGAGCGGCTGGCGATCGTGCGGGACAATCTGCGGTTCGATGCGCAAGTGCGTCGCCCGGAATTGATCGAGGCGGTCAGCGCCGCAATCAGTCAGAAGCGCTCCGGCGATTTTTCCTTCACAACCATGGTTCCAGTAGAGCGCCACGAGCGCGCGATCGTTTCGCCGGTGGAGATCGAGGGGCGGGGCTTCGCCTTTCTGGTGATCCATGACGACACCGACCTGAAAAGGGCCGAGCGCACCCGCGCAGACTTCATCGCCAACGCCAGCCACGAGCTGCGCACTCCGCTCGCCTCGCTTTCGGGGTTCATCGAGACGCTGCGCGGTCCCGCACGCGATGACGAGGCCGCGCGCGACCGCTTTCTCGATATCATGTCGGGGCAGGCCGATCGGATGGGCCGGCTGATCAACGACCTTCTGTCGCTGTCGCGCGTCGAGCTCAACGAGCACGTGCCCCCGACCGGTCGGGCCGATCTGGCGGCGGTGGCGCGCGAGGTGGCCGATGCGATGGGCCCTGTGGCGCGCGGGCGCGGCGTGCGGCTGCGCGTGGAGGCCCCGGCAGACGCAGTCTGGGTGACAGGCGACTGGGACGAGCTGATCCAGGTCGCGCAAAACCTGATCGACAACGCCATCAAGCACACCGCCGAGGACAGCATGGTGGTGATCGCGGTGGAGGCCGGCATCGACCGAGAGGCCCTGGCGCGCGACAGCGCGCGCGTTTGGCCGGAGGGCGCGCGCATGAGCATGCTGACCCCGGCGGCCGACTTCAGCCGGCGGTTCGCCATGCTTCGGGTGCGCGATGAAGGCGACGGCATCGACCGTCGCCACCTGCCACGCCTGGCCGAGCGCTTCTATCGCGTGGACGAGGCGCGTTCGAGCGCCAAGGGCGGCACAGGCCTTGGACTGGCCATCGTGAAGCACATCATCAACCGCCATGGCGGCGGCTTCGCGGTGGAGAGCGCGGTTGGCGCCGGTGCAGCCTTCAGCGCTTTTTTTCCTCAGCCGGCTGACATTTTCGTGGCAAGGCCCCAGGGCGAGGTTGCAGCCTGAACGGCTGCCCGTCATCCTGCTGTCATCAACCGTTCGTAGAGGCACCAAAGCCGGGCAGGGCGCGTCCGGGGCTGAATGCCGACGCGACTTTCCCGTTTTGGTTTGGATCAGGCGAACATGGTCGAAGCGGCGTCCGCAGCGCCAGTGGTCTGGTTTCTGACGCTGGCGATCATGCTGGCCGCCGGGGCGGCGTTTGCTACGGGGCGCGCTCAGGCCGCCGCCCTTGCGCGTGGCCAGACCCGTGCTCTCCACTCCTTGCCCGACTATCACGGGTGGCATGCAGCGCTTCTGACGGCCGCGCCCGCTCTGGCGGTTCTGGTCCTGTTTGCCGGTTTCGGAGAACGGCTGGCTGTGTCCATGCTCGAGCCGTCCCTGCCGGCGGCGGTGCAGGCGCTGCCGAAGGAGCGCTATGATCTGTTCCTGATCGATGCGGTGAAGATTGCGCGCGGGGAACTGCCGAGCGAGACCAGCGCAGCGCACGCCCAGGCCGCAGCAGCCTTCGCCCGCATCGACGCGCTCCTGCGCGGCGGGCTGGCTGTCCTGATCGCGGCGTTGGCGGCCGGCGGCTTCCTGCTGGCGCGCGCCCGGGTGCGGCCGGAGTTTCGCGCCCGCAATGCGGTCGAGACGGCAGTCATGACGGCCATGGTGATCAGCGCCGGCGTGGCGGTGCTCACCACCGCCGGGATCGTGCTGAGCCTGCTGTTCGAGACGCTTCGCTTTTTCGGCACGGTTTCGCCGGTGGATTTCCTGTTCGGGCTGCACTGGAGCCCGCAGATCGCCATCCGCGCCGATCAGGTCGGTTCCTCCGGCGCGTTTGGCGCTGTGCCGCTGTTTGTCGGCACGTTCCTGATCATGGTGATCGCCATAGCGGTCGCAGCGCCCATCGGTCTTGGTTCGGCGGTCTATCTCAGCGAATATGCGAGCCCGGCCACGCGCCGCTGGGTCAAGCCGATCCTCGAGATTCTCGCGGGCGTGCCCACTGTCGTTTATGGCGTGTTCGCGCTTCTCACGGTGGCGCCCGCCGTGCGCGAGGTTGGCCGCTGGGTGGGTCTCGATGTGCCCGCCCAAAGCGCGCTCGCCGCCGGGCTGGTCATGGGGATCATGATCATCCCCTTCATTTCGTCGCTCTCCGATGATGTGATCAACGCCGTGCCGCAGGCGCTGCGCGACGGCTCCTATGCGATGGGCGCCACGAAGTCGGAGACGATCCGCAACGTGATTTTCCCGGCCGCGCTGCCGGGCATCATCGGGTCGCTGCTGCTGGCGGTCAGTCGGGCGCTTGGCGAGACCATGATCGTCACCATGGCGGCCGGCCAGGCGGCAAACCTGTCGATCAATCCGCTGGAGACGGTCACCACCGTGACGGTCCAGATCGTGATGCTTCTGACCGGCGACCAGGAGTTCGACAGCCCCAAGACGATGTCGGCCTTCGCGCTTGGCTTTGTGCTGTTTGTGGTGACGCTGGTGCTCAACATCATCGCCCTGCGCGTCGTCCAGCGATACCGGGAAAAGTATGACTGACGCTGCGCTTCCTTCGTCACGGCCGGCGACGGCGCCGGCGCTGGCTGCGTATGTGCGCCGCCGCTACCGCTCCGAGCGCCTTTTCCAGGCGCTGGGCCTGGGCGCGGTCTGCGTTGCGCTGGGCGCTGTGGTGCTGCTGGTCGGATCGATCCTGGCCCAGTCGATCCCTGCGCTGACCGAGCATCGGCTGAAGGCGACGATCACGGTCGACGCCAACCTGGTTGATCCATCCGGCCGGCGCGATCCCGACGAAATCCGCGCTCAGGGCGACTTCTACGGCCTCCTGCAGGAGTGGCTCGCCCGGCAGTTTCCCGATGCGGAGGCAGCCGGCTATGGCCCCGAACTGTTCGGTCTTGTCGCCCCGATCGCGGCAGCACCCCTCGGGCCGATGATCGCCGACACGCCTGCGTTGATCGGCACGCAGCTGGAAACCTCCGTTCAGATCAACAGCGATGTCGATCTCTACCTCAAGGGTCAGTTAAGCGAGGAGCGCATTCTCCCCGGCCGGGGTGAAGCTACGCTCGCGCGGCTGGCCGACGGGCGCTATCAGATCATGGCGCCGGGCGCGTTGGCGGCGCCGCTGGCGGCGCTGAAGGAGCGGCTGCTGCGCGAAGCCGACGGCTTCGATGCAGAAGTGGTGGTGCGACGCAGCCGGCTCGCCGCGCTGGAGCAGGACCTTGCCGCCGCCCGCGCGGCGGTGGCTGCGGCTGCGAGCCTGGGCGAGGCGGCGGTGGAAGCGCGCCAGGCCGAACTCGACGCGATCGACACCACCCGGATCATCACGCTCGACGAGATCGAGGCGTTGCTTCAGCGCGCCAGCGACTATCGCGCCCGCGCAGCCGCCAGCAACAGCGAGGAGGCGCTCTCCGCATTGACCCCCTCCTATCTGGTGGAGGCGGGCGGCGGGGTGATCAAGCTCGAACGCCTGACCGCCGCCGAAGCGACCGGGGTTGCGATTGTGACCCCGCAGACCACGGGCGCCATAGCCGCCGGCGCGTGGCGCGTGCGCGAGATCGCCACGCCGCAGGCCGATCGCCCGATTACCGACGCCACGATCGTCTTCGCCCGCGCGCTTCAGGATCGCGGCGCGATCACGCTCGGGCCGAACGGCACGATCTTCTCGCGCTCGGATTCCAATAATCCGGAGCTGGCCGGTCTGGCCGGCGCCATCGTGGGTTCGCTGCTGACCCTGTTGGTGACGCTGGTGATCGCCGTGCCGCTCGGCGTGCTGACCGCGATCTACCTGGAAGAATTCGCGCCCAAGAACCGATGGACCGACCTGATCGAGGTCAATATCAACAATCTCGCGGCCGTGCCCTCGATCGTGTTCGGGTTGCTGGGTTTGGCGGTGTTTCTCAATTTCTTCGGCATGCCGCGCTCGGCGCCCATCGTTGGCGGGGTGGTGCTGACGCTGATGAGCCTGCCGATCATCATCATCGCCTCGCGTGCGGCGCTGAAAGCGGTGCCGCCCTCCATCCGGGAGGCTGCTCTTGGGGTTGGGGCGTCCAAGACCCAGGCGGTGTTCGGCCATGTGCTGCCGCTGGCGGCGCCCGGCATTCTGACCGGCTCGATCCTCGCCATGGCGCATGCGCTGGGCGAGACCGCGCCGCTCCTGATGATCGGCATGGTGGCCTTCGTCGCCGACGTCCCGCAGGGCTTCACCGATTCGGCCACGGTTCTGCCCGTCGAGATCTACATGTGGGCCAGCCGACCGGAGCGGGCATGGGAGCCGCGCACCGCGCTCGCCATTGTCATCCTGCTCGCCTTCATGATCGCCATGAACGCGCTCGCCGTCTGGCTGCGGCGCAAGTTTGAACGGAGATGGTAGGCATGAACGCCTTCGCGGGACCAACGGGCGCGCTTCGCGCCGCCGCAGCCCAAAGCGCCGCTGCCGGGCAGGCGCAGGAGGCGGTTAAAGTGCGCGCGCGCGACGTGAGCGTGCACTATGGCGCCAAGCAGGCGCTCTACGATGTCTCGATCGACATTCCGGATCGGTCAGTCATCTCCTTCATCGGCCCGTCAGGCTGCGGCAAGTCCACCTTCCTGCGCTGCATCAACCGCATGAACGACACGATCGAGAATTGCCGCGTCTCGGGCGCGATCGAGCTGGAAGGCGCCAATGTGAACGATCGCGCGATCGACCCTGTCGTGCTGCGCGCGCGGGTCGGCATGGTGTTTCAGAAGCCGAACCCGTTTCCGAAGTCGATTTTCGACAATGTGGCCTATGGCCCGCGCATCCACGGCATCGCCCGCTCCAAGGTGGAGCTGGCTGAGATCGTGGAGAAGTCGCTGCGCCGCGCAGGCCTCTGGGAAGAGGTGAAGGACCGCCTCGCCCAGCCGGGCACGGGCCTGTCCGGCGGCCAGCAGCAGCGCCTGGTGATCGCGCGCGCGATTGCGGTGAACCCGGAAGTGATCCTGATGGACGAGCCGTGCTCCGCACTCGATCCGATCGCGACCGCCAAGATCGAGGAACTGATCGACGAACTGCGCGAGAACTACTGCATTATCATCGTCACCCACTCGATGGCCCAGGCCGCGCGCGTCTCGCAGAAGACGGCCTTCTTCCACATGGGCCGGTTGGTGGAGGCGGGGCCGACCGAGGAGATCTTCACAAACCCGAAGGACACCCGCACCCAGGACTATATCACCGGCCGGTTCGGCTAGCGGCGCGCGGGGTCGTGGTGGAACATACGTTTCGCGCCTTCGGGGAGGAGCTGGAGACCCTTTCGGCGGATATCGCCCGCATGGGCGGGATCGCCGAGAGCATGGTGTCGGACGCGGTCACCTGCGTGATCCGGCGAGACGCTGCGCTCGCCAAGTCGGTCATCGAGCGCGATCCGCGGGTGGATGATCTTCAGCGCAGCGTGGAGCGCCAGATCCTGCGGCTGTTTGCGCTGCGCCAGCCGCTGGCGCGCGATCTGCGCGAGACGCTGGCCGCCCTCAAGCTGTCAGCCGATCTCGAGCGGATCGGCGACCTCGCCAAGAATGTCGCCCGGCGTGCGCTCGCCGTGCAGGAGAGCGAGCCCATCGCGCTGGCGCGGGGGGTGGAGCGGATGGGGCGCATCGCTTCCACCCATCTCAAGATGGTGCTCGACGCCTATGCCGCGCGCGAAGTGCGTTCGGCGATCTCCGTCTGGTTTCAGGACGAGGAACTGGACGAGCATTACAACAGCCTGTTTCGCGAGCTGCTGACCTACATGATGGAGGATCCGCGCAACATCAGCCCCTGCGCGCATCTCCTGTTCATCGCCAAGAATATCGAACGCATCGGCGATCACTGCACCAATATGGCCGAAGTGATCCACTTCCTCGTTACGGGCGAAGACATGGCGATCGAGCGGCCCAAGGCAGACGATCTGCCCGAAGCCGACAGTTCAGAGACCAAGTCGTCCGAGCCGGAGGGGTGAGACCGTGACGCCTTATGTTCTTGTGGTGGAAGATGAGGCGAGCCTCGCCACCCTTCTGCAATATAATCTGGAGCGTGAAGGCTTCCGCGTGGGCATCGCCCAGGACGGGGAGGAAGCCCTCGTGATGGCCGACGAGACGCTGCCCGATCTGGTCCTGCTGGACTGGATGCTGCCCAAGGTGCCGGGCATCGAGGTGTGCCGGCGCCTTCGGGGGCGGCCGGACGCCAAGAACATCCCGATCATCATGCTCACCGCGCGAGGCGAAGAGACCGACCGGATCCGCGGCCTCGACACCGGGGCGGACGATTACGTCACCAAGCCCTTCTCCATGACCGAGCTTCTGGCCCGGGTGCGCGCCGTTCTGCGGCGCATCCGGCCGGGCCTGGCGGAGGACAAGATCAAGGTCGGCGACCTCATTCTGGATCGGGCGGCCCACCGCGCGCGGCGGGGCGATCGCGACATCCATCTGGGGCCGACCGAGTTCCGGCTGCTGGAGCATCTGATGCAGCACCCCGGCCGGGTGTTCTCGCGCGAACAATTGCTCGATGCGGTGTGGGGCTCGGACGTTTACGTCGAAGCGCGCACGGTCGATGTCCATGTCGGCCGGCTGCGCAAGGCGCTCAACAAATCGGATGAGGCCGACCCGATCCGCACCGTGCGCTCGGCGGGCTATGCGCTGGATTTCAACGACTAGCCAGACGCGTCAAAGATATTCGGCGGCGAGATCTACGCTGGAGCGCACGCCCACGCACTCCGAGCACGCCGCAAGCCACGCGCGCGCGCTTGCTTGCCCTCGGGCCTTCAGATCGGTCAGGAACGGCCAGTCGGTGCGGAGTTTCGTGGCCACGCCCATGCCGCCCAGCGGGCCGTCTGCCCGGATGGAATGCACGTTGATGGCGCGATAGCGGCTGCGCAGCTCATCCTTGAGCTGATCTTTCTTCACGAGCTTCTGCACGAAGGCGATCGCGCGCAATTCCGCGATCAGCGAGGCGTTGAAGCTGATCTCGTTGAGCCGGTCCATGATCTCCGCGCTGGTTTTCGGCACGCCGTCGCGGATCATCGGATTGATGTGGCAGATCAGGATGTCGTTGGGCAGATCCTCGTAGAAGATTGGAAACAGCGCCGGATTGGCCACATAGCCCCCATCCCAATAGGCCGCCCCGTCAATCTCCACCGCCTGAAACAGATAGGGCAGGCAAGCCGCCGCAAGCACCACGTCGGCGGTTATCTCCTCGGTGCGGAAGACCCGCACCTTGCCCGTGCGCACGTCTGTGGTGGAAAGGAACAGCCGGATCGGGCAGCCCTTGCGCAACGCCTCGAAGTCCACCGTTTCTGTCAATGCATCGCGCAGCGGATTGAAGTTCCAGGGGTTGAATTCGTAAGGGCTCGCAACAGTGGTGAGGGCGTCGAACCAGCGGTGAACCCGCTCGCCCATCAGGTTGAACGGGTCCCAAAGCGATCGGATCGTATTCATCGAGACCGGGAAGAACGGCGCGCGCGACTCCGAAATCCGCCGCCAGAAGCCTTCCAGCGTGGTGCGCGCGCCTTCTGGTCCGCCTGTCATCAATCCATAGGCCGCCACCACCGCATTCATGGCGCCGGCGCTGGTTGCGGTGATCGAGGCGATTTCGAAGCCGCCGTCCGCCAGCAGCGTGTCCAGGATGCCCCATGCGAAGGCTCCGTGCGAGCCGCCGCCCTGAATGGCGATATTGAGCGGGCGGGGCGAAGGCTGGGCCATTGACGAGAGCCTCCGAAGGGCAGGCGCGACCTCAAGGCTGGGGGCGGGAGAACACCCAGACATCGGCGCTTGAGGCTGCATCGCTATAGCGATAGCCGCCGGCGGTGAAGCCCTTCAGTTCCTCCGCCTGCGTCAGCCGCTGCATGATCGCGTAACGCGCCATCATCCCGCGCGCTCTTTTGGCATGGAAGCTCAAGGTGCGGGCCTCGCCGTCGCGCTCTTCGCGGAACACGGGCGTCACAACGCGTGCGCGCAGCGCCGCCGGCGCCACGGCGCCGAAATACTCCTGCGAGGCGAGGTTGATCACGACGCCGTCGCGGCCGCCGAGGTCGCTGTTCAGCGCCTCTGCGATGCGCGCGCCCCAGAACTCGTAGAGCGTGCGCCCGCGCGCGGTTGCAAGCCTGGTTCCCATTTCCAATCGATAGGGCTGGATGGCGTCGAGCGGGCGCAACAGCCCGTAAAGGCCGGAGAGAATGCGCACGTGGTCCTGTGCGAAGGCGAGGTCCTCGAGCGAGAGGCTGCCTGCATCGAGGCCCTGATAGACATCGCCGTTGAAGGCGAGAATCGCTTGCTTGCCATGATCCCCATGGCCCGGATCGAAGGCCTGGAAGCGCGCCTGATTGAGGTCGGCAAGGGCTTCCGAAATGTCCATGAGGCTGCGGAGATCGGCCCGGGAGAGGCCGCGCGTCACCTGGGCCAGCTCTGCGAGATCAGCGCGCAGCCGTGCCGGCGTGCGGGGCGTCGCCGCGGGAGGGTCCGAGAAATCGAGCGATTTGGCGGGGGAGAGCAGAATCAGCATGGCGACCTTGGGCGAGGAGGTGCGCCGTTCTCCCAGCCCGGCAAGTCCTGCGCTAGAGCTTCAATCCCTCCAGCCACTCAAGGAGGTGTGAAGTCGTCTCGGCTGGCCTTTCCTGTTGGGTCCAGTGGCCGCAACCGGGAAGGATGACGCAGGTGCGCAGGTCCCTCACTTCCGCGCGCATCGCTGCAACGAGATCAAGGCCAGGCAGCATCTTCAGCACCAGATCGCGCTCGCCCCCGATGAAGCAGGCGGGCTGGCTGATCCGGCGCCCGTCAAACTGGGCCGCCCAGGTCCAGTCGCGGCGATGGTTGCGGTAGCGGTTGAGCGGCCCGCGAAAGCCGGACCTCTCAAACTCCCCGACATAGAAGTCCAGGTCTTGCGCGCTGAGCCAGGCGGGGAAGGGCTCCGGGTCGGGCAAGCGGTCGAGCAGGCGCGCCCCGTGCGGCTTGTCGACCGGCCAGGTTCCGTCGGGCGCGTCCCCGCTGATGGCGTAGAGAAAGCGGCGCAGGCTCGCGCCGACATCGGCTTCCAGCTCTGCTTCGGCGACGCCCTCCTCCTGGAAATAGACCTGGTAGAAGAAGCGCCCGCGGGCGGTGAACAATTGGCTGACAAGATCGATGAAGGGCAAGGGGCCGCGCCCCAGATAGGGCACCGAAAGGGCGGTGACCGCGCCCACGCGCTGGGGGTGGGC
>JBIIUJ010000068.1:0-13737 GCA_044340025.1 Caulobacterales bacterium
CGCTCGCCGACGATGACGAAATTGGCGAAGGGATTGGCGGAGGACATGCGGAGGGCTTTCAGGCGAGGGCGGAGCGGATGTCGGTTGCGGCGAAGTCCGTGCCCTTGAAGAGCAGCGGCAGATCGCGCGTCTTGGCGAGCGCGTAGGAAAAGCAATCGCCGAAGTTGAGCGCGGCGGGATGGCCTGTGCCCTTGCCGAAGCGGCGGAAGGCGTCGCGCGCGGCGGCGAGTTCACCTGTCCCGACGGGAACCACCTCGATCTTCAGGCGCTTGACGAGAGCATCGAGCGCTTCGTCCATATCGGCCCCACCGACACGATAGGCCTTTATCGATGCTTCCAGAATGCAGGTGGTCGGAACCACAGCAGCGCCAGCGTCCGCGATAGCTGACGCATAGGCCTGCCGATCCGGTTCATCCATGAAGATCGCGACGAGCGCCGAGGTGTCGACTGCAATCATATCGGCAGGCCGTCTTCGTCGTACATGTCCGAGCAGTCGGACGTGGCGCCAGGTGGGATCAAATGGCGTACACGCTCCACGATCTCGTCCACAGCCTTGAGTTTGCGCTGGATTTCCGCCTGCCGTTCGGCCTCGAACTGGGCGAGCCGCGCTTTCACCGCATCGTCGATCGCTTCGGTCAGTCCAAGCCCCAACTTATCCGCCAGCACCCGAACTTCTTTCACCACACGAGGGTTCTTGATGTTAATGCTCATGATCGCCTCTTCTACCCTGCGGGGGCAAGTCTACCATAAGCGGGCGGTCTAGTCATGTCGGGTGCGTGAAGGGTTCGAGGCCGGAGAGCCGCAACGCGGTCTCCACCTGCGGCGCGACGCGCGGTTTGCCGTGGGCGGCGGCGTGCGCCATGTGGCGGATGTGGTCGGGCGTGGTGCCGCAGCAGCCGCCCATGATGTTCACGAGCCCTTCCTTCGCCCATGGCCCCATCACGTGGCAAATGTCGTCGGGCGTCTCGTCATAGCCGCCAAAGGCGTTGGGCAGGCCGGCGTTGGGATAGACCGAGACCATGCATTCGGCCACGCGCGACAGATCGGCCAGGAAGGGCCGCATCTGCTTGGGCCCCAGCGCGCAATTCAGCCCGATCGACCACGGCCGGGCGTGGCGCACCGAATTGTAGAAGGCTTCCACTGTCTGGCCCGAAAGCGTGCGCCCCGACAGGTCGGTGATCGTGCCCGAGATCATCACCGGCAAGCGCAGGCCCATCTCGTCGAAGGTTTCTTCAACGGCATAGATCGCCGCTTTGGCGTTCAGCGTATCGAAGATCGTCTCGATCATGATCACGTCGCTGCCGCCGTCGATCAGGCCGCGGGTCTGTTCCTTGTAGGCGTCGACCACTTCCTGATAGGTCACGTCGCGGCGGGCGGGGTCGTTCACGTCGGGCGAAAGCGACAGCGTCTTGTTGGTCGGCCCCAGCGTGCCGGCGACGAGGATCGGCCTCTCGGCCGTCTCATGCTTGTCGGCGATGGCGCGTGCGAGCGCGGCGCTTTCCACGTTCAGCTCATAGGCGAGCGCCTCCAGACCATAATCGGCCTGGCTGATCTTCTGGGCGTTGAACGTGTTGGTCTCGATGATGTCGGCGCCGGCCTCGACATAGGCTTCGTGGATCGCGCCGATGATGTCGGGCCTTGTGATCGACAGAAGGTCGTTGTTGCCCTGCAGCGGCATGGTGTGATCGGCAAAGCGCGCGCCGCGGAAATCTTCCTCGGTGAGCTTCCAGGTCTGGATCATCGAGCCCATCGCCCCGTCGATGATGAGGATGCGCTCTTTGGCGAGGGCTTCGGCGCGGGCGATCCGGGTCTGGCGGGTGGTCATGCGGCGGCGTCCTTGCTTGCGGGGAGGGGGGCGGGCCTAAGCCCCAGCCGGCGGCAGACCGCCAGCGTGACGTCGGCCTTGTTGAGCGTATAGAAATGGAAATGGCTCACGCCCTCGCGCTGGAGCGCCTGGCAGAGATCGGCCGCCAGCGAGGCGGCCACGAGGCTGCGCACCGCAGGGTCTTCATCGAGGCCGTCGAGTTGCGCCGCGACCCGGGTGGGGATGGAGGCGCCGCAGCCCGCCGCCATCTTCCTGAGGCCTGCGACAGAGCCCACCGGCATGATTCCGGGAACCAGCTCGAGGCGCAGACCGGCGGCGGCCACACGGTCGCGGAAGCGCAGGAACGTGGCAGGCTCAAGGAAAAACTGGCTGATGCCGCGGCAGGCGCCAGCGTCGATTTTCCTGCGCAGGATGTCGAGGTCGAAGCTCTCGGTCGGGCTGTCGGGGTGCTTTTCGGGATAGACGCCGACTGAAATCTCGAAGGCGCCGATCCGGCGCGCGGCGGCTGCGACATCCGCCCCGCCGGCATAGCCGCCGGGATGGGTCTGGAACTTCAGCCCCAGCCCGCCCGGCGGGTCGCCGCGCAGGGCCACGATGTGGCGCACGCCGGCGGCCCAATAGTCGCGCAGCACCGCATCCACTTCCTCCGCCGTCGCCCCCACGCAGGTGAGGTGCGCGGCGGGGGCAAGGCTGGTTTCCTCCACCAGACGCTTGACTGTCCGGTGGGTGCGCTCGCGGGTGGAGCCGCCGGCGCCATAGGTGACCGACACGAAGGTGGGCGACAGTCCTTCCAGCCGTTTGACGGTCTCCCAGAGCTGGGCCTCCATCGCATCGCTTTTGGGTGGGAAAAACTCAAACGAAACAGTCGTCATGCGGCCCTCCGGGCGGCCTGGCCGGGCCGTCTGGCGGCCCAGATGGTGACGGTGAGGGCAGGCGTGTCGGCCTGCGGCGCGATGCGGGCGGCGATCTCGGCCTTGAGACCTGCCGCCTTCAGCCAGCCGAGCACCTCCTCATCGGCAAAGCCGAGACGACGATGGGCGTGCTTCTGGCGCAGCTCCTCAAAGTCGTGCGGGGCGAAATCGGCGATCAGCAGCACCCCGCCCGGCGCCAGAACCCGCGCGGCCTCGCGCACGGCGGCCTCGGGCTCTTGCAGATAATGGAGCACCTGACACAGGGTCACGAGATCGGCTGCGCCATCGGCATGGGGCAGCGCATAGACGTCGCCATGGCGCAGCACGACCGACCGCTCCAGCAACGCAGCGAGCTTGGCGCGTGCGGCGGCCAGCATTTGCGGGCTGGAATCGAGCCCTTCGCTGCGCGCAGCGTGCGGGGCGAACAGCTCCAGCAGCCGGCCGGGGCCAGAGCCGAGATCGAGGTGGAGCGCAAACGGTCCGCGACCCGCAGCCTTGGCAAGCGCTTCTTCGACCTGCGCCTCCGGCTGGTGAAGGGCGCGCAGCGCGGTCCATTCCCCGGCGTTTCTGGCGAAATAGGCGTCGGCGGCGGCGGCGCGGGCCGCGCGCACCGCGCCCAGCCGTTCCAGATCGCGGGCCAGCACCGGGTGATCGGGGTCGAGCGCGGCAAGCGCAGCCTCCGCGATTGCGGCGCCCGCCCCCTCGCGCGCGCGCCGGAAAAACACCCACGCCCCCTCCGGCGCACGATCCACGAGGCCTGCATCGGCCAGAAGTTTCAGATGCCTGCTCACCCGCGGCTGGCTCTGGGCGAGAATCTGGGCGAGTTCGCCCACCGCGAGGTCGCCCCGGCGCAGGATCGCGAGAATGCGCAGGCGGGTCGGTTCGCCGGCCGCGCTCAGGGCATCCACAATCTGATCGGGTGTCGCGCTCATGATCGAGATATAAAGATATGTTTATATCTTTTACAAGCCCTGAATCCGCTGCACAAAAGAAAACCGCCGCGCGGCGAACCGCGCGGCGGGCAAGGTTTCCAGAACTCTGTCCGCGGTTTAGCGGAAGAGAGACAGCACGTTCGACGACGCCTGGTTGGCGATCGAGAGCGCCTGAATGCCAAGCTGCTGCTTGACCTGAAGCGACTGGAGCCGCGCGCTTTCGCGAGACAGGTCCGCGTCGACCAGGTTGCCGATGCCGGTTTCGGTGGCGTCGGAGAGCTTCACCACGAAGTTCTTGTGAATCGTCAGAGCCTTGGAGGCCGTCCCGAGCGTCGCCAGGGCGCTGCCGAGGTTGGCGATCGAGGCGTTCAGCGTCGAGATCATCGTCGACGCAGCCGTCGACGTGTTCACGTTGCCGCCCGCGCTGAAGGTCAGCACGCTGCCGCCGAGCGACATGCCAACCGCAGAGACAGACATCGTGCCGCCGGCGGCGTTGGCCAGCGCGGCCATCGAGTTGGTCGAGCCGTTGAGCAGGTTGGTGCCGTTGAACGACGCGTTGGACACGATCTGGGTGATCTGCTGACGCAGGGCCACGAAGTCGTTGTTGTAGGCGGTGCGGCTGTCATCGGTGATGGAGGTGTCAGCGGCGGCCAGCGCCTTTTCCTTCATCTCGCCCAGCAGGTCCATGATGGACTCGCTGGCGGCGATGGCCACGTCCACCGTCGAGGTCACGCGATCAAGCGAGTTGGCCACCACGGTGAAGGCGCGCACGTCGGAGCGCATTTGCGAGGAGATGGCGAAGATAGCGCCGTTGTCCTTCGCGGTGGCGACCTTCATGCCCGTGTTGATGCGGTTTTGAACCTGCATCAGGTCGGAGTTCGTCCGGTTCAGGTTTTGAAGAGCGATCAGCGCGCCGGGATTGGTGTTCACAGTAGCCATAGGGGTTCTCCCAACAAGGTCACAACGCTTTTGCGTCGATGGGCGAACGTGTAGGCAGCCGACCTGAAGGCCGCGCGAAAGCGCGCAGCGAAATTCTCGGCGAATTCGCCTCAAACTTTCAGATCGGAAAAGAGGGTTTGTTAACCCTGTGCGAGCGCCAGATCAGAGACGAACGGGTTCGTCTTGCGCTCCCATCCGAAGGTGCTCATCGGCCCATGACCGGGGATGAATTGCATCGCCTCGCCCAGCGGCCACAGCTTGGCGGTGATCGAGCCGACCAATTGGCCGAAGTCGCCGCGGGGGAAATCCGTCCGCCCGATCGAGCCCTTGAACAGCACGTCGCCGACAAAGGCGAGACCGGCCTGCTGGTTGTGGATCACCACATGGCCGGGGGTGTGGCCGGGGCAGTGGGCGACGCCGAATGCATGATCGCCCAGCGTCAGGATCTCGCCGTCTTCGAGCCAGCGGTCCGGGGAGCAGGCTTCGGCCTCCGGCATGCCCCAGCGGGCGCCCTGTTCGGGGATGGACTGGAGCAGCCATTCGTCATCGCGATGCGGCCCCACAATGGGCGCGCCATAGTGGCGGGCGAGCGCGCTGGCCGCGCCGGCATGATCAAGATGGCCATGGGTCAGCCAGATTGCGCGCACCGTCACGCGGGCGGCGTCTGCGGCCGCAATCAGCCGTGCGGTCTCCCCGCCGGGGTCGACAAACGCCGCCTCGCGCGTGCGCGCGCACCAGACGAGGCTTGTGTTCTGCTGGAACGGCGTGACCGGAAGGATCTGGACCTGAAGGCGGGCGGGCTCGGACATGATCTCTCCATAATGGGCGCAACAGGGCGCGTCACGCGCGGCTGCGGCGGCGCCCTTGCCCTTGCGGGCCTGGAATGACACCTGAGCCGGCATGTCGCTCACCATCACAAACGCCTGGAAGTCGGCGCAGGCGCGCCTGAAGGGCGCCGGGGTCGAGACTTCGGCTCTGGACGCCCGCCTGCTTCTGGAGCGGGCCTTCGGCGTCACCCGCGCCCAGATTCTGGCCGATCCCCACGCCGCCGCCTCCGATGAAGCGCTGGCCCGGCTGGACGGTCTGCTCGCCCGGCGCGAGGCGCGCGAGCCGCTCGCCTATATTCTCGGCCGGGCGCATTTCTGGTCGTTCGAGCTTGCGGTTTCGTCCGCCGTTCTCACCCCGCGCCCGGATACCGAAACGGTGGTCTCGGCGGCGCTGGAGCGCATCGCGCCGGATCAGCCTGCCCGGGTGCTGGATCTGGGGGTCGGGTCCGGGGCCATCGTTCTGGCCATTCTCGCCGAGCGGCCGAACGCAACCGCCGTGGCGGTGGATGTCTCGCCTGAGGCCCTGGCGATCGCCGAGGCCAACGCCGCAGCGCTCGGCGTCGCGGATCGACTGAGGCTGCGCGAGGGCGTGTGGGGTTCGGGCCTGGAAGGGCCGTTCGATCTGATCGTTTCCAACCCGCCTTATATCCCCACCGCATCCATCGACACGCTTGAAGCCGAAGTGCGCCATTACGAGCCGCGGCTCGCCCTCGATGGCGGGCAGGACGGGCTCGACGCCTATCGCGCGCTTCTGCCCGACGTCGTGCGTCTGCTCGCTCCCGGCGGCGGTTTCGGGCTTGAGGTCGGGTTTGATCAGGCCGGCGCAGTCAGCGCGCTCGCGCGCCAGACCGGCGCCTTCACCGGGGTGGAGACTCGGCGCGATCTGGCCGGGCATTTGCGCGTGGTGCTGGGCCGCCGGCTCTGAGGCCGGACGGAAAGGTCAGTGGCGGTGGGCGCGCCCATGCCCGTGCCCGTGATCATGCCCGTGGTCATGGCCATGCACTTCGGCGTGCGCGGCCTCGATGGCGGCTTGCGCCGCCGCCGGCGTTCCAGCCATCGCAGCGGAAAGGGCGCTGCGGGTGGCGATGGGCTCGGCTGCGAAAGCGATGCGCCGACGGTCCTCGCGTTGCTCGCGCCGCATCCGCTTCTGGGCCTCGGGCTCGGTGATCAGCGCGATGTCGCTGGCGCGCCGCCATTGCGGCGTGTCGCGGCTGAGCTGCTCCTGCGCGAAGGTCGCAAACTGGTGGGCCCGAACGATGTCGCCGACACTATAGGCCTCCTCGGCGCCGGCCAGGCGCGCAAGCCCGCCCTCGCCGCGTTGATCGTAGAGGGTGGCGAGCTGGCGCCAGGCGAAGGCGTTTTGCGGTTCGCTGCGCAGGGCTGCGCGCAACAGCTGCTCCGCCTCGGCCCAGCCCTTGGGGTCTTCTTCCGCGATCAGGGACCGCGCGAGATTGATCTGAAGCAGCGGCTGGCCAGGCGCCAGCGCCACAGCGCGCCGGTTCGGCTCGATAGATTCCGCCACGCGCCCGTTCTCGAAATAGATCTGGCCCAGAAGCTCCTGAAAATAGGGGTTCTCGGGATGCTCTTCGATCAGGCCCCTCGTCTCGCGCACCGCCGTGGTCAGGTCGGGCGCGCGGAAGGCGGCGATGGCGCGGGCATAGCGCGCCGGCAGGCTTCGGTCAGTCGGGGGATATCGCAGGAATGTCTGCTGGGCGGGATAGAGGAAGCCCTGGATCTTGGCCCGCATCATCGCAAACCGCTCGCGCGCCTCGGGGCTGTCTTCCACGTCCCGAAACGGGGAGGCTTCCGCGCGCCGGCGCAGCGCCTCGATCCGGTCGGTGGAGAGCGGATGGGAGCGGAACCACGGCTCGCGCCGCGCCTCCGACATCACTTCCATGTACTGGAAGTTCTCGAAAAACTCGAGCAGCCCCATCGAGGACTGGCCCAGACGATTGAGGTAGGTGACGGCGGCCTGGTCAGCCGCGCTTTCCTGCACCTGGGAAAAGCGCAGGAAGCTCAGAAGCGCGAATTGCTGCGAGCTGGCGATCAGGGCCGAGCCAGCGTCCGCCGCGCCAGCTGCAATCGCGATCAGGCCCAGCGCGATCGACACATAGGCCGGCGTCATCGCCGCCTGCATCGCCTCGCCCGAGCGCGCCAGATGGCCTCCGGCGATGTGGCCGGCCTCATGCGCGATCACGCCCTTGAGCTGATTGGGCGTCTCGGCGCGCATGATCAGGCCGGTGTGCAGAAACACGTTCTGGCCGTTGGTGACGAAGGCGTTCAGGCTGCGATCAGCCACCACCTGCACCGTCACATCGGGCGCATTCAGGCCGGCGGCGGTGAAGATCGGTTCCGAATAGGCGCGCAGCGTCCCTTCGATCTCGGTATCGCGGATCAGGGTCTGGGCCTGCGTTGCAGGCGCGAGCGCCAGCCAGACAAAGCCGGCCAGCACGGCAAGGCGCCAGGAGGGAAGGGGAGAGGGCTTCAGGCTCAAAGCGTGCGGCCTTTTTGATGACGTCCGAAGTGTCGTCGCTTGCCGTCCGCCGCACTCCCCCAGGCGGGGCCGGAAGCGTTTTGCCGCCGTGCCGCCCCATTGGGGCGACACGGTGGCGTGAAGTTTAACTCCCAAACAGGTTCTTGCGCTGCCACCAGCCCTTACGGGCGGGTTTGGCTGGCTCCTCCGGGGTGGCCGCCGCAGCAGCCTCGGCAAGGGAATCAGCCGCCGGCTCGGGCCTTGGAGCGGGTTCCTCGGGAGCGGGAGCGGGTTCAGATGCGGGTTCTGCGGCCGCTTCGGGCGCCGGCGCAGGGTCAGGCGCTGGCTCCGCGAGAGCAGCATCCGCCTTGGGCGCCGCCGGCTTGCGGGTGCGCCGCTTCGGCTTGGCCGCCGGCTCTGGGGCGGCCTCTTCCGCAACCGCCTCGGGCGGGACCTCCGCCGTCACGGGCTCAGGCTCGGGGACAACTGGCGTCTCGATCGGGGCGTGATCAGCCGCTGGCGCATCGAAATCGGCGGGCGTTTCGCTCGGAGCGACGACCGCAAGCGGATCGCTCTGGCCGCCCTCGCCGCGCCGGCGGCGTCCGCCGCGCCGACCGCGCCGCCGTCGCCGCGCGCTCTCGTCGCCGCCAGCCGCATCCGAAGGATCCGAGGCTTCGCCGGCTTCGCCGTCTTCAGCCTCATCGCCGCCGGCGTCTTCATCGCCGTCGCTGTCAGACGAGGCGTGCTGCGGCGCGCTCTGCGGGCCATCGCCGCGATCGCCGCCCCGCCGGCGCCGCCGGCGCCGACGACGACGCCCGGCGCCATCCTCGCTCCCGCCAGCGCCATTGGCGGCGGCGGCGCTTTCGATTTCCTCTTCCTCGCCTTCTTCCTCGGCGATGTCGTCGTCTTCTTCCTCTTCCACACGCGGGGTCAGGCGCTCATAGCGGTCTGGCCGGCGCGGCGGGGGCGGGGCCTCGTCGCGATCATCGACAAGCTCGGCCCGGCGCGCATGCACCGCCTCGATCACGAACTGGCCAGGCGGCAGCTCGGGGTCGGCCGTGATCCGGATGGCGAGATCGAAGCGTTGCTCCAGATCGGCGAGGTGGCCGCGCTTTTCGTTGAGCAGATAGAGCGCTGCATCCATCGAGACGCGCGCCGCAATGGCGCCGGCCTTGCCGCGCGCAGCCTCCATCTCCAGCGCGCGCAAAGCAGCCAGCGCCGTGGCGTCCGGGGCGCGGACCCGTCCCGTGCCGTTGCAGGTGGGGCAGACGTGGCTTGTGCCTTCCATGATGCCGGTGCGACGGCGCTGCCGCGACAGCTCCAGGAGCCCGAAATTGGAGATCCGGCCCATCTGGAGGCGGGCGCGATCGTCCTTCAGGCATTCCTTCATCCGCTTCTCGACCGCCCGGTCGTTGCGGTTTTCCTCCATGTCGATGAAGTCGATCACGATCAGGCCGGCGAGATCGCGCATCCGCATCTGGCGACAGGCTTCCTCGGCGGCCTCCAGATTCGTCTTCAGCGCCGTGGTCTCGATCGAGCGCTCCTTGGTGGAGCGGCCGGAGTTCACATCGATCGCCACCAGCGCTTCGGTCTGGTTGATGACGATGTAGCCGCCGGATTTCAGCTGCACGATCGGGCTGGTGATCTGGCTCAGCGCATCTTCGGCGCCGAACTTCGTGAACAGCGGCAGCCGATCCTTGTGCAGCTGCACCTTCTTGGCGTGGCTGGGCATCAGCATCTTCACGAAGTCCTTGGCTTCGCGATAGGCCGCCTCGCCTTCCACATGAATGGAATCGATGTCCTTGTCGTAGAGGTCGCGGATGGCGCGCTTGACGAGGTTGTCTTCCTCATGGACCACCGCCGGCGCCATGCTCTTCAGCGTGGTATCGCGGATATTGTCCCAGAGGCGCAGCAGGTAATCGTAGTCGCGCTTGATCTCGGTCTTGGTGCGCTTGGCGCCGGCGGTGCGGATGATGAGGCCCATGCCCTGGGGCACCTCAAGCTCCGAAACCACGCTTTTCAGCCGCTTGCGGTCGGTCGCGGTGGTGATCTTGCGGCTGATTCCGCCGCCGCGCGGCGTGTTGGGCATCAAGACGCAATAGCGCCCGGCGAGCGACAGATAAGTCGTCAACGCCGCGCCCTTGTTGCCGCGTTCTTCCTTCACGACCTGCACAAGGATGATCTGGCGGCGCCGGATCACTTCCTGGATCTTGTATTTGCGCTGGGCGGCGCGGCGGGCGCGGCTTTCCTCGTCGTCCTCGTCTTCACTGGCGATCGCGGCCTCCTCCGCGAGCAGCACTTCGCGGTCGGCCGAGGGGATCTGGTAGTAATCCGGGTGGATTTCGCCAAAGGCGAGGAAACCGTGGCGATTGCCGCCATATTCCACAAAGGCGGCCTGGAGCGAGGGCTCCACGCGGATCACCTTGGCGAGATAGATATTCCCCCGAAGCTGAAGCCGGGCCTGGGTTTCGTAGTCGAATTCCTCAACGCGGGTTCCGTCGACCACGACCACCCGGGTTTCTTCCGGATGCGCCGCGTCGATCAACATGTTGCGGGCCATTAAAGTCTCCAATCGTCGCCGTATCCCGAAGGGCGCGGCCGCGCTGGGCGCGGCGGGCGGGGAGGGCGGTCTGGCGGGCAGGGGACGCGGCGTCTGCTCCCGCATGCGGGGCGTCGGGCTGAAAGGTCCGGCGGCGAAGCATAAGCGCAGCGTCCGAAAGATGGAGCGACCCGAAAGGCGGATCGCCGGTGAATGGGGCTGTGCGGGCGACCAAGCGCCTTGTTCAGCGCATTGGGCCGTCCCATACGGGCCAGAAATGGCCGCATCGCTGACACAGCGACGAGACCTTGCCCGACTTGTATAAAAAAAGAAAGTCGCAGCAGACGAATATGCTGTCAGGAGGCGTGAGTCGGATCATCGCATGAGACAGGCCCCTGATCCCTCTGGCAAAATGCGCTGGGTCGAGCGCGGCGGCTGGCTGGCCCTGTTCATCGCGGTGCTGGCGGTGTTTGGCGCCGCCGCCGCCATCGCCTCCAACACCGCTGGCCGCAGCGAGAGCCGGCCCGCCGCGTCCGCGTCTCGCGCCGCTGTGGCCGCTCCCGGCCCCGCCAGCGTCGTCGAGATCGCTGTTCTGGCCGAGGGGGGGCAAACGCTCGCCCGCCTGGTCTTTGATCGCCGCCCACAGGATCCACGCGTCTTCGCGCTGGCCGAGCCCAACCCCCGCCTTGTCGTGGACGTGTCGAGCGCGCGCTTCCGGATGGGGGGCGATGCCGGCGCCCGCCCGGGCGCGGGGCTGGTGCGATCTGTCCGCTATGCCCAGAACACGCCGGGCGCAGCCCGGATCGTGTTCGACCTGACCGCCCCCGGCCGACCGGGGGCTGCGCGCTGGCGCGCCGAGCAGATGGGCCGCCGCCAGATCCTGGAAATCCCGATCGAGGCCGGGGCGCCCGCCGCTGCACCGATCGTGATCGCTGCGGCCGCCGCCTCCGGACCGGCCCCGGCGTCCGCGCCTGCTCCGGCGCGCCGGCCGGTGATCGTGATCGATGCAGGCCATGGTGGACGCGACCCCGGCGCGATCGGCCCGACCGGCCTTTATGAAAAGACGGTGGCGCTGGCGAGCGCGCGGGAATTGCAGCGGCTTTTGCTCGCCACCGGACGCTACGACGTCGTGATGACGCGCGCAGACGATACGTTCCTGCCGCTCGAAGAACGCGTGCGCCGCGCGCGGGCGGCACGCGCCGATCTGTTCCTGTCGCTGCATGCTGATTCGGGTCAGTCCCCGGAGCTTGAGGGCGCGACCGTCTATACCCTGTCGGAAGCCGGAGAGCGGCGCGCCCGCTCGCTGATCGACGCGCAGGACTGGGTGATCGCGGCTTCCGACCAGCCGCGCGCCGGCGAGGTGAACGACATCCTCGTGGATCTCGCCCAGCGCGAGACCAACAACCAGTCGGCCCTGTTTGCGCGCCGCCTGCTGACCGAATTGCGCCCGGTGGGCCCGCTCTTGCGCAATTCGCACCGCGAAGCGGCCTTCTTCGTGCTGCTGGCGCCTGATGTGCCGGCGATTCTTCTGGAGATGGGCTTCCTGACCAATGCCGAAGACGAACGCCGCCTGAAGGACGCCGGCTTCCGCAGCCGGCAGATGCGCGCCGTGCGCGATGCGATCAACGCCTACTTCGCCGAACGCGGTTCGCTGCAGGCCGCCCGCTGACGCCCTTTTTTTTCCCTGTTCGCCTTGCCATAGTGCGCGCCGGAGCGCCCCAGGCGGGGCGCGCGGATAGGTGCTGATGAGGCGTTTCCTCGCCTGGCTGCGGGTCGCGTTCTTTGCTGGCGCCGGGGTTGCCTCCCTCGCGGTCGGCGCCGTGCTGACCTACGCGCTGATCGGAATGCCGAATTATCGCGCGATCGAGACCTATTCGCCGGCGGTGGCGAGCCGGGTGTTTGGGTCCGACGGCGAGCTGATCGGCGAATTCGCCCGCGAAGACCGGATCTATGTCGCGCTCTCGGCCATTCCCGATCATGTGATTGCGGCCTTTCTGGCGGCCGAGGACAGTGATTTCTACCGCCATGGCGGGGTGGACTGGCAGGGCGTGGCGCGCGCGCTCGTGGCCAATGTGACGAATGTGGCCGAGGGCCGCCGTCTGGAGGGCGCCTCCACCATCACCCAGCAGGTGGCCGAAAACATCCTTCTGGGGGTCGCCAATCCCAACGCCTCCACGTTCGAGCGCCTGACCGGCAAGCTGCGCGAGACCATTCTTGCGGTGCGGATCGATCAGCGCCTGTCGAAGGATCGCATCCTCGAGCTGTATCTGAACCAGATCTTCCTGGGCCAGCGCGCCTATGGCGTGGCGGCGGCCGCGCAGAATTATTTCAACGCCCCGCTCGATCAGCTGACGCTGGCGCAGGCGGCCTATTTCGGCGCGCTGCCCAAGGCGCCCAATAATTATCACCCCGTGCGGCGCAAGGAGCGCGCAATCGAGCGGCGCAACTGGGTGCTCGACCGGATGGCGGTGAACGGGTTCATCACGCAGGCCCAGGCCGACGAAGCCAAGGGCGACGATCTGGTCATCGTGGCGCGCGCCAGCGTCCAGACCTATGCGGCGGCCGGCGATTTCGTGGAGGAGGTGCGCCGCGCGGTGAACGCCCGCTTTGGCGAGGACGCGGTCTATCAACGCGGCTTTTCCATCCGCACCACGCTCGACACGCGCCTCCAGACGGCTGCGCGCACCGCGCTGCGCGCAGCGCTGGAGCGCTATGACAGGCCGCGCGGCTGGCGCGGCGCGCTGGGCAATATCGGCGCTGGCGAGGGCTGGGCGGAGCGGATCGCGGCCCAGCGCATCTCCCCAGACGATCCAAGCTGGCGGGTGGCGGCCGTCCTGTCGGCGGGTGAGGGCCCGGCCCGGATCGGCTTTGCGGACGGCGCAACAGCGGCGCTCGGCTCTTCCGACACGGACTGGGCCTCGCGCGGGGAAAAGCCCCTGACAGCCGGCGATCTCGTGTTCGTGCGCCGCGGCGAAGAGGGGGGCTGGCGGCTGCAGCAGATCCCCGAGGTCAATGGCGGCATGGCCGTCGTGGAGGTGGAGACCGGCCGCGTGCTTGCGCTGATCGGGGGCTATTCCTGGCGCGAGAGCAGTTTTAACCGCGCCACCCAGGCCCGCCGGCAGCCGGGCTCGGCGATCAAGCCCATCGTCTACGCCGCCGCGCTGGAGCGCGGGCTCTCGCCCGACAGCGTGTTTTCCGACCAGCGCGTGCGCGTCGGTTCCTGGTCGCCGGACAATTACGACAGCCGCTTCTACGGCAACATGACGCTGCGACAGGGCCTGATCCTGTCGC
>JBIIUJ010000069.1:0-13709 GCA_044340025.1 Caulobacterales bacterium
GTTGGCTCATCCTCCCCCGCCTGCGGGGGAGGTGTCAGCGAAGCTGACGGAGGGGGCATCACCGCCTCCCGAACAGCTTTTCAATGTCGGCGAGCTTCAGCTCCACGAAAGTGGGCCGGCCGTGGTTGCACTGGCCGGAACGCGGCGTCGCTTCCATCTGGCGTAGAAGAGCGTTCATCTCATCGGCCGAGAGCTGGCGGCCGGCCCGCACGCTGCCGTGACACGCCATGGTGGACAGCACCTCGTCCAGCCGCTCCTGAAGGCTGAGCCCCTCGTCGAAGGCGGCGAGATCGTCGCAGAGATCCCGCACGAGGCGGCCGGCGTCCATCTGGCCCAGAAGCGCCGGCGTCTCGCTGACGGCCACCGCGCCGGGGCCGAACGGCTCCACCACGAGGCCGAGCACGGCAAGCTCCTCTGCGCGGGCGAGCAGGCGGGCGCCATCATCTGGGTCCAGCTCCACGATATCGGGGATCAGGAGCGGCTGGCGCGCCACGCCGCCGCCGGCCAGCATCGCCTTCATCCGTTCGAGCGTCAGGCGCTCGTGGGCGGCATGCTGATCCACGATCACCATGCCGTCCGCCGTCTGGGCGACGATATAGGTGCCGTGCAGCTGGGCGCGGGCCGCGCCGAGGGGATAGAGCTCCGGCTCCGGCTCCGGCGCTTGGGCGGCGGCGGGCGCGGCGGAGACGGCGGCGGGCGTCGCCTCCATCACGCCGTGGAAGCTCTGCGCCAGCGGCGCGAACTCGCCGGTCAGGGGGCGTCGGTCGAAGCCGGTGGATTGGGGCCGCCAGCCGCCAAACCCGCCGCCCGCCTGCGCCGCCCCCAGCGCCGCGCCGGTGACGGTGGTGGCGCCGCGCGCGCCGGCCGCCGCCAGCGCATGGCGCAGCGCCCCGATGATGAGGCCGCGCACCAGCGCGGCGTCGCGGAAACGCACCTCGGTCTTGGCGGGATGCACGTTCACATCCACCAGCGCCGGCTCCAGCTCCAGAAACAACGCCAGCGCTGGATGACGGTCGCGGGCGAGCACGTCCTGATAGGCCGCGCGCGCCGCCCCCTGCAGCAGCCGATCCTTCACCGGCCGGCCATTCACAAACAGGAACTGGAAGCGCGCATCGCCCCGGCTGGCGGTGGGAAGACCCGCAAACCCCGAGAGCCGAACCCCGTCGCGCTCCGCGTGGATAAGGAGGGCGTTCTCCTGGAAATCGCGCCCCAGAACCGCGCCGAGCCGGCGCAGCCGGCCAGCCTCATCGGCGCTCTCAGATAGTAGCCGCAACTGCATGCGGCCATCCTGCTCCAGCGTGAAGCCGACATCACAGCGCGCCATGGCGAGCCGCTTGATGACGTCGGAGATCGCCAGCGCCTCGGCCCGCTCGCCTTTCATGAACTTCAGCCGGGCGGGCGTGGCGTAGAAGAGATCGCGCACCTCCACCCGAGCGCCCGAGCCCGCCCCGCCCCAGGCCGCCGGCATAGGCCCGGAGACAAGCCCGCCTTCCACCAGGATGCGCGCGGCCTCGGCGGCGCCCTGCGCGCGGCTGGTGATGGACAGGCGCGCCACCGCGCCAATGCTGGGCAGCGCTTCGCCCCGGAAGCCCATCGTTGCGATGTTCAGAAGGTCGAGCGCGCCATCCGCCCCGGGGGAGAGCTTGGAGGTGGCGTGGCGCTCCACCGCGAGCGGCAATTCCGCCCGGGCGATGCCGCAACCGTCATCCTCGATCAGCAGCCGGGTCAGGCCGCCGCCTTCGGCCGTGACGCGGATGGCGCGGGCGCCGGCGTCGAGGCTGTTTTCGACCAGCTCCTTGACCGCCGCAGCCGGCCGCTCCACCACCTCACCGGCGGCGATCTGGTTGACGGCGTCCGGCGGAAGGCGGGCGATGGGCATGGGCGCACTAAGGGCGCGAGTCCGGGCGCACCGCAACGGGCGGATGCGTCACCGCGCGTGGATCACACCCATTCGACCTTCAGGATCTCGTAGGATTTGGAGCCGCCGGGGGCGACCACCTCCACAACGTCGCCCTCTTCCTTGCCGATGAGAGCGCGCGCGATCGGGGAGGTAATGGAGACCTTGCCGGTGCGCACGTCGGCCTCGTCCTCGCCCACGATCTTGTAGGCGGCTTCCTGCTCGGTGTCCTCGTCGAGCACCCGCACAGTCGCGCCGAACTTCACCGTAGCGCCGGAGAGGCGCGAGATGTCGATCACCTGGCTGCGGGCGAGCTTGTCTTCAAGCTCGGCCACCCGGCCCTCGATGAAGCTCTGGCGCTCCTTGGCGGCGTGATACTCAGCGTTCTCCGACAGGTCGCCATGGCTGCGGGCTTCCGCGATCGCAGCGATCACGGCGGGACGCTCCACCGACTTCAAACGCTTCAGTTCTGCGTCGAGGGCGGCGTAGCCCTCGGCGGTCATGGGGATCTTTTCCATGGAATGGAGGGTCTCTCTAGATCGAGGCCCAATAGGTTTGGGCCGAAATGCTCAAAGGTCAAGAGTAAGCCTGCAAAGGCCTCACCCTCAGTCCGCCGTCGCGCGCCGCTGCAATCGCCTGAACGGCCGCGCGCGCGCCCGAAAGCGTCGTGTAGTAAGGCACGTTCTCCATCAGAGCGGTGCGCCGGATATCGAAACTGTCGAGCAGCGATTGCTGGCCCTCGGTCGTGTTGAACACGAGCTGCACCTCGCCGTTGTGGATGGCGTCCACGATGTGAGGGCGTCCTTCGAGCTTCTTGTTGATCGGCGTGCAGGCCACCCCCGCCGCCTGAAGGTGGGCCGCCGTGCCGCGCGTGGCGACGATGGCAAAGCCCATCGCGACGAGCTGGCGCGCAGGCTCGACGATTGCGGCTTTGTCGCTCTCCTTCACGGAGATGAAGGCGGTGCCAGCGAGCGGGAGCTTGGCGCCGGCGGCGAGCTGGCTCTTGAGATAGGCGGCAGCGAAATCGCGATCGAGGCCCATCACCTCGCCGGTGGAGCGCATCTCCGGCCCGAGCGCCGGGTCCACGCCCTTGAACCGGGAGAAGGGGAACACCGCTTCCTTGACCGCCACATGATCGAGGGTCTTCGCGGCGAGGCCAAAGCTTGCCACCGGGGCGCCAGCCATCACCTGGGCGGCGATGGAGGCGACCGGCGCGCCAATCGTCTTGGCCACGAACGGCACCGTGCGCGAGGCGCGCGGATTGGCCTCCAGCACATAGATGTCGACGCCCTTCACGGCATATTGCACGTTTATCAGGCCCTTCACGCCCAGCGCCCGGGCCAGAAGGGCGGTCTGGCGCTCGATCTCGGTCACTGTGGCGGCCGGCAGGGTGTAGGGCGGCAGCGCACAGGCGCTGTCTCCGGAATGGATGCCGGCCTCCTCGATATGCTCCATCACGCCCGCGATGAAGACGCCCTCGCCATCGCAAAGCGCATCGACGTCTACCTCGATCGCGTCGCGCAGATACTGGTCTATCAGGATCGGCTGGTCGCCCGAGGCGGCGAGCGCCTCGCGCACATAGCGCTGGAGGTGGGCGGGATCATGGACGATCTCCATCCCCCGACCGCCCAGCACGTTGGAAGGACGCAGAACGACCGGATAGCCGACCACATCGGCGCCAGCCAGCGCCTCGGCCTCGGTGCGCGCGGTCGCGTTGCGCGGCTGAACCAGGCCGATCTCGTGTAGCAGCGCCTGGAAGCGCTCGCGGTCCTCGGCCTGGTCGATCGCGTCGGGGCTGGTGCCGAGAATGGGCACGCCGGCAGCCTCAAGCGGCTTTGCCAGTTTCAGCGGCGTCTGGCCGCCGAACTGGACGATGACGCCCAGAAGCGCGCCGCGCTGCTGTTCGACAGCGATGATCTCCAGCACGTCTTCGGCTGTCAGCGGCTCGAAATAGAGCCGATCCGACGTGTCGTAGTCGGTCGAGACCGTCTCCGGGTTGCAGTTGACCATGATCGATTCAACGCCGATCGCCCCGCAAGCGAACGCCGCGTGACAGCAGCAATAATCGAACTCGATCCCCTGCCCGATCCTGTTCGGCCCGCCGCCCAGGATCACGATCTTCTTGCGGTCGGATACGTCGCTTTCGCACTCGGGCGCGGCGGCGTGCAGGCCGGCCTCATAGGTGGAGTACATGTAGGGCGTGTCGGCGCGGAACTCGGCCGCGCAGGTGTCGATCCGCTTGAACACCGGCCGCACGCCGGCGGCGTGGCGCGCGGCGCGCACCGCCAATTCGCTGGCCCCGCTCAACTGGGCGAGGCGCACGTCGGAAAAGCCCATCGCCTTCACCGCGCGCCAGTCCTGTGGCGTCTGGGGCAGGCCGTCGGAGGCGATGGCGGCCTCTACCGCGATGATGTCCTCCATCTGGCGCAGGAACCACGGGTCGATCCGGCAGGCGGCCTGCACGTCGTCCACGCTCAGGCCCGCACGGAAGGCCTGCCCCACGGCCAGGATGCGCTCTGGCGTCGGGGTGGCCAGCGCGGCAAGGATCGTATCGCGATCAAGCGGCATGTCGGCGGGCGGATTGAGGCCGCAAAGCCCCGTCTCCAGCGAGCGCAACGCCTTCTGGAAGCTTTCCTGGAAGGTCCGCCCGATCGCCATCGCCTCGCCCACCGATTTCATGGAGGTGGTCAGCGTCGGGTCGGCGCCGCGGTACTTCTCGAACGCGAAGCGGGGGATTTTCGTGACGACATAATCGATCGTCGGCTCGAAGCTCGCGGGCGTCGCGCCGCCGGTGATGTCGTTGTCGATCTCGTCGAGCGTGTAGCCGACGGCCAGCCGGGCGGCGACCTTGGCGATGGGAAAGCCCGTGGCCTTGGATGCGAGCGCGGAGGAGCGCGACACCCGCGGGTTCATCTCGATCACGACCATGCGGCCATCGGCCGGATTGATCGCGAACTGCACATTGGAGCCGCCGGTCTCCACCCCCACCTCGCGCAGCACTGCGATCGAGGCATCGCGCATGCGCTGGTATTCCTTGTCGGTCAGGGTCAGGGCGGGGGCGACCGTGATGGAATCGCCGGTGTGCACGCCCATGGGATCAATGTTCTCGATCGAGCAGATGATGATGCAATTGTCCGCCCGGTCGCGGACCACCTCCATCTCGAACTCTTTCCAGCCGAGAACGCTTTCCTCCACCAGCACTTCGCCCACGGGCGAGAGCGCAAGCCCGCCGCGCACGATCTCGCGGAATTCCTGCCGGTTGTAGGCGATGCCGCCGCCCGTGCCCGCGAGGGTGAAGCTCGGCCGGATGATGGCGGGAAGGCCCACCTTCTCCATCGCGACCTCAGCGTCGTCCATCGTGTTGACGACGTGGGACTTGGGGCTCTCGAGCCCGATCTTGTCCATCGCGTCGCGGAATTTCTGGCGGTCTTCGGCCTTCTCGATCACCTCGGCGCGGGCGCCGATCATCTCCACGCCATAGCGCGCAAGCACGCCCGACTTTTCCAGCGCGAGGCCGCAGTTCAGAGCGGTCTGGCCGCCCATGGTGGGCAGCAGCGCATCGGGCCGCTCGGCGGCGATGATCTTCTCCACCACCTCCGGCGTGATGGGCTCGATATAGGTGGCGTCGGCAAGCTCCGGATCCGTCATGATGGTGGCGGGGTTGGAGTTCACCAGAATGACGCGATAGCCTTCCGCTTTCAGCGCCTTGCAGGCCTGAACGCCGGAATAGTCGAACTCGCACGCCTGGCCGATCACGATCGGCCCCGCCCCGATGATCAGGATCGAGGACAGGTCTGTCCGTTTCGGCATGGCGGGGGCTCCTTACGCGACAAACCCTCCCCCGGGGGTCGGGGGAGGGCTCGCCGGTTCAGGGGCGCGTGTTAAGCCGCAGACGGGGGGCGCGCAAGGCCGCTTTGCGGAGCGAGCGCATGGGCGTCGTCATCCCGGCGGGGTGGAGCGGGAGCCGGGGCCTGAGCGGGGATGAGACGTCACGAGGTCCCGGATCGGGGCGTCGCCCCGTCCGGGATGTCAGGGGCAAGGCTTTCCGGGTAGGGAAGCCCTACATCCCCGGCAGCTTGAAGCCGCGCGGCGCGTTCTGCTGGATGGTCACCTGGCCGCCGCCGGTGGCGTTGCGGATCGCTTCCTGTTCGAGGCGGCGGGCCTCCTCCTCGGAAGGCAGCGGCGCGGGGGCTGCGGCGGGCGCGCTGTCGGCGCGGCCGAAGCTGAGCAGGCGGTCGGCAAAGCTGCGCGGCTTGCGCACCACGCCGCCGCCTTCATCGTCCACCACAGCCCGGATTCGGGGATCGGCGTTCTGGGCTCCGGCGCGCGCCACGAGCACTTGCTCACCCTCGCTCGCCTCCTGCCCGATCTGGACGCCGAACAGCGCTGTGCGGGCCTGCAGATCGGCGCGCAGTTCCATCGGCCGGGCTTCGCCGGGACGGGGCGGGCGCAGATTGAACTCGGGCGGGATCACCAGCGGCGCCTTGGTGACGACGCGGAATTCATCGGGCGCGACCTTCTCCGCGCCCACAGCCTGGCGAAAGCTGGCGCAGCCGCCAAGGGCGCTGGCCGCGGCAAGCGCTGTCAAAACGGCGAGTTTGGCGGTCGGGCGCATGGCGATCCTCGTCTGTGTTGCTTTTGCCTTAGCCCAAAGCCGGAACCCGCGCCAAGGCTGCGACGCATGGGGCGTGATTAAACCGTGGTTACATCGCCGCGCTCAAGCCGGGGTCTTTGGCTCGTCCTTGGTGAACAGCATCTCCAGCGCCAGCAGGATCGCCCCCACCGTGATGGCCGCGTCCGCCACGTTGAACACATAGGGAAAGAACAGCCCGGAAAAGTCGAAGAAGTCGGCCACCGCGCCAAACCGGATCCGGTCGATCATGTTGCCGATCGCCCCGCCGATCACGAGGCCCAGCGCCACGACCGTGGTGATCCGAGAAGCCCGCGCCATCCAGACTGCAAAGCCCGACGCGATCACCGCCGACAGCCCCACCAGAAGCCAGCGCTCGAAATCCGATCCCGCCCGCAACAGGCCAAACGACACGCCATAGTTCCACACCATGGTGAGATCGAAGATCGCGCTGATCTCGATCTGGCCGAAATCCGGCGGCGCCCGGGTCCCGAGCAGCCCCATGATCCATACCTTTGAAGCCTGATCGGCGACGAAGATCGCAAGCGCCAGCAGGAAGCCGAAGAGGGATTGGCGAGACATCAGCGCGACCCTGTCATCCCGGACGGCGCGAAGCGCTGATCCGGGACCGCATGGCGATCCAGGCTGAACATGATCCCGGCTTTCGCTTCGCTCAGCCGGGATGACGGGGCGGCCCTCACTGCGCCGCCCCCCAGGCCTTCACCGCCTCAGCGTCCCGAGGCGTGATATCGGGGAACGCCGGATCAGCCGTCGCAGGGTCGAAGTATTTCCAGCTGCGGGCGCACTTCACCCAGCCTTCGGGCGCAAGCGCGGCCACGACGGCCACGCCCGGAACATCGTCCAGCCGGAACGCATCGGCTGGGCCGGCGCCGGCCTCCACCGTCAGCGCGCTTGTGATGCAAAGCTCCGCCAGGTCCACGCCCGCGACTTCGCCGGGCTCGACGAGATGCACGATCGGCGCGGCCTCCAAGCTCGAGCCGATACGCTTTTCGCGCCGCTCGATCTCCAGCGCACCCGTCACCACACGGCGGATGGCGAGCAGCCGATCCATCCGGGTCCGGGCGGCGGGGTCGCGCCAGCCGTCCGGCGCGGGCGCAAGCGCGCGCAGATGCACGCTGTCCGAGCCGGGCGCGGCGTAAGACCAGGCTTCTTCGGCAGTGAAGGGCGTGAGCGGCGACAGCCACAGAAGAAGCCGGTCCAGCGTCTCGGCCATCACGGTGCGCGCGGCGCGGCGGCGCAACGTCCCTGGCGCATCGCAGTAAAGCGCATCCTTGCGGATGTCTGCGTAAAGCGCGCTGAACTCCACATTGGCGAACTCGGCCACGGCGGCGAGCGCGCGGCGGAAATCGAACGCGCGATAGGCTGCCGTCACCTCGTCATTCACGCTTGCGAGCCGGTCGAGCATCCAGCGCTCCAGCAGCGGCATGTCGGCGATCGCCACCCGCTCGCCATCCGCCAGGCCGGCCGTCGCGCCCAGGAGATAGCGCAGCGTGTTGCGCAGCTTGCGATAGGTCTCGACCGCCCCATCGATCACCGACTTGCCGATCCGCAGATCGTCGGCGTAATCCACGCTCGCAAACGTCAGGCGCAGGATGTCGGCCCCATACTGGTCCATGATCTTCTGCGGCTCGACCGTGTTGCCAAGCGACTTGGATTGCTTGCGCCCCTGCTCATCGACCACGAAGCCCGCCGTGCGCACCGCCTTGTAGGGCGCGACGCCACGGGTGGCGCAGCTTTCCAGCAGCGAGGACTGGAACCAGCCGCGATGCTGGTCGGAGCCTTCCAGATAGAGATCGGCCGGGCGCGGCAGCGTCGGGCGCGTCTCCAGAACGAAGGCGTGCGTTGCGCCGCTGTCGAACCACACGTCGAGGATATCCTCGACCTTCTCATACGCCGCCGGGTCGTGCTCTGGGCGCAGGAAGGCCTCCGCCGCGCCCGGCTCGAACCAGGCGTCCGCGCCGCGCTCGGCGATGGCCCTCAGGATGCGGGCGTCCACCGCGTCGTCCTTCAGGATCTCGCCGGTCTCCTTGTGGACGAAGATGGTGAGCGGGACGCCCCAGGCGCGCTGGCGGCTGATCAGCCAGTCCGGCCGGTCGCGCACCATGCCGGCGATCCGGTTCCTGGCGGAATCAGAGCCCCAGTCGGTGGCGTCGATGGCGGCCATGGCGCGCTGGCGGAGGGTTTGCGCCGGTTGTCTCCCCCCGTTCACGGGGGGAGAAGCGAGCCCATACTCCTGATCCATTGCGATGAACCATTGCGGCGTGGCGCGGAAGATCAGCGGGGCCTTGGAGCGCCAGGAGTGGGGATACTGGTGCTTGAGCAGACCGCGCGCCAGGAGCGCGCCGGACGCGATCAAGGCCTCGATCACCGCCTTGTTGGCGCCGCCGTCCTTGCCGACGGATTTGCCCTCGAGCTGCAGGATCTCCAGTCCCTCGAAGCCGGGCGCTTCCTTGGTGAGGCGGCCGTCCTCATCCACCGTCAGGGGGATGTCCCTTTGCGACATGCCGCTGGCGAGCCAGACTGCAAAGTCGTCCGCCCCATGGCCCGGCGCGGTATGGACAAAGCCCGTGCCGGCGTCGTCGGTCACGTGATCGCCGACGAGGAGGGGGACGGGGAAGTCGTATGCTTCTGTCATCCCGGACGGGGCGAAGCCCCGATCCGGGACCCCGCTCGGTTTATCCTGCCCGAAGTCCCGGCTCTCCGCGTCGCTGCGGCCGGGATGACGCCACCCCCGCAACGGATGTGCGCAGATCATACCGCGCGGATCCACGTCGCAGATCCGCGTAGCCGCAGCCACCTTGGCGGCCTTCCGGACCTCGCCAGCCAGCTTGTCGGCGAGGATCAGAAGCTCGCCCGGTTTCGCCCAGGGCTCGAACCCCTCGGTCGGCTCCAGAGCCTCGACGCGGTAGAGTCCATAATCGATGGACGGGCTGTAGCTGATTGCGCGATTGCCGGGGATGGTCCAGGGCGTGGTGGTCCAGATGACGACGGAGGCGCCCTCAGATCCGCCGGACACCACCGGAAACTTCACCCAGATCATGGGCGAGGTCTTTTCCTGATACTCCACCTCGGCTTCAGCGAGCGAGGTGCGCTCCACCGGGCTCCACATCACCGGCTTGGAGCCGCGATAGACAAGGCCCGTGCGCACCACCTTCAGGAACTCGGCGGCTATGGCGGCCTCCGATGAATACGCCATCGTGGTGTAGGGGTTCGCCCAGTCGCCGACGCCGCCGAGGCGCTTGAACTCCTCGCGCTGCACATCGAGCCACTTCTGGGCATAGGCGCGGCACGCCGCCCGGAACTCTCCGGCCGGCACATCCTGCTTCTTGCGGCCCCTGGCGCGGAACTCCTCCTCCACCTTCCATTCGATCGGCAAGCCGTGGCAGTCCCAGCCGGGAACATAGTCGGCGTCGAAGCCCAGAAGCTGGCGCGACCGGACCACGAAGTCCTTCAGCACCTTGTTCAGCGCGGTGCCCAGGTGGATGTGGCCATTGGCGTAGGGGGGGCCGTCGTGGAGCACGAAAGGCGGTTTGCCGGCGCTGGCGGTGCGGATCCCGCTGTAGAGGTCGGCCGCCTCCCAGCGGGCGAGCATCTCGGGCTCCTTCTGCGGCAGGCCGGCGCGCATGGGAAACGGTGTTTCCGGAAGGAAGAGGGTGGCCCGGTAATCGCGGGCGGGGGTCATGTCGTCGGCCATGGCGGCGCTGGTCCTGTGAAGCGAGAGGGCGTGGAAAGCGGCCCGGCCGCGGCGGCGCCAGACAGGCGCACGGGATCAGCCGCGGACCGGGCGGCTAATTCGAACACGCGTGCAGAACGGGCGCTGCGTCATTCCCGCCGCTTAGCAAAGCCGGCGCGGAGGGGCTAGGGGGCTAGCATGGCCCGCGCCGCTGCCGCGTCGGCGGCGATCTGGCGCTTCAGCGCGTCGAGCCCGCCGAATTTCTGTTCCGGGCGAAGGAAGGCATGGAAAGAAACGACAATTCGGCGCCCATAGAGATCGCCCTCGAAATCGAACAGATTCACTTCGAGGAGCGGCGCGCGCTCGCCCGTGGTGGGCGTTCGGCCGAAGTTCGCCACGCCCGCCCGGGCAGCCCCATCGCCGATGTCTACCGTCACCGCATAGACGCCGAAGCGTGGGTGCAGCTGGTCTTCCAGCCGGAGGTTTGCAGTGGGAAAGCCAATGGTGCGGCCGCGCTGATCGCCTGCCTCGATCACGCCATCCACCCGCCATGGCGCGCCGAGGAGCGCATTGGCTTCTGCAAGACGGCCGGCCTCCAGCGCGGCCCGGATCCGGCTGGAAGAGATTTTCGAGCCGTCGTCGCAGGCGATCTCGTCCAGCACCGTCACGCCGAAGCCGAGCGCCGCGCCCCGCGCCTTGAGCACTGCGCCATCGCCGGCGCGATCCTTGCCGAAGCGGAAATCGAATCCGATCACCACATGGCGCACACCCAGCCACTCCACCAGAACGCGCGCGCAGAAGGCCTCAGGCGTCATGGCCGCAAGGGCGGCGTCGAACGGGATCTCCGCCAGCACATCCAGCCCTTGCCTGGCCGCCGCCTCGCGCCGCAGGCCAGCGCTCATCAGCCGGAACGGCGGCGCATCGGGCTGGAAGAAGCGGCGCGGCGGCGGCTCGAAAATGGCTGCGCCCCACGGTCCGCCATGCGCGGCGGCGCGGGCGGCGCCGAGCACGGCGGCATGACCGCGATGAAACCCATCCAGATTGCCAAGCGCCAGGCTGGCCCCGCGCGCCGCCTCCGGGATCGGCCCGAAACGATCAAGCAGGATCACGCGGTCGCGCCCTCCCGCTTGGCGACCATCACCACCGCCTCGCCCTCCACCACGGCCTTGCCCGCCACGCTGCACTGGCAGGCGAGCGTGACAAACCCCTTGGCGGGGTCGAGCGCGCTTACCGTCACCCGCGTGATCACGGTTGCGCCGATAGGCACCGGCCGCAGGAACTTCAGCGTCTGGGAAATATAAACCGCCCCCGGCCCCGGCAGGCGCGTGCCAAGCGCCGCGGAGATATAAGCGGCCGACAGCATGCCGTGGGCGATGCGCTGCTTGAACCGCGTTCCGGCAGCGTATTCGGCATCGAGATGGGCGGGGTTGGTGTCGCCCGAGACGCCGGCGAAGGCGGCGATGTCGGCTTCCGACACCGTGCGCCCGAACGCGACCGACTGGCCGATCGAGAGATCTTCAAACTCATAGCCGCCGACGCTGTTCATGGTTTCCACCTACCCAAGCCTGATTCACCGTTTCTTATCGGCGCCGGCGCTAGGAGCAATGCCAATAGGGTGAACGCCGCGAGCACGGCGCAGGTGGGATATCAAGGGAGACCGGCATGGCCGTCGATATGTCAACGCAGATCCTGGTGGTCGATGATTATCAGACCATGATCCGCATTATTCGCAATCTCCTGAAGCAATTGGGCTTCGAGAATGTGGATGAGGCGGCCGATGGCGCAGCGGCGCTGCAGAAGATGCGGACCCGCCCGTACGGCCTCGTGATTTCCGACTGGAACATGGAGCCGATGACCGGCTTCGAGCTTCTGAAGGAAGTGCGCGCCGACGAAGGCCTGAAGGCGACGCCCTTCATCATGATCACGGCGGAATCCAAGACCGAAAACGTGATCGCGGCCAAAAAGGCCGGCGTGAACAACTACATCGTCAAACCGTTCAACGCGCAGACGCTGAAGTCCAAAATTGCGAGCGTCCTCGGCGATTTCTGATCGCCGCGCTTTTTTCCAGTTCCTGAACGGAGGGGCCGATGCCATCAACGGAAGTCGCCCACCAGGTGCGCAGCGCGCTGACCGCGCTGCAGAGCGCCGACCTGAAAGACCCTCGCCTTGGCGAGGTGCTCACCCTTGCCAGCCAGATGTCGGAGGCGATGCAGGCCTTCTTCGGCGCGCTGGACAAGACGCTCTATGGCGAGCTGCGCTACATCTCGGCCTACATCCAGCGCACCAAGCAGGAAATCGCAGCCTTGCGGCCCAACGATATCCGCGAGGATCGCATCCCCTCGGCCGGTGTGGAGCTGGATGCGGTGGTCAAGCACACCGCCGAGGCCACGAACCGCATCATGGGCGCGGCCGAGACGATCATGTGCGCCGACCCGACCGATCCGGCCTACGCCGATCTGGTGAACGAGAAGGTGCTCGAGATCTTCGAGGCCTGCTCCTTCCAGGACATCACCGGCCAGCGCATCCGCAAGGTTGTCGACACTCTGGAGCACATCGAGGAGCGCATCATGCGCTTCACCGAGGTGATGGGTGTGGAAGACGCCGCCGCCGAGGAAACCGAAAAGGACCGGCGCAAGAAGGAACAGCTCCTGAACGGACCGGCCCTTGATGGACCGGAAGTGAAGCAGGACGCGATCGACGCGCTGTTCGACACCGGCGAGAAGGTTGGCCAGGACGCGATCGACGCGTTGTTCGACTAGGCGCGCGCTAGTCCGCCCGGCGGCCGCCGATGCGGAGCCGGGCGCGTGTGCGCTGGCGAACGGGCAGGGGCGGGCGCGTGGCGTCGGCTCTTGCCGCAGACTGGATTTCCAGCCGGAACGCCTCGCGCTTGTCGTGGATCGTGGCGATCACCGGCCCCGCTGGCATGCCGATATCCAGAAGCACGGCCTCTCCAAGCAGGAGGCTCGCTTCGGTCGTCTCGGGCACGGCGTCGGTTGCGCCCTTGGCGTAGAGCCGGCCGGCGTGGCGGGCGTCACGAGCGCGCGCCACAATGATCAGATCATCACGCACCGCGCGCGCAGCGGCCACGACCTCCTCGGCCATTGCGGCTGAATCCATGGTCACCACGAGGGCGCGCGCCGCGCGCAGACCGCACCGCTCCAGAAAGTCAGGCCGGGCCAGATCGCCGTAGAAAACCGGCTTGCCCTGCTTGCGCGCTCGGGCCACGGCGTCGGGGTCGCGGTCGATCGCAAGATAGGGCACGGCGTGCTGCTCCAGCAGGCTCGCCACTACCTCCCCCACCCGGCCATAGCCCGCGATGATCACCTGCCCGGCCTCGAGGCCTTCGGCGGGGGGCTCCGGCTGCGGTTCGGCCCGGGTCTGGCGGCGGGCGGCCAGCTTCTGGCCAAACGCCGCGAGCAGCGGGATTAGCGGCATGGTGAGCGCAGCCACAAGCTGGGCGGCGTCGGCCGGGCCATCGGCCACCAGGC
>JBIIUJ010000206.1:0-3500 GCA_044340025.1 Caulobacterales bacterium
GCCGGCGGCCGCGCGGCGCTGGAAGCTGCGCTGGCGAGCGAAGCAAAGCGCGCCGGTCCGGCGCAAGCCCGGCCTGCCGCATCGCGCCCGCCTGAAGCCCCCGCCGCCAAGGCGGCGGGGGATCCTGCGCCCTAACGCGCGGTTTGCGTGGCTTCAAACCGGCGCGAGACTTCCGGCCAGTTGATCAGGCTCCACCAGGCATCGACATAATCGGCGCGGCGGTTCTGATACTTCAGATAGTGGGCGTGCTCCCACACGTCGTTGCCGAGGATCGGCGTGCCGCGAAACTCGGACACATCCATCAGGGGATTGTCCTGATTGGGCGTGGACCCCACCGCCAGCGACCCATCCGGGCGGACCACGAGCCACGCCCAGCCTGAACCGAAGCGCCCAAGGCTTGCGGCGCGGAACTGGGCGCGCAACCCGTCGAGCGAGCCGAACTGGCGGGTGATGGCGGCGGCGAGCGCGGGACTTGGCGCGCCGCCCTGGCCCTGCGGCGCCATGATCGTCCAGAAGAAGCTGTGATTCCAATGGCCGCCGGCGTTGTTGCGCACCACGGCCGGGCGGCTGGAAACCGTAGCGAGGATCTGTTCAAGAGACAGGGCGGCGAGCGTGGGGTCCTTGACGGCTTCGGCGTTGAGGGCGTTCACCTGTGCGCCATGGTGGCGCTGATGGTGCAATTGCATCGTCTGGGCGTCGATCACTGGCTCCAGCGCATCGTAGGCGTAAGGCAGCGCGGGCAGGCCGAACGGCCCTGCCGGGGCCGGCGCCGCGGGGCCGGGCGCAGGGGCTGGCGTCTGGGCGAGAGCGGCGTGCGGGAGCCCGAGAAGAGCGGCGGCGATCAGGCAGGCTTTCATGGGTGGTTCTCCCTGCGGGACAGCGCGAAGCGCTGCAGTGGTCTTGCCGGAGCAGCGGCGGTAGTGCGACCTTGTTTCCATCACAACGCTGGGAGACTTGTCCATGACCGAGGCCGATCCTGTGGTGATCGTGGGTGCGGCGCGCACCCCGATGGGTGGATTGATGGGCGAGTTGGCCAGCCTTTCGGCAAGCGATCTCGGTTCGGTGGCGATCCGGGCCGCTCTGGCGGGCGCGGGCGTCGCCGGCGCGGATGTGGATTGGGCGCTGATGGGCAATGTCCTGCCGGCTGGTCAGGGCCAGGCCCCAGCGCGTCAGGCGGTGCGCAAGGCCGGGCTGCCCGACAGCGTGGAAGCGACCACGCTGAACAAGATGTGCGGATCAGGCATGCAGGCGGCGATCCTGGGCCGGGCGGCGCTGTTGTCGGGCGAGGCGGATATCGTGGTGGCTGGCGGCATGGAGAGCATGACGAATGCGCCCCACCTTCTGGCGCGTCATCGCACTGGGGTGAAATACGGCCACGACCGGCTCTTCGATCACATGGCGCAGGATGGTCTGGAAGACGCCTATGAGGGCCTTCCGATGGGCGTCTATGCCGACCGGATCGCCGCCGAATACCAGTTCAGCCGGGAAGAGCAGGACGCCTATGCCATCGAGACGCTGGCCCGCGCCCAGGCCGCAACCGCCTCTGGCGCTTTTGCCGCCGAGATCGCGCCCGTGCGGGTCGTCGGCCGGAGCAGCGACATCATCATCAGCGCCGACGAGCTGCCGGCCAAGGCGCGGCCAGACAAGATCCCCGGCCTGAAACCCGCCTTTACAAAGGATGGGACGGTTACGGCGGCCAATGCTTCGGCGATCTCGGACGGGGCGGCGGCTCTGGTGCTCATGCGGCTTTCGGAGGCGTTGGCCCGCGGCCTTGCCCCGCGTGCGCGGATCGTGGCGAGCGCGGCGCATGCCCAGGCGCCAGCCTACTTCACCACCGCGCCCGGGCCCGCGATGCGCAAGGCGCTCGACAAGGCCGGCTGGCGCGCCGCCGACGTCGACCTGTGGGAAATCAACGAGGCCTTCGCCGTCGTGCCCATGATCGCCATGAAAGAGCTTGGCCTTGCCCATGCGCAGGTGAACGTGAATGGCGGCGCCTGTGCGCTCGGCCATCCCATCGGGGCGTCAGGCGCACGAATCCTGGTCACGCTGCTGGCGGCCCTGGAGGCGCGCGGCGCGCGGCGCGGCGTGGCGAGCCTGTGCATCGGCGGCGGGGAAGCCACCGCCGTGGCGATCGAACGCCTATAGGCCCAGCGCGCCGGGATTCATCAACCCGTCCGGATCGAGCTGCGCCTTCATCGCCTTCAGAGCGGCAAGCGCTGGCGCAGAGAGGCGCGTGGCATGCGGATAGGTCTTGCCGAGCTGGAAGTGGCCGGCGCCATGCGCGCTGTAGAGGGCGGTCACGTCCTGCTTGAGCTGGTCGAGGAAGGCGTCCGCCGCCGGGTCCGCTGGGTAGGTGGGCACGGCGGCGAGATAATCCTGCGGGACGACCGCCTCGTGATAGGCGTTGCGCGCGCCCGGCCAGTTGAACGCCACTTCGTAGAGAAAGCCGGACGAGCCGACGGTTTCAAACATCGCACCGGTCCAGACGCCATGGCGCTGCATCTCGGCCTTGCGGCTGGCGTAGAGCGCCTGCAACGCGGCGTGAAACGGGCCGACCTGATCGTGCGACAGCACGCCATGCAGCGGCACCCAGCGCTCCCCCTTCGGCCCCAGCACGTTGTAGAAGGGCGCAAACGGCATGCCGCGCACCACGCTGGGCACGCTATTGGGGATTTCAGCGCCAAACGGCTCCATCAACGCGCGCAACCGGTGGAGCTTCGCCTTCGCTTCGATCGGCGTGGCCCCTTCGAGGATGAAGTGGCAGGCATAGGCCGCATTCGCCAGCGCCTTCGTCCCGGCCGTCGCCATCTTCAGCAACTGGGCAAGGCCGATGGGCAGGCTCGGCGCGGTTCTGAGCACCGCCGCGGCCATGGAGAAGAGCGCCCCGGAGCTTTCCTGCTTGGCGATCTGGCCCTGGGACAGGGCGGCGTCGAGCGCGAAATGCTCGTCATCCAGCCCTTCCAGCGCAGCCGCCCGCATGCCGGCATGCAGCGCCTCCAGGCTGGCGTAGGCGAAGCTCGCGGTCTGGAAATCGGCCTTCGCGCGCAGGAGCGGCAGCGTGATGCGCGCCTTCACCCCAAGCGCCCCGGCGTCGCCGCAGAACAGGCCCGTGAGATCCGGCCCCGCCCAGCGCAGATGCGGCCGCGCGCCATAGGCTGCGGTGCCGGTGGACAGCATCTCGCCCGACGCCAGCACGACATCAACCGACAGCACCGACTGGGCGGAAATGCCGAAGGCGCCAGAGCCATGGCTGATTGAATTCTGGCTGACTGAGCCCGCAACCGTGGCGTGCAGGCCCGAAAAAGGCCCCCAGAACGGCGTGCGAAGACCCTGTTCGGCCAGCGCTTCGCGCAGCGCCGCCCAGGTGACGCCTGCTTCCACGGTGACGAGGCAATTGGGTGTATCGATGTGGATGGCGGTCAGCGCGCCCGTGTCGATCAGGATCGCGCGGGCTCGATCCGGGAGGTAGGCGTCGGTGTAGGAGGCGCCGCCGCCGCGCG
>JBIIUJ010000205.1:0-3500 GCA_044340025.1 Caulobacterales bacterium
TGCCCCCCCGCGGTTAACGCGGCGCTAAGGATCCGGGCTCGCACACACGCGCCCAACCCTTTACATCGGGGGCATGCCCGCACCTGATCGCTTGCCTTTATGGACCATCCTTGCGCCGCTCCTGGGCTGGTCTGCGTTGGGCCTCAGCGCGCTGACGCAAAGCGGCGCTGTGACGCTGGGGCTCATAGCGGCGCTGTTTGCTTGCGTTCTGGCGGCCGTGCACCACGCTGAAGTGATCGCGCACAAACTTGGCGAACCGTTCGGCACCTTGAGCTTTGCGGTTGCGGTAACGGTGATCGAGGTCGGGCTGATCCTGTCGCTGATGCTGGCGGGCGGCGAAGAGACCCAGACGCTGGCGCGTGACACGGTGTTTGCCGCCATCATGATCATCCTCAATGGCGTTGTTGGCCTGTGCCTGCTGATCGGCGGTCTGCGCCATCGCGAACAGACCTACATCCAGAGCGGGGTCAGCGCGGGGCTCGCCACACTGGCGGCGCTGTCGGTCATCACGCTGATCCTGCCCAATCACGTGGTCAGCCTGCCGGGGCCGGTGTTCGCCCCCGCGCAGCTGGCGTTCGTGGGGCTCGTCTCGCTCGTGCTTTATGCGACCTTTGTTCTGGTCCAGACTGTTCGCCATCGCTCCTACTTCCTGCCGAGCGGGTCGGCGGAACATGACGAGTCTGTCCAGGCCTCCCCGCCTTCCACGCCCGTTGCGGTGCGAAGCGGCCTCCTGCTGGTCGCCTCGCTCGGCGCCGTCGTCTGGCTCGCCAAGACGCTGGCGCCCAGCGTGGAGCAGGCCGTCTCCGCCGCCGGCGCGCCCAAGGCGCTGGTGGGCGTTGTCATCGCCGGCCTCGTACTTCTGCCGGAGGCCCTGGCGGCCGTGCGTGCGGCGCGCGCCGACAGGCTGCAGACCAGCCTCAACCTGGCGCTGGGCTCGGCCCTCGCCACGATCGGCCTGACGATCCCGGTCGTGGCGGCTCTGGCCCTGGTGTTTGGCTGGACGATCGTGCTGGGGGTGGACGCCAAGAGCACCGTGCTGCTGATGCTCACGCTGCTGGTCTCGGCGCTGTCGCTGTCCACGGGGCGCACCACGGTGATGCAGGGTGCGCTGCATCTGGTCCTGTTCGCGGTCTTTCTTTTCATGCTGGTCGTGCCGTAGCCCCGGAGACGCAGCGCTCGACACCAGCGCAGCCCCGGCCTAGGTCTGGACCATGACGCACACCCTTACAGCCGATGTTGCGATCGCAGGCGGCGGGCTTGTGGGCCTGTCTCTCGCCCTTGCGCTGGATCAGGCCGGCATCTCGGTCGCGGTCGTCGATCCCGTGCCGCCAAGCGACCAGCTGGAAGCCGCCTATGACGGGCGCTCGTCGGCGATTGCGTTTGCGACCTATCGGATGTTGCAGGCTCTGGGCGTGGCCGAGCGGATTGGCGCGGTCCAGCCGATCGACCAGATCCTCGTTACCGATGGCCGCCCGGATGATGGTCTGCGCAAGCCCGGCCCTTCGCTCCTGACGCTGCAGTTCGACCGGCAGGAGCTGGGCGGCGATGCTCCGGCGCTCGGCTACATGATCGAGAACCGGCGCATGCGTCTGGCGCTCGATCAGGCGGTGCGCGACCGGCCGGGGATCCTCAGGCTCGCGCCGGCTGCTGCTGCAGCCACTCACGCCGACGCCGCCGGGGCAGGGATCACGCTCGCCGACGGCCGCCAGGTTGCCGCCCGCCTTCTCGTCGGCGCCGATGGGCGCGGCTCGAAGGTGCGCGCAAGCGCCGGGATCCGCTCCTACGGCTGGTCCTATCGCCAGACCGGGCTGGTCGCGACCGTCGCGCTGGAGCGCCCGCATGGCGGCGTGGCGCATGAGTATTTCCTGCCGAATGGCCCGTTCGCCATCCTTCCGCTGACGGAGGACCGCGCCAGCCTGGTCTGGACCGAGACCGACGCCACCGCCCGCGCGCTGCACGCGCTTACCCCAGAAGCGCTGGGCGCAGAGCTGATGCGGCGCTTTGGCGATTTCCTGGGCGCCGTCACCGTTACTGGCCCCGTCTGGACCTATCCGCTGTCGATGGAGCTTGCCGCCGAATGGGTGCGCCCGCGCCTAGCGCTCGCGGGGGACGCAGCCCATGGCGTTCACCCGATTGCCGGGCAGGGGCTGAACCTGGGGCTTAAGGATGTGGCCGCGCTCGCCGAAACGATCAGCGACGCGCGTAGCCTTGGCCTCGATATCGGCGATCTGACGGTCTTGCGCGGTTATGAACGCTGGCGCCGGTTCGACACGATGGCGCTTGCCGCCGGCATGGACATGTTCGTTCGGCTTTTCTCCACCGATGCGGCGCCTGTGCGCGCGCTGCGCACGCTGGGTATGGGCCTTGTGGACGCCATGGGGCCGGCCCGGCGATTCTTCATGCGTCATGCAGGGGCGGCGACCGGCGATTTGCCCCGGCTGCTGCGCGGGGAAGGGCTCGCCTGATGCATATCAAGGCGATCATCGCGATCCTGTTCGGCGTGGCTGCCTTCCTCTTGATCCGCGGCATGCTGAGGCGTCCGGCTACCCAGGAAAAGCCGGAAAAGCGGGGTCGATCCGATGACGGAGCGCCGCTCCTGATCTCTGATGCATCCGCCAGTCGTGACCGTCCGGATGCAAATCGGGATGGACCCAGCGATGGGGATGGCGGCGGCGATGGCGGCGGCGGAGACTGAACGGGCCGACGCCGCGCTGGTGCGCCGGGGGCTGTTTTCCACCCGCGCCCAAGCCCAGGCCGCGATCGCCGCCGGACTTGTAAAGGCCGATGGGGCGTCGGTGACCAAGCCGGCCCAGCGGCTGGCGGCGACCTGCCGGCTGGAAGCGCAGCCCGCTCACCCCTGGGTTTCGCGCGCCGGGGTGAAGCTTGCCGCCGCGCTGGACGCGTTCGCCGTCGATCCCGCAGGGCGCGAGTGTCTGGATATCGGCGCCTCCACGGGTGGCTTCACGCAGGTCCTGCTGGCGCGCGGCGCGGGGCGGGTGACGGCGGTGGATGTGGGCCGCGGACAGCTTCACCCCAGCCTTGCTGCAGACCCCCGCGTGCGGAGCCTTGAAGGCCAGGATGCGCGCACGCTGGAGGCCGGCCAGCTGCCCGCCCCGCCCGCGCTGATCGTCTGCGACGCGAGCTTCATCGGCCTTGCCAAGGTGCTGGCCCGTCCGCTGTCGCTCGCTGCTGCCCAAGCCGAACTTGTCGCGCTGGTCAAACCCCAGTTCGATGCGGGCCCGGAGGGCGTGGGCCGGGGCGGGATCGCGCGCGATCCTGAAGGGGTTGCAGCCCGGGTGCGCACACAGATCGACGGACTTTCCGGCTTCCGCGTTCTGGCGATGATCGACAGTCCTATCGCCGGCGGCGACGGTAACCGCGAGTTCCTTCTGCACGCCCGGCGAGGGGCGTAGCGGGGGCGGATAGGGGGGTCTGAGTGCTGGTGTCTTCCCCCGCTTGCGGGGGAAGTGTCGGCGGAGCCGACGAAGGGGGCCGTTTCA
>JBIIUJ010000005.1:0-45181 GCA_044340025.1 Caulobacterales bacterium
CAGTGAAGGTGAACGGGCCCGGGTTGCGCGCGATCACCCGACGCACCAGCCCGGAGAGCCGTGCGGGGGCGCCATAGTCGAACGGAAAGGACCGGATGAAGGGGATCGCCATGGCGGCCTAGCCTATCGCCTCACGCCTTGCCCGGAAACCAGTCCGGGGCTGCCATCTCGAACGTCTCGAACACAAAGCCCGGAGCCACCGTGCAGGAGACAAGCGTGAACGCGCCCAGGCTTTCGGCCGTCTGCCAGGCCCCGGCGGGCACCACCGCCTGCGGGCGCTGGCCGGCGCGCAGATCGGGCCCGAGCCGCACGCTGCGCGCGGCTGCCCCATCCTCGCTGATGGAAAGCGCTAGCGGCCCGCCGGCGTGCCAGAACCAGAGTTCGGCCGCATCCACCCGGTGCCAGGCCGAAACATCGCCGGCTTCAAGCAGGAAATAGATCGCCGTCTGCCAGCCCCGGCCATCCGGGCCGGCGGGATCGCGAAACGTCTCGACATACCAGCCGCCTTCAGGGTGGCGGGCCATGCCAAGGGTGCGGATGATTTCGGCTGCGCCGAGATCGCCGGAAAGCGCCCTCACCGGAAGGCGTCCTTGGCGGCCCGGACCGCGCCGAACACGGCATGGTCGGGCGCCGCCTTCAGCCCCAGCCGTTCGCGGATCGCCGCCGAGCCTGGCGCGCGCAGGAAGGGATTGGTCGCTTTCTCCTCCGCCAGACGCATCGGCACGGTCGGCTCGCCTGCAGCCCTGCGGGCCTGAATCCAGTCCCAGCGGGCGAGAAGCGCCTCGTTGTCCGGCTCCACCGTCAGCGCAAACCGGGCGTTCGAGGCGGTGTATTCATGGGCGCAATACAGCACGGTTTCGTCGGGCAGGGCGCTGAGCCGGCAGAGACTCTCCCACATCTGCTCGGCTGTGCCCTCAAACAGCCGGCCGCAGCCCAGCGCAAACAGGGTGTCGCCCACGAAGGCCACCCCCTGCCCTGCGAAATGGAACGCGAGATGGCCCAGCGTGTGGCCGCCAACCGCGATCACCTGCGCCGCGCTTTCGCCAAGCCGGATCGTTTCGCCGCCCGAGAGCGTCTCGTCGAGCGGAGCGATCCGCGTCACCTCCGCCGGCCCGACGATGCGCGCGCCGGTCGCAGCCTTGATCGCGGCGTTGCCGCCGGCGTGGTCCGGGTGCCAGTGGGTGTTCCAGATCTCGTCGATCCCCCAGCCGCGGCGGGCGGCTTCGGCCAGGATGGCCTCCGCATCGGGCGTATCGATCGCAGCCACCCGCCCGGTGGCGGCGTCGCGGATCAGAAACGCGTAATTGTCCGACAGGACGGGGAATTGGGCGATTTCGATCAAGCGGGATTCCCTCTCTCGCCGCGCCGTCCTAGCATGGCTGGGCGATGCGCACAGACGTTCTGGCCTTGCAGCGCTTTTACGCGAGCCCTTTGGGCCAGGCCACCCGCGCCATGGTGGAGCGCCGCCTCGGCGCGCTCTGGCCGCATGCACGTGGGCTCGATCTGCTCGGCTATGGCTACGCCGCGCCCTATCTCGAGCCCTACCGGGCCGAGGCCCGCCGGGTGGTGAGCTTCATGCCGGCAGCCCAGGGGGTGGAGCGCTGGCCCGATGGCGCCGCCTCCCTCTCTGTCATCGCCGACGAGGGCCGCCTTCCCTTTCTGGACTCGGTGTTCGACCGCGCGCTCATGGTGCATGCGCTTGAGGAGGCCGACGCCGCCCGCCCTCTGCTGCGGGAGTTGTGGCGCGTGCTGGCGCCGGAGGCGCGGGTGATCCTGGTGGTGGCCAACCGGTCCGGTCTGTGGGCGCGCGCCGATGCAACGCCGTTCGGCCATGGGCGGCCCTACTCGCGCGAGCAGCTGGGCGGCCTTTTGCAGGATGCCCTGTTCCAGCCCACCGCATGGGCGCGCGCGCTTTACTGCCCGCCGCTGTCCTGGCGGGTGGCGGCTGGGGCGGCGGAAGCGTGGGAGCGAGCAGGAGAAACCGCGTGGCCGGCCTTCGGCGGCGTGCTGCTTGTTGAGGCGGTGAAACGCCTCGAAGGCGGGCTTGTGGAGCGCGCGGGTCGGCGCGTTTTACTGGCTGGCGCGGCGCTGGCCCGCCCCTGACGATTACACTTTGGGCGATCGGCGCCGCAATTCGCCCAAGAAGCCAGCGCCAAACCCCGAAGCGGCGCGTCGCAGCCGCCTTGCCGCCTGAAAAATCATCGCTAGGCTGCTATTGATCGCGCAGCTTTCTTGCGGGGGGACAGGTCCATGAAGCTCATCACAGCCATCATCAAGCCGAGCCGGTTGGATGCGGTGCTCGACGCCGCCACCGAAGCCGGCGTGACCGGGCTGACGGTGACCGAAGTGCGCGGCTATGGCCGCCAGAAGGGCAAGACGGAAGTCTATCGCGGCGCCGAATATGAAGTGAAACTTCTGCCCAAGGTGAAGGTGGAGATCGCGGTCGGCGGCGACATGGTCGACAAGGTGGTGGAAGCCATCGCTGCGGCCGCCAACACAGGCAAGATCGGGGATGGCAAGATCCTCGTTTCCGATCTCGAGGCCGCCTTGCGCATCCGCACGGGCGAGCGCGATCTGGCCGCCATCACGGGCTGAAGCGCGCGGCCTGCCGAAAGGCGGGATGCGACCAATCCGCTCGGGAGACGCTCCCGGCCTTGGCGCCGGGACCCTTTCTGCGTCTGGTGTCGCGCGGGCGAAGGAGCCATGCGCGCATGATCGAAGACACTCTGATCCCGCTTCTTCTGAAGCATGCCCAGACGGCCGCGCCGCGCTACACGAGCTACCCCACCGCCAACCACTTCCATGCCGGCGTGGACGCCCGCGCCTATTCAGGCTGGCTTGAGCGGCTCGATCGCGCAGAGCCGGTCTCGCTCTACGTTCACATCCCGTTTTGCGCTCAGCAATGCTGGTATTGCGGCTGCAACATGAAGCTGGCGGCCCGCTACGAGCCAATTGCGGACTATGTCGATGCGCTGCTGCGCGAGATTGATCTGGTGGCGGACCGGGCGCCGGCCGGCTTGCGCTTCGCGCATCTCCATTTCGGCGGCGGCACGCCAAGCGTTCTGTCTCCTGAGGATATGGAGCGGGTGATGACCCGCCTGCGCCGCCGGTTCAGCCCGGAAGACGGCGCAGAAATCGCCATCGAGATTGATCCGCGCACCTTCAGCCGCCGGCTTCTGGAGCGGCTGGCCGCGCTGGGGTTCAACCGCGCCAGCCTTGGCGTGCAGGAGTTCGATCCCACGGTTCAGGCCGCCATCAACCGCGAACAGCCCCCCGAAATGATCGCCGCGACCGTGGCGGCGCTGCGTGAGGCGGGGATTGCGGCGATGAACTTCGATCTCGTCTATGGCCTGCCGCACCAGACCGCCGCCACGCTCGCCCGCACGATCGAGACCGGCGCAGCGATGGCGCCGGATCGGGTGGCCCTGTTCGGCTATGCCCATGTGCCCTGGTTTGCCAAGAACCAGCGCCTGATCCCGCAGGACGCCCTGCCCGATGGCGCAGAGCGGGTGCGCCAAGCGCTTGGCGCGCGCGCGGGCTTCGAGGCGGCGGGCTATCAGGCCATAGGGCTGGATCATTTCGCCTTGCCCGCCGATCCGCTGGCGCGCGCCGCGCGCGACGGCGGGCTTCGCCGCAACTTCCAGGGCTACACCACCGATGGCTGCGCCACGATGCTCGGCTTCGGCGCCACTGCCATCGGCGCGACGCCGGCGGGCTTTGTCCAGAACATCGCCGAGACCGGCGCCTGGAGCCGCGCGGTCAACGCCGGCGCCCTTCCGGTGGAGCGCGGCATCGCCCTGACCGACGAAGACCGCCTGCGCGCCGCCGTGATCGAGCGGCTCATGTGCGACGGGGCGGTCGACGCCGCCGCACTCGCAGCGGCTGCAGGCCGTCCGGCAGGCCATTTCGACGCCGCGTTTGCGGCTTTGGCGCCGCTGGCGGCGGATGGGCTGGCGCATGTGGCCGATGGGCGCGTGACGCTCTCAGAGGGCGGGGCCTTTGTCTCGCGGCTGGCGGCGGCCGCCTTCGACGCCCACCGCGCGCCTGCCGCCCCCGCCCGCCACGCCGTGGCGATCTGATCCGGGCGCTTGCCGCGCGCGGCCCCCTTGGGCTATACGCCCCCTCCCGGTCGCCGCTTTAGCTCAGCCGGTAGAGCATCGCATTCGTAATGCGAGGGTCGCGTGTTCGAGTCACGCAAGCGGCACCATTTGCCATCGCCCCCCGCTCCCGCCACGGTGCGCCTTTGACTTGGAGGCGGGGCCATGGCGGCAGTCATCGACCCCACGAAGGATCGGTTTGCGCAGTATCGCGCCGATGATCTGCCTGGCGCAATCCGCATGCTCAATCTCGCTCGCTTAAAGTCGCAGGCCAGATCGCCACGGGTGCAGAGGCCAAAGGCTTCCGCCTGCGCAGCGCATCACATGGCACGACGCTCGCAATGATGATGGCCAGAAAAAGACATCATTGCGGCGATCACGAGTTCGTCATTGACTCAGCAGGCACAATGCGAGGGGTAAAAATTGGGTAATCAAGAGTGAGGGTTCATACGTGAAAAATGTGAAGGCATTTGCGGTCGCGGCAGCAGCCATCTTCGTGGCGGGCGGCGCTCACGCAGCCACCAACATCCTGGTCAACGGAAGCTTTGAAAACGGCGCTAACGGCCTTTCCAACTGGACGCTTGGCGGCAGCATCGCCGGCGACCCCGGCTTCCCGGCCACTGCGATTTTCTACGGAAATTCTGGGGCTTATCCGAACGGCGCATTTGGACAAGCTGTTCCGGTCGACAACGCGGTTTCGAATAGCCCGGATGCCGCTGGAAAGCGTGGGGTCTATTTCGTCAGCGACAAGTCGAAGCCTGAGACCCTGACGCAGTCTATCTTCCTTGCCGCAGGTCGTTACGAGTTCGGGTTTTCGGCCTATGCTCCCCAGAACGGCTTGAACAATCCTGGTCCGGCTACCTTTGTGGCCAGCCTGAATGGCGCGCTGCTGCCGAACCCGGTTCTGAACATTGGTTCGATGACGCCAACAACCTGGACGCCTTTCAGCAGGCAAGTCGTGATCACGACCGCCGGCAGCTACGACTTCAAGTTCGAGTTCAACACGAACCAAAAACCGTCCAAGGACATCGTGGTGGATCGGGCCTATGTGATGGCTGTGCCGGAGCCGCAGACCTGGATGATGATGATCCTCGGCTTTGGCATGGTCGCCGGCGCGCTGCGCCGCCGCCATGCAGCGGCCATCGCCGCGCACGCCTGAGGCCAGCCCGCCCCCTGAGCCGGGGCGGCGCCAGCCTGAATCGCAAGCCCGGGGCCAGCGCGCTGGCCCCGGGCTTTTGCTTTGCGGCGTGGGTGCAGTTCCGCAGCGTGGACAGGTCGCCATGCGCGCGCTACCTGCCTGCCAGTCAGCTAACAACGCGAGGGTCTGGCCGCATGCGGGATGAGATGATCGTCGTCTTCGGCGGCTCGGGCTTCATCGGGCGCTCTGTCGTGCGCGCGCTGGCGCGGGCAGGCAAGCGGGTTCGGGTGGCGATGCGCCGGCCGCACCTGGGCCACGAACTGCGCGTGATGGGCGATGTGGGCCAGATCCAGCTCGTGCAGGCCAATGTGCGCGACGCGGCCTCCGTGGCGCGCGCGCTGGAGGGCGCAAGCGGCGCGGTGAACCTGGTTGGTCTGCTCTTCGAGAAAGGCCGCCAGACCTTCGAGGACGTGCAGGCCGCGGGCGCAGCCGCCATTGCTCAGGCCTGCGCGGCCGCAGGGGTGGAGCGTCTGGTGCATGTCTCCGCCATCGGCGCGGATGCGGGCTCGAAGTCGGCCTATGGGCGCACGAAGGCGGCGGCCGAGGCGGCCATGCGCGCGACCGTGCCGGGCGCGGTGATCCTGCGCCCCTCCATCGTGTTCGGACCGGAGGATGATTTCTTCAACCGCTTCGCCCAGATGGCGCGGATGAGCCCGGCCCTGCCGCTGATCGGCGGCGGCAAGACGCAGTTTCAGCCGGTCTATGTCGGCGATGTGGCCGATGCGGTGGTCGCGGGCCTCGATCGTGCGGACGCGCGCGGCAAGACGTTCGAGCTCGGCGGACCCCAGACCTACAGCTTCAAGGAGCTGTTGACCTACATCACCCGGGAGATCGATCGCCCGCGCCTGCTGGTGGGCCTGCCGTTTCCGGTCGCCCAGACGATGGGCCGGGTGGCGGACTTCGTGTTCCGGTTCAATCCGTTCGCCGGGCCGCCCCTGACCGGGGATCAGGTGGAAATGCTCAAGACCGATAATGTGGTCAGCCCCGGCGCCCTCACGCTTGCCGATCTCGGCGTCGGCCCGCTGGAGACGGTGGAGGCCATTACGCCGGCCTATCTCTATCGCTTCCGGCCCTATGGCCAGTTCCAGACCCGCAAGAAGCCGGGCTGACGCGATGTCGCGCTCCATGGGTCTTTCCGACGAGATCGTCGCCTATCTCGCCCACGCCAACCCGGCCGAACATCCCGCGCTTGCCCGCTGCCGGGCCGAGACCGCCGCCCACCCGATGGCGCGCATGCAGATCAGCGCCGAACAGGGCGCGCTGATGGCTTTCCTGGCCCGGCTGATCAATGCGCGCCTGGCGGTGGAGGTGGGCGTCTTCACAGGCTATTCGGCGCTCGCCACGGCGCTGGCGCTACGCGCGAACGCCGGGCCTGGGGCGCGGCTCTATGCCTGCGACGTCTCGGCGGACTGGACCGATCTGGCCCGCGGCTACTGGGCCGAAGCCCAGGTGGAAGACACGATCGACCTGCGCATCGCGCCCGCCGGCGAGACGCTGGCGCGTCTGGCGGAGGAAGGCCTCGCTGGACGGATCGACCTTGCTTTCATCGACGCCGACAAGACCGGCTATCCCGGCTATTTCGAGCAGGTGCTGCGGCTCTTGCGGCCTGGCGGGCTGATGCTGTTTGACAATGTGCTCTGGTCCGGCCGGGTGGCCGATCCGGCGCAGAGCGAGCCCGATACGATGGCGCTGCGGGCGCTGGCCGATCTGGTGCGCGAGGATGCGCGCGTCGATAATGTCATGACCGGCATCGGCGACGGGCTGTTGATGGCGCGCAAGCGCGCTGGCTAGAGCCCGCTGAGGCTCAACTCCACTCGCGCGCGCGCCGCCAGCACGTCAGCCAGCGCAGCGGGCTTTTCAGGCGCGACCGGACCCGGCCACACCGCAAGCAGCGCCTGCATGTCAGAGACGGTCTGATCGTAGCGGGCGGCGTCGCGCGCTTTCAGCGCCGACGCGTTGGCGGTCAGCACCGTCTGGGCGGCGAGGGCTGCGCCCAACGCATGCTGATACTCGATCGGGTCGATAGCGCCGCCGCGGTTCACACCCTCATAGAGGCCCGCCGCAATGGCCAGTAGGCCGGTGATCTGGGACTTCGGGTCTTCGCCGGCGGCGGCGGCCGCACTTGCCGCCCTGGCGGCTGCAAACGCCTTTTCGGTCTCCGCCTTGGGCGCGCCGCCGTCGAGCGCGGCCACAACCGCATCATAGGCAGGCTTCACCGCCGCTGTAGGCCCGGCGGAAAAGGCGGCTTCGGCCGGACGATGGACTTCCAGAAGCCCCTGCGCGATCAGGATCGAGACATCGCCGGGCGCGCCGCCCGCCTGATGCAGCGCCTCGGCGGCGAGCAGGAAGCCTTCGAGCTGACGCACCCGGAGGCTGGCCGACGCCTGTGGCGACAGGCCCACGAACGCGCTGGCAGCGCCCGCTTCCCCGCCCATCTCGCCAGCTTCGCCGCCGCCCTCGCCCGCTTCGCCAGCCTGTGAGGCGGACGCAGCAGGTGCGGCAGTGGCTTGAGCCTGCCCACCCTCGCCCGCCGGTGAGCAGGCCGGCAGAGCAAGGCTCGCCCCCGCCAGCAGCACAACGCCCAGCCCGCTCCAGATCACGCTACGCTCCGCCATGTCGGGCCTTTCTGCTAATGCGTCGCAGCTGTATCAGGTGAGTTCCGGCTTTTCCACCCACCGACTGGAGCGCTAAAGGGTCGCAATGGCGATCACGATCCTGACCGGCGTGCTGTGCGGGGACGACCTTGCCCGCGTGCGCGCAGAGCTTGCGGCTGCGCCCTTCGTGGATGGTGCGCGCACGGCGGGGCGACTGGCGCGGGCGGTCAAGGCCAATGCTCAGGCCAACGGAGCCGATCCGCGCGTGCAGGCGCTGGGGGCGTTCGTGCAGGCTGCGCTGGAGCGCCACGCCGGGTTTGCGGCCGCAGCAGCGCCGCACCGGCTCTCCCCGGTGCTATTCTCGCGCTATGGCCCGGGCATGGCCTATGGGCGCCACATCGACAATGTGCTCGCCCAGACCGCGGAGGGGCCGCTGCGGCGCGATCTCTCGTTTACGCTGTTTCTGACCGAACCGGAGGCCTATGACGGCGGCGCCCTGAAAGTGGAGTTTGGCGGGCTGACGCCGGAGATCCGGCTGGCGGCCGGAGACGCGGTGCTCTACCCGGCCACCACGATCCACGAAGTCACCCCCGTGACGCGCGGGGAGCGTCTGGCCGCAATCGGGTGGGTGCAGTCGCGCGTTCGGCTGGCCGAGCATCGCGCCATCCTCGCCGATCTCGCCGCCGCGCACGACAGCCTTGCCGCCCGGGATGCGCCCGAAACGCTGACAGTGAGCAAGAGCCTCGCCAACCTCACAAGGCTTTGGAGCGAAAGCTGACGCCCGATGGGCGCCAGCCCTTGAGCTTCGGGCCTGCGCCTGCCACCTGTACGCTTTGAGGCCGGCGGTTTCGAGGCTGGCGCGGACAAGAGCACATGACGATCGCCGATGTCGGGGCCGAGGCCCCTGCCCGCCGTTCCGGCCAGGTGAAGCTGCACGGACCGGAAGCCTTCGCCGGCATGCGCCGGGCTGGCCAGCTAGCGGCGGCCTGTCTCGACATGCTGGTCGATGAGGTGAAGGACGGCGTAACGACCGGCCGGCTGGACGATCTCGCCCGTCAGTTCGTGCTGGATCATGGCGGCACGCCGGCCTGTCTTGGCTATAAGGGCTATGGCCACACGCTGTGCACCTCCATCAATCATGTGGTGTGCCATGGCATTCCCGGCCCCAAACAGCTGCGCGCCGGCGATATCGTCAACATCGACGTGACCGTCATCGTGGATGGCTGGCACGGCGATACGAGCCGGATGTATGGCGTGGGGCCAATCCGGCGGAAGGCCGCGCGCCTGATGGACATCACCTATGAAGCGCTGCTCAAGGGCATCGAGGCGGCCAAGCCCGGCGCCACGCTGGGCGATCTGGGCGCAGCAATCCAGCGCCATGTGGAGGCGCAGCGCTGCTCTGTCGTGCGCGATTTTTGCGGCCACGGCCTCGGCCAGGTGTTCCACGATGCGCCCAACATCCTGCATTTCGGGCGGCCCGGCGAAGGCATGACCTTGCGTCCGGGCATGTTCTTCACGATCGAGCCGATGGTGAACCTCGGCAAGCCCGGCGTGACGATCCTGCCAGACGGCTGGACCGCCGTGACCAAGGACCGCCAGCTTTCCGCCCAGTACGAGCATTCGATCGGCGTGACGGAAGACGGCTGCGAGATCTTCACCCGATCGCCCGCCGGGCGCGACGCGCCCCACGCCGCGCTCGAGGTCGCCTGACCCGGGCTGGCGCATGAGCGCGGCCGGCCATCGCGCGCGCCTGCGGGCCCGCTTCGTCAAGACCGGCGCGGACGGGTTTGAAGACTATGAACTGCTGGAGCTTTTGCTCTTCAGCGCGATGCCGCGCCAGGATACCAAGCCTCTCGCCAAGCTGCTGCTCGCCCGCTTCGGCGGGCTGGAGGAGATCCTGGGCGCGCCCGTCGGTCAGCTGATGGAAGTGGAAGGCGTGGGCGAGGCAGTGGCGGTTCAGATCAAGGCCGCCCATGCCGTGCTGGCGCGCGCGCTCCTCTCAACGGCCAGGAAGCGCCCAGTCGTCTCCTCCTGGCAGGCGCTGCTGAACTATTGCCGCCTGAAGCTCGCCCAGGAGCCGCGCGAGCAATTCCGTATCCTGTTCCTCGACCGCAAGAACCAGGTGATCGCCGACGAGGCCCAAAGCCATGGCACGGTGGATCAAGCCGCCGCTTATCCGCGCGAGATCGTGCGCCGGGCGCTGGAGCTTTCAGCCTCCGCAATGATCCTGGTGCACAATCATCCCTCCGGCGACCCCACGCCGTCCCAGCAGGATATCGCGCTGACCCGCGAAATCGAAGCGGCCGCCCGCGCACTTGGCGTGACGGTCCATGACCATCTCATCATCGGCAAGCAGGGCACGACGAGCTTCAAGGCTCAGGGGCTGATGTAGGCTCTGGGGCTAAGGCCAGCGCACTTCCGGCGGCATGGAGGAGAGGATGCTCTCGATATTGCCGCCGGTCTTGAGCCCGAAGATCGTGCCGCGGTCGTGGAGCAGGTTGAACTCCACATAGCGCCCGCGCCGCCAGAGCTGCTCGTCGCGCTCGTCCGCGCTCCAGGCCTCGCCCATCCGGGCGCGCACGATGGCGGGATAGATCTCCAGGAAGGCGCGGCCCACGTCCTGGGTGAAGCCGAAATCGGCGCGCCAGTCGCCGGTATCGAGGTGGTCGTAGAAGATGCCCCCAATGCCGCGCGGCTCCTGGCGGTGGGGCAGGTAGAAATACTCGTCGCACCACTTCTTGAAGCGAGCGTGGTAATCCGCGCCATGAGCGTCGCAGGCGCGCTGCATCGCGGCGTGAAAGGCGAGCGCGTCCGGGTGATCCTGCCGGCGGGCTTCGCCAAGCGTGGGCGTTAGGTCGGCGCCGCCGCCAAACCAGCTTTGCGTGGTCACCAGCATCCGCGTGTTCATATGCACCGCCGGCACGCGCGGATTGGCCATATGCGCGATCAGCGAAATGCCGGACGCCCAGAACCGTGGATCGTCGGCGGCGCCGCGCACTTGGCTTGCGAACTCCGGACTGAAGGCGCCATGCACGGTGGAGACGTGCACCCCCACCTTTTCGAACAGCCGGCCGCGCATCACCGCCATCACGCCGCCGCCCTGCCCCTCGCCGCGCGCCCAGGGCGTGCGCTCGAACCGGCCAGGCAGACCGGGATACAGGGCGGGGTCAGCCTCGTCCTCCAGGTGCTCGAAAGCGGCGGTGATGTCGTCGCGTAGCGCCTCGAACCAGGCGCGCGCAATGGCTTTGCGATCAGTGATCGATTGGGGCGCGTTCATCGGCCAAACCTAGCAGCCGTGTCAGGCCGCCGCACCCCGCGCGTTTGGTCGCAGGCCCTATTCGGCCTTGGCCTTTGCGGCCTTCGCCTTCTGGGCCTGCATGTAGCGGCGCAGCACGGCGTTCATGCGGGTCTGATAGCCAGGGCCCTGAGCCTTGAACCAGGCGACCACATCGGGATCGATGCGCAGGGAAAGGAGCTTCTTGGGGAGGTCTTCGGGCTCCACCCAGACCGCTGCATCCCAGAAGCCTTCGGGATACTCCTCGCCGTCGCCCGTATCCGGCAGATCGCGGACCGGCGGGAGTTTCCCTGCCCGATGAAGCGCCTCGATCTCTTCAAGGGTCATCGTGACCAAAGCGGTGTCGTTCATTCTGGTTGGCCCTTCGCGCGGAGATGATCCGAATGCACCCCTCTCGCCAAGTTACGACGACAGTAAGTATTTCACCATCCGCCTGCCCGATCGCTACAAATCTCAGTTCGCCATACTCTTTCCGAGTATCAGCAACGAGTAGATGACGGCCACGGAAAATGCGCGCTGCACGTGCAAACGGAAATCAATGCTTCTCTTGATTGACCGCATCCTTGAACGGGTCCCACTGGAACTTGAACGGAGCGATCATGAACGCATTCTGCGGTCGTTACGGCCCTTTGCAGCCGCCGTCCTTCCCTCAACTAGGACCGGCGCCTTTCGTAGCTACGTCAAGTAGCTACAGCCGCCGGAACCCTAGAAACACCGGCGCGCAGTCGCCCAGCTTCTTGTCCTGATAGCGTGTCGTCACGTGATCGGCGGGCGGGATGCGCCAATCGTCGGCCCGCTCTGCCAGCCACTCGAACCGGCCGTCCGCCAGCACGCGTTCCAGCATCCAGTCGGCATAGGCCGCCCAGTCGGTGGCGAGGCGGAACTCCCCGCCGGGTTTCAGCAGGCGCGCGGCCTCGGCCACGAACGCCGGCTGGATGATGCGGCGCTTGTTGTGGCGGGCCTTCTGCCATGGATCCGGGAACAGAACGAAGAGACGCGTCAGGCTTGCATCGGCGAGGCTGGCCATCACGTCGCGGCCATCGCCGCGCACAATGCGGACATTGGACACGCCAGCATCCTCCACGCCCGCCAGCGCCTTGGCGACGCCATCGAGGAAAGGCTCCACCCCAATCAGGGTCACGCCCGGATTAGCCAGCGCCTGGCCGATCAGGTGTTCGCCGCCGCCAAAGCCGATCTCCAGCCAGGTTTCGCCCGGAAACGAGAGCGCCCCCGGCGCCGTATCCGGCAGGCCGAGGGCGGGAAGCGTCTCGTTGATCAGGCGCTGCTGGCGGGCCGAAAGCGGGCGGCCTTTCAGCCGCCCGAACGACCTTAAGGGCTCGCTCAAGCGACCGCCTTCTTCAGCGCGGCCGCAAGGTCGGTCTTTTCCCAGGAGAAGCCGCCGTCGCGCGCCGCTTTGCGGCCGAAATGGCCATAGGCCGACGTGCGGGCGTAGATTGGCTTTGCGAGGCCAAGATGGGTGCGGATGCCGCGGGGCGTCAGGTCCATCACCTCGCCGAGCGCCTTCTCCAGCCTCGCTTCGGCCACCTTGCCGGTCCCGTGCAGGTCCACGTAGATCGACAAGGGCTTCGCCACGCCGATGGCGTAGGAAAGCTGTATGGTGCAGCGCTCCGCCAGGCCGGCCGCCACCACGTTCTTGGCCAGATAGCGCGCCGCATAGGCGGCCGAGCGGTCCACCTTGGTGGGGTCCTTGCCCGAGAAAGCGCCGCCGCCATGGGGAGCCGCCCCGCCATAGGTGTCCACGATGATCTTGCGTCCCGTGAGGCCGGCGTCGCCGTCCGGGCCGCCGATCACGAAGGCGCCGGTGGGGTTCACATACCACTTGCAGTCCTCGGCGATGGCGAGGTCGCCGAGTGTTTCGCGAATGATCGGCTCGACGATCTTTTTCACATCGTCGGATGAAAGCGCGGGGTCGAGGTGCTGGGTCGAGAGCACGATCTGGGTGACAGCCACCGGCTTGCCGCCTTCATAGCGCACGGTCACCTGGCTCTTGGCGTCCGGCCCCAGCACGCCGCAGCCGCGCGTGCCTGCCTTGCGATGAACGGTGAGGTTTTCGAGGATCTTGTGGGCGTAATAGATCGGGGCCGGCATCAGTTCCGGGGTTTCGCGGCAGGCATAGCCAAACATGATGCCCTGGTCGCCGGCGCCTTCGTCCTTGTTGCCGGAAGCATCCACGCCCTGGGCGATGTGGGCCGATTGCGGGTGCAGCAGCACATCGATCTTGGCCTTCTTCCAGTGGAAGCCATCCTGCTCGTAGCCGATGGCGCGGATCGCCTTGCGGGCGGCCGACTTCACCTTCGACTTCATCGTCTTTTCGTCGAGCGAGGTCCGCACCTCGCCGGCGATCACAACGCGATTGGTGGTCGCCAGCGTCTCGCACGCCACGCGCACCTGGGCGGGATCCATTCCGGCCTTGGCGGCTTCGCGGAAGAACAGGTCCACCACTTCATCGGAGATCCGGTCGCACACCTTGTCGGGATGGCCTTCCGAAACGCTTTCGGAGGTGAAAAGATAGTCGGATCGGGACACGCGCATTTCTCCAGGGTTCGGCGGCGGGCCGCCGGCAAGCAGATCCCGCATAGCGCCTTCTTCGGACGATATAAAGACTTCTTTATATGTTGAAATGCAAACCCGGCGCCATGTCAGCCCGGCGGCGAGACCGCGAGCGATTGGGCCAGGGACAGCACTGCTTTGCGCTGGGCGTCGTTGGCGAGCTCATTATAGGCCGCCAGAAGATCAAGAGCGCCCGGCGCCGCCATCAACCCGGCGACGCTGAGCGGGGCGGGGCCTTCCTCGGCCAGAGCCGGAGCGGTCGCGAGCCCGTCGAAGAAATAGAGCAGCGGCACGCCAAGCGTCTGGGCAAGCTGAAACAGCCGCCCGCAGCTCACGCGATTGGCGGCGCGCTCATACTTCTGCACTTGCTGAAAGGAAATCCCGAGCCGATCGGCCAGCTCCTCCTGGCTCCAGCGCAGTTCGAGCCGGCGCTGCTTCATGCGTTGGCCGACAAACTGGTCGATGGAGTTGGAGCGGCGGTCGTTGGTCATTAAACGGATTGGGTAAGCTCTATCCGACAGGCGGTTGTGTTAGCACGGCGATCAGGCTGGCTGTCAACGCCGCATCGCAGGCAATCGAAGCCCGGCAAGCACGAAAAGGGCCATCAACAGCCAAATCGTGCGCTCACCGCCACGCGCGAACACGGTCGGGTCCAGCGCGTCGGGCAGCTGCGCGCGCACCACGCCCGGGCCGCGCGGCATTTGGGCAACGCTGCGGCCGTAGGGATCGACGATTGCAGAAGGGCCGGCCGAGGCAGACCGCACGAGAGGCACGCCCTCCTCGATCGCGCGATAGCGCGCCTGATTGAAATGCTGATGGGGACCGGCTCCGTCGCCAAACCAGCCATCGACCGAGACATTCAACAGCCATTGCGGACGCTGGGCGGCGCCGCGATGAAAGCCCGGAAAGATCGCTTCGTAACAGATCAGCGGTCCTGCGACCGGCAGCCCCGGCAGCGTCAGCGTGGCGGCTGCAGGCCCCGGGGTGAAATCGACCCCGTAAGACACCAGGCTGCGCAGCCCCAGCGCATCAAACACCGCACCGAACGGCACATATTCCCCGAAGGGCACAAGGTGGTGCTTGTCATAGAGCCCGCGCAGCGCAAGGCCGCGCGGATCAGTCCCGATTACGGCCAGCGCGTTATGATAGACCCGGCCTTCCCCGCCCTTGAAATCCCGGCGCGGCGCGCCGACCGCCAGCATCCGCCCGCCCAGCCGCGCCCCGATGGCGGCGAGAACCGCCTCCTCCTCCAGAAGCAGGAAGGGCATGGCGCCTTCGGGCCAGACGACGATGGCGGCGTCGGACGCGCGCGGATCGTCGAGCAGCGCCAGATAGCGGGCGGGCACCGCCTGGCGGGCTTCGGGGCGCCACATCTCGGCCTGGGTGAAGCCGGCGTCCATGACCGCAACGATGGGGCGATCAGGCCCCGCGGGCCGGGCCGCCTCCAGACGCAACGCACCCCATCCCGCCAGTCCCGCCAGCATCAGCGGCCCGCCCAGGCCGACGCCGAGACGGAGCCATCGCCCGCCCCGACCCCAGAGCGCCGCCGGGGCCGCAAAGGCCAGAAGCGTGAGACCCGTCAGCCCGTAGGCGCCGATCAAGGCGGCGCTTTGCGAAACCGCCCCGCCCGCCGGCCAGACATAACCCGTGAGGTTCCAGGGAAAGCCCGTAAAGAGATGGGCGCGCGCCATCTCGGCCAGCGTGAAGAGGCCTGCAAGCAGAAAGATCCGGCGCGGCCCGGCCGGAGCAAGGCGCGCATAAAGGCCGCCGGCCACACCCCAGAAAACCGCAAGCGCACCCGGCAGCGCCATCACGGCCGGAATCGCCAGCGCGGCGAATTTCTCGGCGTCAACAAAGAAGGCGGCCCCGATCCAGTTCAGGCCGGCCAGAAAGCCCGCAAAGGCAAACGCATAGGCGCGCCAGAATCCCGCCCAGAACCGGCTTTGGGCGCGGCGCGCATCATCCAGCAGCCAGACGAGCACGAGGATCGAGAGCGCAGCGACCGGCCAGAGATGCCAGGGCGCAAAGCCCGCCACGCTGGCGGCGCCCGCAGCAAGCGCGAGCGCCCCCTTCGCCAGGCCGCCTCGCCAGCCGGACCAAAGGGTCAAGCGCGGCCCTCGCCCTCGGGCTGCGGCTCGATCCTTAGCAGGCGCACGGTCTTGATCCGGCGCGGATCGGCCTCGGTCACTTCCAGATCATAGCCGGCGGGATGGCGCACGATCTCGCCGCGGACGGGCACGCGGCCCGCCAGCGCGACCACGAGACCGCCCAGCGTGTCGATCTCGTCCTCTCGGTCTTCCAGCGTCAGGTCCACGCCGGTCTCGTCGCGGAAGTCCGCAATCTCGACCTTGGCGTCGGCGTCCCAGCGGCCGGGGCCGCGCGCGACGACGCTGGTGGCTTCATCGTCGTCGTGCTCATCGTCGATGTCGCCGACGATCTGCTCCATCAGATCCTCGATCGTGGCGAGCCCGTCGGTGCCGCCATATTCGTCCACCACGAGGCAGAGATGCACCCGCTTGGTGCGCATCTGCAGCAGCAGCACAGGCAGGGGCATGGACGGCGGCACGTAAAGCAGCTCGCGCCGGATGCGCGGCAGGATGCGGTCGGTCAGCTTGGCGCGCGGGGCGCCGGTCTCGTCCGGCATCAGATAGGCCAGCACGTCCTTCACATGGACCATGCCCATGGGGTTATCCAGGCCGTCGCGCACGATCGGCAGGCGGGAATGCTGGGTCTCCTCGAACACGCGGGTGACTTCTTCCAGCGTATCATTGGCGTCCACCGACACGATGTCGGGGCGCGGAACCATCACGTCGGAGACGCGCAGCCGATCAAAGTGCGCGACTTTGAGGATCATGTCGCGCTGATCGCGCTTCAGCCCATCGCCGGCTTGTTCGCGTTCGCGGATCACGTCGGCGGGATCAATGTCGGGCGCGGCCTCGCCGGTTGATGCCTTCAGCCGCTTGCGCAGCTTCATGAACCAGGAGGGCCGCTTGGGACTTGGAGTGTCAGCCATGGTCTGCGTAGGGGTCTGGCGCGCCAAGGGCGGCCAGGATCAAACGCTCTTTTCCTTCCATCACCGATGCGTCTGCGTCGGTCTCGTGGTCGTATCCTAATAGATGAAGCAGGCCATGCGCCAGAAGGTGGCGCGCGTGATCGCGCAGCGTCTTGCCCTGAACGGCCGCTTCGTCGGCCACTGTCTCGTAGGCGAGCACGATATCGCCCAGGAAATCTGCAAACGCGGCGGGCGGGGGAAAGCTCAGCACGTTGGTCGGCCTGTCTTTCCCGCGAAAGCGGGCGTTGAGGTCCTGCACGGTCGCGTCGTCGGCGAGACAGACAGAGACTTCTCCGGCCGCCCCTTCATGGGCGAACACGGCGGTGACAGTTTCTGTCACGAGCGCAGCGGGGTCGCCGAGTGCGGCTTCCCAGCGGGGGTCTTCGAGGGAGAGATCGATGGTCATGTCCCGCCCGATCCTCCCCAGATAGGGCGGGAGGCGTCGCTGAAGGTGACGGAGCGGGGAAATGGGGCTGCGAGGCGCCCCTTCCGGCCCTGAGGGCTGTCTCCCCCGTGAACGCGGGAGGAAAGGCTGGGCGCCTGCCTCACCCCCGCTCCCCCTCATAACGCGCGATGATCCGCCCCACCAAAGGATGGCGCACGACATCCTCGGTTCCGAACCGGATCGCGCGGACACCCTTCACCCCGTCGAGCAGGCCAAGCGCGTGAGCGAGACCGGAATCTTCCGGCCGCAGCAGATCGACCTGGGTGGGGTCGCCGTTCACCGCCATGCGCGAGCCTTCCCCAAGGCGGGTCAGCACCATCTTCATCTGCAGTTTCGTGGCGTTCTGCGCCTCGTCGACGATGACGAAGGCATCCGAGAGGGTGCGCCCGCGCATGAAGGCGAGGGGCGCGACTTCGATGTCGCCGGCCGCGCGCCGCCGCTCGAACTGGCCGGGACCGAGCAGCGCGCGCAGCGAATCCCAGATCGGCTGGAGATAGGGATCGACCTTCTCGTTGAGGTCGCCCGGCAGGAAGCCCAGCCGCTCGCCCGCCTCCACCGCCGGCCGGGTCACCACCAGCCGGCTGACCTGTCCCTCCAGCAGGGCCGATACGGCAACCGCAGCCGCCAGATAGGTCTTGCCCGTGCCGGCCGGCCCCACGCCGAAGACAAGATCGGCGTCAGGGCTGCGCAGCGCCTCCAGATAGGACGCCTGGGCCGGCGTGCGCGGGGCGATCAGGCTGCGCCGACCCGGCAAAGCGAGCCCCTGTGGCCGGGCTCCGGCGCCTTTTTTCGCGAAGGAGACGCCCGCGCGCACATCCTCCACCCCAACCGCATCTCCGCGCTGAAGCCGCTCATAGAGCGCCTCGACCGCGATGCGGGCCTGGGCGACGTCTCCGGCGCGGCCTTCGATCGTCACGTCGCCGCCCGCGCTCTCCAGCCGAACGCCGAACGCATCCTCGATCAGCGCGAGGTGGCGATGTTGCGGACCGCAGAGCGCGGGCGCGAGGCTCGCATCATCGAAGGTGAGAACCAGCGTGACGGGATCATCGGGTCGGCTCATGCCGCTGCGGCCTGAGCGAGCGCACCAGAAAGAGCATTGCGGGTGGCGCCCAGAATCGAGACCTCGGCGATCTGGCCGATCAGGCTTTCCGGTCCATCGAAATGAACCGCCTGCTGCCATGGGCTGCGACCCTGGATCTGGCCGGGCTTGCGCCCCCTGCCTGTGACAAGCACCGGCAGGGTCTTGCCGATGCAGGAGGCGTTGAATGCGGCCTGCTGATCGTTCAGCAGCGCCTGAAGCGCCTGAAGCCGTGCGTCCTTCACCTCTTCGGGAACCTGGCCGTGCATCTCGGCGGCCGGGGTGCCGGGGCGGCGGGAGTATTTGAAGCTGTAGGCCTGGGCAAAGCCGACCGCGCGCACCAGCGCCATCGTGTCCTCGAAATCGCGGTCGGTCTCACCAGGGAAGCCGACGATGAAATCGGAGGCAAACGCCATGTCTGGCCTAACAGCGCGCAGCCGCTCGATGACGGCCAGATAGTCCGCCGCCGAATGCTTGCGGTTCATAGCCTTCAGGATCCGGTCGGAGCCTGCCTGCACCGGCAGATGGAGGTAGGGCATCACCGCGGGCGTATCGCCATGGGCCGCGATCAGATCATCGTCCATGTCGTGCGGGTGGCTGGTGGTGTAGCGCAGCCGCTCGATCCCGCCGATCAGCGCGAGGTGGCGCATCAGCCGGCCAAGGCTCCAGACCGTCCCGTCAGGGCCTTCGCCGTGCCACGCATTGACGTTCTGGCCCAGGAGATTGAGCTCGCGCACGCCGGCGCGGGCAAGCGCGCGGGCTTCGGCCGTGATCGCCTCGACCGGCCGGGAGAATTCCGCGCCACGCGTATAGGGAACCACGCAGAAGGTGCAGAACTTGTCGCAGCCCTCCTGCACCGACAGGAAGGCCGACGGCCCGGTCTGGCCGCGTGGCGCGCCAGCCAGTTCATCGAACTTGGCCACCGGCTCGAAATCCGTCGCCAGACGTTCGCCGGCGGCGCGGCTCGCGGCCGCGATCATCTCGGGCAGCTTGTGGATGGCCTGGGGCCCGAACACGAGATCCACCGCCGGCTGGCGGCGCATGATTTCTTCGCCCTCGGCCTGCGCCACGCAGCCCGCCACCGCGATCTGCATGCGCCCGCCTGTTTGCGCCTTCATCTTCTTCAGGCGGCCAAGCTCGGAATAGACCTTCTCGGTCGCCTTCTCGCGGATGTGGCAGGTGTTTAGGATGACGAGGTCGGCGCCCTCGGGCGCCTCGGCCTGGGCATAGCCCAGCGGCGCCAGAAGATCGGCCATGCGTTCGCTGTCGTAGACGTTCATCTGACAGCCGTAGGTCTGGATGAACAGGCGTTTGGCGGGGGCGGTCATGGGCCGCCCTTTAGCCGAAACGGCGGCTGGCGGGAATGGCCGGGGCAGGGCGCGTGCATCCGCGTCGCGGCGACGCAGCCCGACGCGCGGTCTTTGCCCCTTGCCGGGCGAGGCCCGCGACCGATCTTTGAAGCTCTCGCCAACGGAACCCGACTTTGGACGCTCGCGCCGCCCTTCTTGCCACGCCCGACGCCCCGCCAGTGGGCGAGGCGACGCCTGCGCTGCGGCTGGAGGAATATTTCCTCGGCCGCACGTTGGCCTGGGGCGTGTTTCAGGACCGCTTCGGCAAGCTCCGCCGCCAGTTCGAGGTGGTGATCGACGGGGCCTGGGACGGCGAGACCCTCACCCTGGACGAGCAATTCCACTATGCTGACGGGGAACGCCAGCAACGAGTGTGGCGGTTGCGCCGCTCCGGGCCGGACCGCTGGGACGGCCGGGCCGACGATGTGATCGGCGTGGCCCACGGGCGCATTCAGGGCAACGAACTGTCCTGGGTGTATCAGGTGCGCCTGCCCATCGGCCGCAACGGACTGGTGACGACGTTTGACGATCGGATGTGGCTGCAATCCGGGGGCGTGATGATCAATCGCGCCACGGTGCGCAAGCTGGGGCTGCGCATCGCGGAAGCCACCATCGTGTTCCGCAAGGCCGCCTGAAGCTCCAGCCCGCTCGCAGATTTGTAACGTGCGGAAAGCGGTAGGTTTTGTATCCTTCCGATCCCAGACTTGGAGGTCGCCATGTCCCTGCGCTCTGTTCTTGCCGCCGCTCTTGCCTTGCCGCTTGTCGGCCTCGCCGCGCCAGCCTCGGCTGAAACGGTCGTGCGCTTTGGTCCCGACGCCCAGAAGAAGTTTGAAAAGGACTATGGCGTGCGCGAGCAGGCCTATCTCGAAACCCTGATGAAGCGCCGGGTGGAGCGCGCCCTCGCCGCCCAGGGCCTGACCGGCTCGGTGGAGGTCACGATCCTCGACCTGAAGCCCAACCGGCCCACGCTTCAGCAGATGAGCGACAAGCCCGGCCTGTCGTTCCAGAGCTTCGGTATTGGCGGCGCCGAGATGGAGGGCGTCCTGCGCGACGGCGCGGGCGCAGAGCGAGCGCGCCTCACCTATGACTGGTATGAGACCGATATCGTCGATGCCCAGTTCGAAACCACCTGGGGCGACGCAGCCACGGCCTTCGACCGCTTCGCCCGCAAGCTGGTGGAACAGGCCGCCGGCGGCTAGGCGCTCAGCCCCGCGATCGCACGGGCTTCCAGTTCGGCGCGCTGGGCTGACGGCGTGGCGATCGCCCTGCGCGCATCAAGATCGAGCGTGATCGCCACAGCCTCGCAGGTGCACCAGGCGCCGCCGCCGACCGGATCGGTGATCCAGTGGGCCAGTGCATGGGCCTTTTCCTTCACCCAGACGACGCCGGAGGCGATATCCAGCACATCGCCCGCCTGCGGCCAGGCGCGATAGATCAGCCGGTATTCCAGAACAGCCGCGCCCACGCGGGCCACGCCGCCAGCGGCTTTGCCCACCGCCGCGCGCCAGCCGGCCAGCATGTTGGGGACGCCATCGGACACGCGCGCGATGAACCACTCCGGCCGGAGCCGCCCCAGACCATCGCACTGATCGGGGCGAATGGGGATGCGCGCAATCGGGGTGAGACCCAGCTCCTGCTTGCGCGCATGATCCGCCGGGGCGGGCGGCGCGCCGAAGACGAGCGAGCGCGGGGCTGCAACATCCGGAATGGCGGCGAGGGCGGCTTCCAGCGCCGTGCGCGTGGCCGCCGACCACGCGAACGGCGCCCCGGTGGAGGCTTCCACATGGACGATGCGGGTGATGAACGTTGCTGCGGGCGCAGCATCGGCCGCGTGGTGCAGGATCTGGACGATATCGGCGTCGTCCTCGCCAACGCGCACCACCGCGCCCGTCATGAACAGCGGCGCGCCGGCGTGGGCTTCCTTGAGGAACTTCACATGCTGCTCGGCCAGCAGGACGGTCGCAGGCGCGCCAGGCCGGAAGGCGCGGCCAAGCCCCACGAACGGGGCGAACGCCATCAGGCCTTCCATCATGCGCTCGACATAGAAGCGCACGTTCATGTGGCCCATCTCGTCGCATTCCCAGGTGTTGACGCCGCCGCGCCAGATCTCGCGAAGACCGTTCACCGCTTCCCCCCAGAGCGTCGCGCAACGGCTCAGTCCGTCGCGTCAACCCCGCTTTGCGCTGCTGCACAAGCCGTGCACAAACCTTTCACCTCCAGCGCGCTGGCGCGGATGCGAAAGCCGGAAGCGTCGGCCGTCGCCTTGATGGGCGCGTCGAGCCCGGCGACCGGCCATTCCTCCGCGGCGCCGCACCCCTCGCACAGGAAAAAGCAGATCACATCGCCCGGGTGGTGGGCTGCGCCGCAGACGGCATAGGCGTTCAGGCTCTCCACGCGGTGCATGACGCCCAGCCCGGTCCAGAAATCGAGCGCTCGATAGACCGACGGCGGCTTGGCCGGCCGGCCGGCGCGGGCGAACGCCTCCATCAATTCATAGGCCCGAATGGGTCCGGCGGCGTCGATCACCGCATCGAGCACGCGCGCCCGCATCGAGGTGAGTTGGCCGCCGGCCGCCGCGCAGCGTTCGTGCGCCGCACGGCGGGCCTGCTCGGCGCTGGGCGAAATCAGCGGTTCCACGCCGGTGTCCTACGCCGGTTTCACCGTTCCGTAAAACGCGGCCAGAGCGACGAGCGCATAGACCACAACCACCCAGACGCAGGTATGGTCGATGGAGCCGCGATAGGCGGCTTCGCGCTCTGGCGTGGAGCCCTGCGTCGCGATCGCGGCGAAGGCTGCAACGCCAGGCCCGAACGCAACGTCGATCATGATCGCGGCAGGATAGATCAGGCCAAAAATCAGAAGCTTGGTCGCCAGCCAGTCCGGCTCAACCGGTCCGCTCCCCGCAAGAGAGCAGACAGAGAGCCCTACAAACACCGCGCCGAACAGGCCCTGCTTGGAGAGGTTGGCCATGCGCCAGACCTGGGCGGCGGGCTTGCCCTCCCATCCGGCCGAGGCAAGCGTGAGCGCGCACCAGGCAAGCGCATAGACCCACGCCGCAGGGATGAGCCAGGCCGGCAGCCCGATCAGCCCAAGGCTCGCGATCAGCATCAGCCCCACCGGCAGCATCAGCGGAAAGCACAGCCGGGGCAGCACGTCGATCAGCATTGCGCCCTTGAGCAGGGTGGCGCGCGTCTCCACCGAGAGGCCAGCGTTCAGGCTCATGCGCGCCAGCACGAGCACGCCGACGTCCGCCCCCAGCCAGTACACGAGCAGCATGATGTGGGCGAACACCCAGAGCTGATGGCCATCCATGCGTTATCCCCCCGCAACCGCCTCAGCGTGGCGGGCGAGGGGCGAACCGGCAAGAGCTAGCCGCCGGCTTTCTCTCCGGCGCTGATCTCGCGCGCGCCAAGCGCATCGGCGAGGCGGGTCTTGGCCGATCCGGGACGCAGGGGCTTTTGCTGGCTTTCGTGCGCCGCCCAGCCGGTGGCGCAGACGATCTCGAACTCCGCCCGCAGACGGCCGTCGGGGTCGGTCATGGCGTCGGCGTAAAGCGCGAGCGCGCGCATCAGCACGTCGCGGCGCAGGGCTCGCGGGCTGCGCGCCAGAAGCGCGTTGGTCTCGCCCATGGCGCGCAGGTCGCCCAGCAGACGCAGGGGATCGCGGTAGCGCACGATCTGCACATCGCTGTCGGCCACCGGCAGGGTGAAACCCGCGCGCTGGAGCAGGCCGGCGAGATCTTGCGCATCGGCGAAGGGGGAAACCCGCATCGCGGCCCCGCCGGTGATCTCGTCTTCGGCCTGCAACAGTGCATGACGCAGCGCGCTGAGCGTGCGCCCACCCAGCATGGCGGCAATGAAGACGCCATCGGGCCGAAGCGCCCGGCGCGCCTGAACGAAGGCGCCAGGCAGATCATTCACCCAGTGCAGCGACAGGGTGGAAACGATGAGATCGAAGCTCGCCTCGGCGAACGGCAGGCGCTCCTCGTCGGCCGCGACCGGCGGCGCCGCGGCGCGCGCCAGCATGGCCGGCGACAGATCCGTCTCGACCAGCCAATCGATCTTTGCGGCCAGACCCGGCCGGGCGGCGACGGCGCGGGCGAAGAAGCCGCCGTGGCTGCCCAGGTCCAGCGCGCAGGCGAACCGCCGGTTGATCGCTTCCAGCCGGTCGCAGACATCCTCCACCGCGCGCTCCTTCAGGAAGGCGGCGTCGGGAAAGCGGGCGGCCGCCCGGCGGCGGCGCTGCGCGTGGAGGCGCCGGTCGAAAACGAGGGCGGGGTCGGGCGTCGCGGTCACAGCCAGCGCCGCCACCACGCCACGAACCCGATCAGCGCCGCGCTCCCCGCCATGGCCCCAACCGCGAGCCAGCCGCCCAGCGGCTCCTGAAAGACGCTCATATGCTTGAAATTCATCCCGAAGATCGACGCGATCAGCGTCGGTGGCAGGAAAAACAGCGTGGCGCCCGCTGTCGCCTTCATTGCATCATTCTGCCGTGTCGCCACAAGGCCAAGCGCGGCGTCGAGCAGGAAGTTCACATCGGTGGTCAGGCCATCGGCCTGCAGCTCCAGATCGTCGATGTCGCGCGCCAGAACGTCCAGCCGCTCGGGCGGCAGAGCGTGGCGGCTGGCGACGGCGTTGGCGAAGCGGGTCAGCCGGCTGAGCGATCCCAGCGCATCACGCGCCTGGGCGGCGAGTGCGCCCAGCCTGCCCAGCGCGCGCAGGTGGCGCTCCAGATCGCGGGTGCGGCCGCGCCCGTTCGTCACCTGCAGCGCCAGGTCCTCCACCGCATCCACCGCGCCGGCGAGGCGGTCGGCGGTCCGCTCCACGAGGCTTTCCAGCAGAAGCAGCAACACGTCCGGCGCATTCAGCGCCTCGCCCAGCCGGACGGACGCCCGCCCCTTGCCGATCTCGAAGGCCGTGGGCGTGCAATGGCGCAGCGTGACCAGCCGGTTGCGCGCCAAAACAAACGTGACCGTGTCGCGCACCGTGCGCTCCTCGCGCGTGGTGATGACGGTGGGCGTCAGAAACAGGGCGCCGCCTTCCTCATAGAAGCGCGAGGATTCCTCCAGCGCCTCGCGCTCCGCCGGAGTGGGAATCTCCAGCCAGTGGGCGCTTTCCACCAGAGCCTCCTCGGCTTGTGTGGGGGTGAGCAGATCGATCCAGACGGCGGCGGGATCGATCAGGCCGGCCATCGGGTCGGCCGCCCGGGCGATGCGGCCGTCATCGCCGCGCACAAAAACCGCCAAGGGCATCGATTGGCTTCCTTTCGGGAGTTCAGGGCAGCGGGATGAACTCCTGATCATCCCCCTCAGGCAACGCCATGCGCCCGGCCGCCCAATCGGCCTTGGCCTGCTCGATGCGGGCTTTGGACGAGGACACGAAATTCCACCAGAGATGCCGCTCGCCCACGCTTTCCCCGCCGAGCAGCATCACGGTGGCGCCCGCCTCGCTGGTCAGGACGGGGGACTCCCCCGGAGCGAAGACGACAAGCTGGCCAGCGCAGATCGCGCGGCCAGCCACCTCGACCGCGCCCTCGGCCACATAGGCGGCCCGCTCGCGATAACCGCCCGGCACCGCCGCCCGGCCGCCGGGGCCAAGGGTGGCATGCACATAGAAGAGCGGGGAGGCGCCCTGCGCCGGGCTCCTTAAGCCATAGGCCTCCCCCGCAATCAGCCGAAGCCGGGCTGCGCCGTCCTCGAAAGCGGGGATGGTTTCGGCTGGATGATGGGCGAAGCTGGGCTCCACCTCCTCCGCCTCCTCCGGCAGGGCGATCCAGGCCTGCATCCCGTGCATGCGCCAGCCGCTGGCGCGCAGGGCGGGATCGGTGCGCTCGGAATGGACGATGCCGCGCCCGGCCGTCATCCAGTTCACGGCGCCCGGCAGGATCGGCTGATGCACGCCCGTGCTGTCGCGGTGATGGATCGCGCCCTCGAACAGATAGGTCAGGGTGGCGAGCCCGATATGGGGATGGGGCCGCACATCGATCCCCTGACCCGGTCCGAAGGCCGCTGGCCCCATCTGATCGAGGAAGACAAACGGGCCCACATGGCGCGCCTGCGCCATGGGCAGGGCGCGCGCCACCTCGAAACCGCCAAGATCCTTGCGATGAGCGTCGAGCACGAAAGCGATCATGATGCAGGCCTAAACGATGCCGGCGGCCGCGTCATGACGAAAACCTCATCGCTTGCCCCTTTGACATTGGCGTGCGCGATCCCGACCTTTCCATCCAACCGCCTGAAGGAGGGCAAGCCATGTTCGACGCCAACAAGATCATCCGCGCGCTTCAGACCGAAGGGCCCAGAGTGCTGGACGCGCTGAAATCGGAAGGCCGCGGCATGGCCGACCGGGTGAAGACCGACAAGGATAGCCAGAACCTCGCGCTGGGCGCCGGCGCGACCGGCATGCTGGGCGGGCTTCTGCTTGGCTCTTCGGGCAAGTTCGGCAGGCAGGTCGCCACGCTGGGCGGTCTCGCCGCCATTGGCACGCTTGCCTATCAGGCCTGGCAGAAGCACCAGGGCGCCGCCGGAGCCCCCGCTGCGCCTCAGGCCGGCGGACCGTTCCTCCCTGCGCCGGACAATGCCGCCGGCCAGGAAGAGCTGGGCAAGGCGGTGATCCGGGCCATGATTGCGGCGACCAAGGCCGACGGGGCCATCAGCGCAGAGGAGCGCGCCGCGCTGTGGCAGCGGCTCGGCCAGGTGCAGCTCGACCCCGAAGAGCAGAGCTTCATCTTCGATGAGCTGGCCAAGCCCCTGAGCCTGGACGAAGTCGCCGCCGGCGCCACCAGCCCGGAACTGGCGGCGGAAATCTACGCCGCCTCACTCGTCGCAATCGATCCAGAAAAACCGGCCGAGAAGGCCTATCTCGGCGCGCTGGCCGGCAAGCTGAAACTGCCGGCCGGGCTGGTGCAGGAGATCCACGCCGCAGCGTGAGCTTTGGGGGCGTGGCTCAGCCTACCTTGAAAGAAGCCCCCTCCCCGGCGCAGGCCGGGGCCCAGGCCTTGCGGCGCCCTAGCCCTGGACCTGGGTCCCGGCCTTCGCCGGGAGAGGGGGAGACGCTTCAATGGGGAGCTCGACGGCTCCCGAAACCATAGGCGAGAGCCCAGAGCCCTCACCCGGCGCCCGCCTTGCCCATCACCCAGAGCGCGAACGCCCATTCCTGGGCGACTTCCTTCAGGCTGTCGAACCGGCCCGAGGCGCCGCCATGGCCGGCTTCCATGTTGGTGCGCAGCAGGAAGGGCCCGGCGTTGGGGGCATGGTGGCGCAATTGCGCGATCCACTTGGCCGGCTCCCAATAGGTGACCTGGCTATCGGAAAGCGCGGTGAGCGCCAGGATCGGGGGATAGGGCTTGTCGCCCACATTCTCGTAAGGGCTGTAGGCAGCCATCGTGTCATAGGCCTTGGGATCGCGAATGGGGTCGCCCCATTCGGTCCATTCCGGCGGCGTGAGCGGCAGGGTCGCGTCCGAGATCGTGTTCATCACGTCCACGAACGGCACCGCAGCGATCACGCCGCCAAACAGTTCCGGCCGCTGGTTGATGACCGCCCCAACGAGCAGTCCGCCAGCCGAGCCGCCCTGGATCACGATCCGGCGCGGGCTGGAGAAGTTTTGCGCGATCAGCGCTTCAGCCGCAGCGATGAAATCGGTGAAGGTGTTCTGCTTGTTGGCGAGCTTGCCGTCGGTATACCACGCAAAGCCCCGCTCCTGCCCGCCGCGGATGTGGGCGATGGCGTAGATGAAGCCGCGGTCCACCAGGCTGAGCCGCGCGGTGGAGAAGGTCGCGGGCATCGAAATGCCGTAGCTGCCATAGCCATAAAGCAGGGTCGGCGCCGAGCCGTCGACCGGGGTTCCCTTCCTGTACAGGATGGTCACCGGCCCCTGCGCGCCGCCCGCGGACGGCGCGTTGATGCGGCGCACGACATACTGGGCCGGATCGTGGCCCGAGGGCACTTCCTGGCGCTTGCGCAGCACCCGCGTGCGGGCGACCATATCGTAGTCCCACGTCTCGCGCGGGGTGGACGGCGACTGATAGACAAAGCGCAGCGTGGTGGTGTCCCACTCATAGCCGCGGCTGAGATCGAGGTCGTAGGCCTCTTCGGGGAAGGAGACTGCGTGCTCCTCGCCCGTATCCATCGCCCGCACAGTCAGGCGAGGCAGGGCATCGACCATTTCGGCGCGCACCAGATGGTTCTTGTAGGCTGAAAGCCCCTCCACCAGCGTGCCCGGCCGATGAGGCACCACGTCCTGCCAGTTCGCTTTGCCGGGCGAAGCAATCGGCGCGCGCACGATCTTGAAGTCCACCGCGCCATCGGCGTTGGTGCGGATGTAGAAATGATCCCCGTGGTGTTCGGGGTAGTATTCCAGCCCGCGCGTGCGGCGCTGGATCAGGCGCGGCCGCGCCGTCGGCGTGGCGAGCGGAAGGAAACGCGCCTCGCTGGCGTCCGACTTTGAGGAGACAATGAAGAGATAGTCCCCGGAATCGGAAGCCCCGATCCCCATCTGCCAGGTGGGGTCTTTCTCTTCATAAATGATCACGTCGGCGGCAGGATCCGTGCCCACGACATGGCGCTTGACCCAGCGCGACCGGACATTGTCGTCCTGCACCACATAAAAACAGGTGCGGCTGTCCTTGGCCCACACGACTGCGCCGTCGGTGCGTTGGAGGGCATAGGAAAGGTCCTGGCCATTCGCGGCGATGCGGAACCGGGTGGTGACCAGACGGGCGCCTTCGGTATCCACGCCATAGGCGAAGAAGGCGTGATCCGGGCTATGGGCGGCGCCGCGCAGCAGCCAGAACTTCTCGCCCTTCGCCGCCTCGTCGCCGTCGATCAGGATCTGCTCGGGGCCGGTTGCGGCCTTCGCCGCATCGATCGGGATGCGCGCCAGGATGGGATACTGGCCGCCCTCGCGGAAGCGGTTGAGATAGGCGAAGGCGCCGTCCGGCGCCGGCACGCTGGAATCATTCTCCTTGATGCGGCCGCGCATCTCGGAAAACAGCGTCTCGCGCAGCGCCTCGGTGGGCTTGAGCATCACGGCGTCGAGGTAGGCGTTTTCCGCCTCGAGGTGGGTGCGGATATCAGCGCGCAGCGCGCCCGGATTGGTCAGAACCTCCTGCCAGTTATCGTCGCGCATCCAGCCATAGGCGTCTTCGCGGGTGCGGCCGAGCTGGGTGATGGTCTTGACGTCGCGGCGGGCGATTGGGGGCGTCGGCATGCGGCTCATCGATACTGGACCGCCGCTCGGGGCTCGCGCGGCGTCCTGGGCCAATAGCGGGGGCGCGCCCGCCGCCACAAGAGCGCTGGCGCCGGTGGAAAGAAGCGTGCGACGGTTCATCGAGTAGATCCCTGAGATTTGCGCCCAAGGCTTGCCATCCATGCTGGCCGCGTCAATGGCTGCGGGCGGGCGGGGCTGCGCGTTACAGAAGATTCATGCGGCGATCTGCGACATTCAGTCCGGTTGACCATGCAGCGCCGAGACCCGGAACGGGATGCGCATCGATCGAGAACGGAGTAAGGTCGACGCATGTCCGCTGGTCGGACATGCAGGGAAGGCGACGGACGGGCTGCGTGGCGACTGATCTCAATCTCGCGCTGATGCGCGCCACCTACAAGCTGGAGCAGGTGCAGGCCGACGGGACGCGGATCGTCGGCACCGGCTGGCTGGTGCGCCTGTCTGCCGACCAGGGAGACGGGCCGCCGCCCTATGCGCTCGTGACCGCACGCCACGTGTTTGACAGGATGCGCAAGCCGGAGGCCACCGTGCACTGGCGCCGTCTGAGCGGTGAAGGCGTCTGGTCGCGGGAGGCGCGTCCGCTTGCAGTGCGCGCGCCGGATCTGGCGCCGCTTTACACCGAGCATGGCCAGCGCGACATCGCGGTCATTCCCGTGACGCCGCCAGACCATGCCGAGGCGGCGGCGATCGACATCACGATGCTCGCCGATGTCGACACGTTCGCGATGAACGACATCCGGCCAGGCGACGAGTTTCTGTGTCTGGGCTATCCCAAGGGGATCACGGCCAATGATGCGGGCTTTCCGATCCTGCGCTCTGGCCGGATCGCGTCCTATCCGCTGTCCCCGCCGACGCAGTATCCCACCTTCCTGATGGATTTCGCGGTCTTCGCCGGAAACAGCGGCGGACCAGTCTATATGGCCGAGCGGGCCCGCCGGCGGGCGGGGTCGCTGGAGTTCGAAAACGCCCAATTCATCGCCGGCATGCTGGCCCAGCAGGTGGTCCTGACCGAGGAGCGCCTTGAAATCGGGATCGTGATCCACGCCATGTATGTGCGCGAGGCGCTCCAGAAGCTGCGCGTGGCCCCGCTCAACGCGGCGGTGGCCTAGCCTCTAGAGCGAGGCGAGGCGGGCATAGCGCCGGATCTCGGCGGCCGCCACATCCTCGTCCCGGCGGGTTTTCTTGCGTGGCGCGGCGGGCTGGTAGGCCACGGCTGCGTGCTCTTCGCAATAGACCTTGCCGTCGGCCGTGTGCTTGCCGCAGAAGCCGAAGCCCGGCGAACCCGGATCCCCGACCGGCCACTTGCACATGCCGGGCTTCAGACCCAGCACATCGACGGTGGCCACGTCATCGCTGAGGCGCGCGCTTGGGCGGGCGGCGAGCGGAACCGGAGACGGCGCAGCCACCGGGACCAAAGCAATCGTGCGCGGCGGCAGCCCGGGCGAAGCGGGCGTGACGATCCGCGGCTTGGGCGCGGGCGCCGCCACCGGAACGCGCTTGACCGGACGGGATGGCGCAGCGCGGCCCGCCAGACCCAGACGATGCACCTTGCCGATCACGGCGTTTCGGGTGACCCCGCCAAGCGCCTTGGCGATCTGGCTTGCGCTCAAGCCATCGGTCCAGAGCTTCTTGAGCTGCTCAACCCGTTCGTCTGTCCAGCCTGCCAGCGACATCGCTACCCCCCAGATTTAGGCCCGCCTCTGCGGACCGCCGGGCTTTCATGGCTAGATATGGTGCATAGGCGCGGGGACGGCACAAGCGCTAGCTGACGATTTATCCCCAAGAGCGTGCGCTCTCTACATCTTGTGTGCGGGTTTGTGCGGGCTTGCCTCCGGCCGCCGCCAGGCGCATCAGGAGGCCATGAGCACGCTGCCTGCACCGCGCACCTATGGCGCAATCAACCTCATCGGCGTCTGGACGCTGTATGTCCGCGAAGTGCTGCGCTTCATGAAAGTGCTGATGCAGACGGTGGTGGGGCCGGTGGTGTCCACCTGGCTCTATATGGTCGTGTTCGTGGTGGCGTTCGGCGCTGACAAGCGCATGGTGGAGGGCGTCAGCCTGCCCGACTTTCTGGCGCCGGGCCTGATCATGCTGGCGGTTCTATCGAACGCCTTCGCCAATTCCAGCTCCTCGCTGATCGTGGCCAAGATGCAGGGCAATGCGAGCGACTTCCTGATGCCGCCGCTTTCGGCGGGCGAGCTGACGGCTGCGTTCGTCGCCGGCGCGGTCACGCGGGGGGTGGCGGTGGCGGTGGCCTGCGCAGCTTCGGTGGCGTTCTACGCTGATGTCTGGCCCAAGGACTGGCTGGCGGCGATCTACTTCACGCTTGCCGCATCGGTGGTGTTTTCCACCCTCGGGGTGATCGGGGGCGTCTGGGCCGACAAATTCGACCATCTGGCCGCTGTGACCACCTTTGTGATCACGCCCCTCACCTTCCTGTCGGGCACCTTTTATTCCACCAGGGTTCTGCCAGAGCCGTTCTACACGATCACCCACTGGAACCCTGTCTTCTACATGATCGACGGGGTGCGTTACGGCTTTACCGGCCACGCCGATGGGGATCTGGCGATCGGGGCGGTCTATGTGGGCGTGCTGGCGCTTGCCGGTCTCGTCGCGTGCTGGGCGCTGTTCCGGTCGGGCTGGAAGATGAAGGCGTGAACGTGGCTTGACCCAGCGGCGCCGGCGCCTAACGTGCGCCGCTTTCCTGACGCTAGGAGGCGCTTTTCATGACTGCCGGTCCGCTTTTGCCCGTTTACGCTCCGTCTCCGGCGGATTTCGTGCGTGGCCGAGGCGCGCGTCTGGAGGCGGCCGACGGCAAGGTCTATCTCGATTTCATCGCCGGGATCGCGGTGAATGCGCTGGGCCACTGCCACCCCAAACTGGTGGCCGCCCTGAAGGACCAGGCCGACAAGCTCTGGCAGGTCTCCAACCTTTACCAGACCGACCTGCAGCGCAGCCTCGCGCAGCGCTATGTCGATCTGACGTTCGCCGATCACGTCTATTTCGCCAATTCGGGGGCGGAGGCCGTGGAAGCGGCGCTGAAGATCGCGCGCAAGTATTTCTCCGCCAAGGGCGAGCCGGAGCGGATCGACATCATCGGCTTCGAGGGCTCGTTCCACGGCCGCACCTATGGCGCGATCAATGCCGCCGGCAATCCGAACTATGTCGATGGTTTTGGCCCGCGGCTACCGGGCTATGTCCGGCTGCCCTGGGGCGATCACGAGGCGTTGGAGGCCGCTGTGTCGGCCCCCACGGCCTGTGCGGTGATCGTGGAGCCGGTGCAGGGCGAAGGCGGCGTTCGCGCCATGCCCGACGCGTGCCTCCAAGGCCTGCGCGATCTGTGCACCAAGCATGGCGTGCTGCTGATCCTCGATGAGGTGCAGTGCGGCGCGAGCCGGACCGGCAAGCTGTTCGCCCATGAGTGGGCCGGCGTGACGCCAGACATTCTGTGCGCGGCCAAGGGTATAGGCGGCGGTTTTCCCATCGGCGCCTGCCTCACCACGGCGGATGCGTCTTCGGGCATGGCGAAGGGAACGCACGGCTCCACCTTCGGCGGCGCGCCGCTCGCCATGGCGGTGGGCCATGCCGTGCTCGACGAGATCGCCTCGCCGGCGCTTCTGGAGCATGTCCTGAAAATCTCCAATCACCTGACCCAGGCGCTGGAAGGCGTGAAGGACCGCAACCGCGATCTGGTGGTGGCGCTGCGCGGCAAGGGCCTGCTGCGCGGGCTCAAGCTGACGATCGATCCGCTCCCGGTGCGCACCGCCTGTTTCGAGCAGGGGCTTCTGGTCGGCACGGCCGGCGACAACGTGCTGCGCATGGCGCCGCCGCTGATCATCGATGAGAAAGACGTGGGCGAAGCGATCGAGAAAATCGAGGCGGCTCTCGGCCTCGCGCGGGCTGCGCAAGCGGCATGACCCCCCGCCATTTTCTGGATCTGGACGCGCTCTCCGGCGCGGATCTGCGCTGGATTCTCGATGAAGCGAAGCGCCGGAAAGCGGCGCGGGCGGGCCTGCCCAAGGGCGCTCCTGATGCGGACGCCCCGCTCGCGGGCCATGCGCTCGCCTGCCTGTTTGAGAAGAACTCGACGCGCACGCGGGTGAGTTTCGATCTTGCGATCCGCCAGCTCGGCGGCTTTCCCGTGGTGCTGAACGCAGCCGAAACCCAACTCGGCCGGGGCGAGACCGTGGCCGATACCGCGCGCGTGCTGTCGCGCTATGTCGACGCCATCATGCTGCGCGCCAACCGCCACGAAGACCTGCTGGAACTTGCCGCGCACGCCAGCGTGCCGGTGGTGAACGGCCTGACGGACAAGAGCCACCCCTGCCAGATCCTCGCCGATCTTCAGACGTTCGAGGAGCGCGTCGGCCCCGTGAAGGGCGCGCATTTCGCGTGGGTGGGCGATGGAAACAACGTGGCCGCGAGCTTCATTCACGCCGCCCCGCTCCTTGGCTTCCGCCTGACGCTCGGCTGCCCGGCCGGCTTCAGGCCCGATCCTGCGTTGGTGGCGCGCGCAACGGCGCTGGGTGGAAACGTGCAGGTGATGGAGGCGGCCGAGGCCGCTGTCGCCGGGGCCGACGCGGTGATCGCCGACACCTGGGTTTCAATGGGAGACACCAACGCGCGCGAGCGGATGCAGGCGCTGGGCCCCTATCAGGTCGATGCCCGCCTGATGGCGCAGGCCAAGCCATCGGCGGTGTTCCTGCATTGCCTGCCCGCCCATCGCGAAGAGGAAGTAACCGCCGAGGTCATGGACGGGCCACAGTCGCTGGTCTTCGACGAAGCCGAAAATCGGCTGCATGTTCAAAAGGCTATTCTGTTGTGGTGTTTCGGCCATGACCGATCCTGACCGGCACGACCACGCCGCGGCCGACGACATCGTCGCGGCGTTCCAGATCCAGGATCAGCCGGTGCGCGGGCGGATCGTGCGGCTGGGGCCGGCGACGGTGGATGTGATCCTGCGCCGGCACGCCTATCCCGATCCGGTGGCGCGGCTGCTGGGCGAGGCGCTGACGCTCGTGTCGCTGATCGGGGCGAGCCTGAAGTTCGAAGGCAAGCTGATCCTGCAGGTGCAGGGCGACGGGCCGGTGAGCTTCCTGGTGGCCGAGTATCGCACCAATGGCTCGCTGCGCGGCTATGCCCATGCCGAGGGCGATGCGGTGGCGCTGGTGGCGCCCGGCGCCGAGGCGCAGGTGTTTCTGGGCCAGGGCACGCTGGCGCTCACCATCGATCAGGGCGAGCATACCGAGCGATATCAAGGCATTGTGCCGCTCGAAGGCCGCACATTGGCCGAATGCGCGGAGCTCTATTTCGCCCAGTCCGAGCAGGTGCCAACCCGGCTGCGCCTGGCGGTGGCGGAGGTGGACGGGCCGACGGGCCGGCCTGAGTGGCGCGCTGGCGGGGTGCTGCTGCAGCAGGTGGCGGGCGATCAGGCGCGCGGCGATACGGCGGAGGCGTGGCGCACCGCAACCCATCTGTTCGCCACCACCGGGGACGATGAGTTGGTGGACCCGGAGCTTTCCGGCGGGGCGCTGCTGTATCGGCTGTTCCACGAACAGGGCGTTCGGCTGGCCGAACCCAAGCCCCTGGAAGTCGCGTGTTCATGCACCCGCGCCCGGATTGCCGACATTCTCATGCAGTTTGGCGCCGCCGAGACCGCAGATCTGGTCGAGGATGGGGCGATCAACGTGCGCTGCGAATTCTGCAACATCAGCTTTGCGTTTGATCCGCAGGAGCTGACCGGGCGGTGAGCCTCGCCAAGGCGCAGCCTGCGTGATATCCAGACGCCCATGAGAAATACGCCCGCCCGCACCCGTACGACTACCGGCTGACGCCGGCGGCGCGAAGCCGGGCGCGCCGCAGCGGCGACGTGCGCCTGCCCGGTTCCTGTCACTCTCGTCTGACGGTCCGCGATGCGTCCCGGTCCCCTCGCCCGCCTCCTGCTTGGCCTGATCCGCGCCTATCAGCTTGTGCTCAGCCCCTGGCTTGGCCGGGCGTGCCGGTATCAGCCGACGTGCTCTGTCTATGCCGCGGATGCGATCCGCCGGCATGGCGCCTGGGCTGGCGGCTGGATGGGGGCGGCGCGGCTGTGCCGTTGCCATCCGTGGGGCGGATCGGGCTATGATCCCGCGCCTGGCGAGAAACCAAACGCGCCCCTCTGGGCGCCTTGGCGGCTGGGGGATTGGGACGCCCGCGTGCGCCCCGTCCCCGACCCGCCCATCTGTGAACGAGTGCAACCATGATTGACGTTTCTTTCCCCGATGGCGCGGTGCGCCAGTATGAGGCGGGGATCACGCCGCTCGCCATCGCCGAGGGCATTTCCAAGGGCCTCGCCAAAAAGGCGGTCGCGGCCAAGGTGGACGGCGCCTGGTGGGACCTCACGCGACCGCTGCCTGGTTCAGTGCGGCTGGAACTGGTCACGCGCGACAGCGCGGACGGCCTGGAGGTGCTGCGCCACGATGCGGCCCACATCCTCGCCCAGGCCGTGCAGGACCTGTTCCCCGGCACGCAGGTGACGATCGGCCCGGTCGTTGACGACGGATTTTATTACGATTTCTACCGTGAGGAGAAATTCTCGACCGACGATTTCGCCGCCATCGAAAAGCGCATGGCCGAAATCGTCGACGCCGACCTGCCCATCCTGCGCAAGGAATGGGACCGCGATGCCGCGATCGCCCACTTCAAGGCGATCGGCGAAGAGTTCAAGGCCCAGATCATCGACGACATCATCGCCCCGGGCGAGGCGATCACGGTCTATTCCCACGCCGACCAGTGGGCCGATCTTTGCCGGGGGCCGCACCTGCCCTCCACGGGCCGGCTGGGCAAGGCATTCAAGCTGATGAAGCTTGCCGGCGCCTATTGGCGGGGCGATCCGAAGAACCCGCAGCTGCAGCGCATCTATGGCACGGCCTGGGCCGACGAGAAGCAGCTCGCCGAACACCTTCACCGGCTGGAGGAGGCCGAAAAGCGCGATCACCGCAAGCTGGGCAAGCTGATGGACCTGTTCCACATGCAGGAAGAAGGCCCCGGCAGCGTCTTCTGGCACCCGAAGGGCTGGACGCTGTTCCAGACGCTGATCGGCTACATGCGCCGGCGCCAGGAGAACGCCGGCTATGTCGAGATCAACACGCCCGACCTGCTCGATTATTCCCTGTGGGAGACGTCCGGCCACGCCGAGAAGTTCGGCGAGAACATGTATTCCACCGTCATGCCGGACGAGCGGAAATATGCGCTCAAGCCGATGAACTGCCCCGGCGGGGTGCAGGTCTACAATCACGGCCAGCGCTCCTATCGCGAGCTGCCGCTGCGCATGGCGGAGTTCGGCAAGGTGCACCGCTACGAGCCGTCCGGCTCGCTGCATGGCATCATGCGGGTGCGCCACTTCACCCAGGACGACGCCCACATCTTCTGCACGCCCGACCAGTTGCAACAGGAATGCCTGACGGTCGTGGACCTGATCCTCGACATCTATCGCGACTTCGGGTTCGAGGACGTGGCGATCAAGTTCTCCGACCGGCCCGAGCAGCGCATCGGCGAGGATAGCGTCTGGGACAAGTCCGAAGCCGCGCTGAAACAGGCGCTGGAGGCCACGGGCCGGCCCTATGGCTACAATCCCGGCGAAGGCGCGTTCTACGGCCCGAAGCTGGAGTTCGTGCTGCGCGACGCCATCGGGCGCGATTGGCAGTGCGGGACGCTTCAGGTGGACTTCAACCTGCCCGAGCGCTTCGACGCCACCTTCGTGGGCGAGGATGGGGCCAAGCACCGCCCGGTGATGCTGCACCGCGCGCTGTTTGGCTCACTCGAGCGCTTCACAGGCATCCTGATCGAGCATTACGCCGGCGCCTTCCCGCTCTGGCTGGCCCCGACGCAGGTTGTGGTGGCGACCATCACCTCGGATGCGGACGACTATGCCCTGCAGGTCGCCGCCCGGCTGCGCGCGGCCGGCCTGCGGGTGGAGACCGACCTGCGCAACGAGAAGATCAACTACAAGGTGCGCGAGCACTCCCTGCAGAAGACGCCGGTGATCGCCGTTGTCGGCCGCCGCGAGGCGGAAGAAGGCAAGGTGGCGCTGCGCCGCTTCGGCGGAGAGCATCAGCAGGTCATGACGCTGGATCAGGCCGTGGCGCTCCTGGGCGTGGAAGCTCTCGCGCCGGATATGAAGGCGGCGCGGGGCGCGGCGCCGGCGCAGGCGGCCTGACCCTTTGATCGATGATCAACGCTTCAGTGCGCGCGCCGGCGCGGCGGGCGGCTTCTTTCTGGCGCTGGCGCCCCTTGGGGCGGCCGGCGCGCTGGGGTTGGCCGCCGCAGCCGCAGTCGCGGGCCTTGCGGCCGCGCGGTCGCGGCTGGTGCGCGGGCTGGCGGTGGACCTTCAGCGGACAGGGCCGGCAGGTCTGTTTGCAGCGCTGTTTCTGGGTTGGGCCGGCGCCTCGCTCGCCTGGTCGCCGGAAGCGGCCTGGCAGACAGGGCTGAAGCTTGTGGTGCTGTGGCCGCTGTTCGCCTTCGCGGCCTGGGGGGCGGCGAGCCCGCGCGACGCCGATCGCGCGCTGATGCGGCGGGCGATTGTCGCGGGTGTTCTGGGCCTTCTGGCGCTTTTGGGGGTGGAGGCGCTGTTTCAGGCGTCCTTGATGCATGCCGCCAATCCCGGCGCCGCCGATGCGGGGCCGCTCCTGCGCAATCTGGGCCGGGGAGCAGCCGTGCTTGTTATTCTGGCGGCGCCGGCCTGCGTCTGCCTCTGGCGTCTGGGCGCTCCGGTTTGGGCGCTTGGCGCAGTGGCGCTGACGACGCTGGGGGTTTCGGCAGGGTTCGGGCTGGACGCCAACGCCTTGGCGGCGACCCTGGCGCTGGCGGCGGCGCTGCTGGCGCTGCGCGCGCCGGCGCTGGCGGCGGGGGGGACGCTGGCGCTTTTTGCAATCGCGCTCCTTGCCGCGCCGCTGATCGCCCACGGGATCGACGTGGCCGGCGAAGGACTGAGCTTGCCGCCGTCCTGGGCGATCCGGACCGACATGTGGTCTTTCGCAACCGACAGGATCGCCGAGCGGCCCTGGTTTGGCTGGGGGCTGGATGCAGCGCGCGCCTTTGACGCCCCGGTGGAGCGGCTGGAGGGGGTGCAGACCACCACGCTGCAGATCCACCCGCATAGCGCGCCGCTGCAGATCTGGATGGAGACCGGCGCCGTTGGCGCGACGCTGGCGGCGAGCGCGCTTCTGGGCCTTGCGGCGGCGGCCGCCCGGGCGCTGAAGACCGACCGGCCGGCGGCGGCGGCTTGCGCGGGGGCGACAGCAGCGTTCGCCACGCTCGCCGGGGTGAGCTATGGGGCCTGGCAGGAGTGGCTCTGGGCGACGGCAGCCGCAGCGGTGGCGGCGGTGGCGGTGGCGCGCCGCTCCCGACTTGAGGCCGAAGCCGACCGCAAGCTCGCCGCCGACATGGAGGCGCTTTGACCCGCGCGAGCCTCATTGTCGTCAGCTTCCATACCGGGCCCGTCCTGTGGGACTGCCTCGACGCTGCGCTCGCAGGGCCGGACGTGGCCGAGCTTGTCCTGGTGGACAATGGCAACCCGCCCGAGGTGCAGGCGCAACTGGCTTTGCGAGCGCAGAAAGAGCCGCGCCTGATCTATGCGCCGCAGGCTGCGAATCTGGGATTCGCCGCCGGCGCCAATCGCGGCGCAGCCCTTTGCCGCGGGGAGGCGCTCTGCTTTGTCAATCCGGACGCCGTGGTGGCGCCAGGCGCGTTGCGACAGCTTGTCGCAACCCTTGGCGGCCCTGACGACAGCCGGATCGTGGGTGGTCTTGTTCGCGGGACGGACGGGCGCGAGCAGCGCGGCTGCCGGCGCGAGGAGGTGACCCCGTGGTCTGCGTTCGTGTCGGCAAGCGGGCTTTCGCGGCTGGAGCCGGCCCTGCCTTTCCTGCGCGACCTGCATCGCATCCACGATCCGATGCCGGTTGCAGCCCAGCCGATGCCAGTGGTGTCGGGCGCCTTCCTCGGCGTGCGTCGAGCGCTGTTTGAGAGGCTTGGCGGCTTTGACGAAGGCTACTTCCTGCACGTTGAGGATGTGGATCTGTGCCGCCGGGCGCGCGCGATCGGGGCTCTGGTGCTGTTCGAACCGGGCGCTGAAGCCACCCATCTGGGCGGCTCGAGCGCGGTGTCTTCTGCCTTTGTGCGGCGCGCCAAGGCGGCGGGCTTCAAGCGCTATTTCCAGAAATTCGCCGCCGGTCCGGCCGACCGCGCGCTTGTCCGCATTGCGGGATTTGCGGTGGACGGAGCGCTCGCCCTGCGCGGGTTGACGCACGCGTCGCGTGCATCTGGCCAAAGATAATTCTCTCCCTACTTTCACGAATATCCGCACCGTGAGAGAGTGTTTCCGTCGAAAGCGCCAGCCCGGCGCCCGAGACGGGACCTTGAGGAGGTTCCTATGACAGGACCGGCCGCCGAGCCAATTCGCCCCATCCGCGCTCTTCTGCGGGGTCTTGAAGCCCTGCGCTCTCTCAATCGGGGTGAAGGCCTCACGGTAACCGAAGTCGCCGACAATGCGCGCCTGCCGCGCACAACCGCCTACCGCATTCTCGAAACCCTGCGGACCGGCGGCTACGTCATTCGCGACGAGATCGACGATCGCTATCGCCCGACCATGGCGGTCAAGGGCCTTGCCGACGGCGTCGAGGATGAAGCCTGGCTGCGCGAACACGCCTGGCCGGTGATGCAGGCGCTCTGCAAGAAGCTCCTGTGGCCGATCGGGCTCACGACGCTGAAATCCGGGCAGATGATCCTGCGCGCCGCGACCGACCGGATGAGCCCGCTGGCCCTCGAGCGCTATGCGCCGGGCGAGCGCTATCAGCTGGCCCGCAGCGCATGCGGCGCGGCCTATCTGTCGGCGCTGTCTCCGGAAGACGCCGAGGAAATCCTCGCCGGCGCCGGCGTCTCGGGCTCTATCCGGGATGGCGCGCTGGTCGCAGCCGCCGAAGCCCGTCGGCAAGGCGGCGTCTCGCTCGATCTGTCTGCGGTCCAGGGCGAATGCACGCTCGCCACCGTGCTCACCGATGGCGAGGGGCGGCCCTATGCGGCGCTGAACCTGCGCTACATCAAATCCGCGATGCCGGCGCAGCGGGCGCTCGCCGAACTCGCCCCCGCCCTGAAAGCGGCCGCCGCCGAGATCATGACGGCGCGCGACCGCGCAGTCGCAACTGCCGCCGCCAAGCCCGCAGTCGCCGCGGCACGGGTTGCGGCGCGCAACTAGAACCGCCCGTCATCCCGGCCGAGCGAAGCAAGAGTCGGGACCTCCGGCAGGATAAAGCTCAACGAGGTCCCGGATCGGGGCTGCGCCCCGTCCGGGATGACGACGCCGCTCTGTTTGCGCGAAAGCCCGCTCTTGCTCTACGCCTTTGGCGAACGATCGGTGATCGGGGGGAACGCAGGCGTGAGCGACTGGGGCTGGGACAACGGGCGTGCGCTGATCGGCGTTTGCGTCATCATCGCTCTGGCCTGGGGGCTGTCGGAGAACCGGCGGGTGTTTCCCTGGCGGCTCGCGTTGGGCGCGCTGGCGGTGCAGATGGGCCTGGTGCTCCTGCTCTTCGGGCTGCCCAATTCGCGCCCGGTGCTCGCCGCGATCACCGGGGTGGTGGATGGGCTCAATTCCGCCACCAATGCGGGCACGCAATTCGTGTTCTCCTTCCTCGGCGGCGGGGCTCAGCCTTATGTGGCGAGCGACCCCAACGCGCCCCCGCCCTTCATCTTCGCGTTTCAGGTCCTGCCGCTGATCCTTGTGATCTCGGCGCTCTCGGCGCTGCTCTGGCACTGGAAAATCCTCAAGTGGATAACGCGCGGCTTCGGCTTTCTGTTCCAGAAGTCGATGGGGCTGGGCGGCGCCTCCGCGCTGGCCACCGCCGCCAACATCTTCATGGGCATGGTGGAGAGCCCCATCGTCATCAAGGCGTATCTCGACAAGCTGACCCGCTCGGAATTGTTCCTGATGATGGTGGTGGGTCTGGCGACGGTGGCTGGCTCCACCATGGTGGCCTACGCCACGATCCTTGCGCCCACGCTGCCCAATGCGGGCGGGCATGTTCTGGTGGCGAGCATCATTTCCGCGCCGGCCGCGATCCTGCTCGCGCGCATCATGCTGCCCGAGACGCCGGGCCAGGGCGGGGAGTTTGCGGACTATACCTCCAGCCTGAAATATGAAGGCGCGATGGACGCCATCACCCGCGGCGTCTCCGACGGGTTGATGGTCTGTGTGAACATCGCCGCGACCCTGCTGGTGTTTGTAGCGTTTGTTGCGATCGTGAACGGGATGCTGGGCCTGTTCCCGGATGTGGCGGGCGCGCCGCTGACGCTGGAGCGGGTGTTTGGCTGGCTGTTTGCGCCGCTGGCCTACATGATCGGCATCAGCGCGGAAGAAAGCCAGAAGGCTGGCTATTTCCTCGGCGTGAAGCTGTTCCTCACCGAATTCGTGGCCTTCATCCAGCTGGGCGCGGCGCCCGTGGAAGAAGTGAGCGAGCGCACCCGGATGATCCTGACCTATGCGCTGTGCGGCTTTGCAAACGTCGGCTCGGTGGGGATCATGGTCTCGGGCATGACCACCCTGATGCCGGAGCGTCGCACCGAAATCCTCAACCTCGCCTGGAAGTCGCTGCTGCCGGGCATTCTCGCCACCGCCATGACGGGCGCGCTCGTCGCGGCCCTGCCGGCGGCGGTCTTTCAGTGAGGCAGACGCCATGAAACTCTACACCGCCGCCCGCGCGCCCAATCCACGCCGCGTGCGCTGGGTCATGGCCGAGAAGGGGATCGAGGGGATCGAGCTGATCGACTATGCTCTCCACCTCAACGAGCACAAGAATGATGCGCTGCGCGCGGTCTCGCCCATGCTTCAGGTCCCCACCCTGGTGCTCGAGGATGGAACCGCCATCACCGAAAGCCTCGCCATCTGCCGCTATCTGGAGGCGCTCCATCCCGAGCCCAATCTGTTCGGGACGGATGCGAAGGACGCCGCGATCATCGAGATGTGGACCCGCCGGGTGGAGATGTATTGCGCCACGCCGCTGATGCTGGCGGTGCGCCATCTGCATCCCGCGCTCGCCGCCATCGAGAAGCAGAACGCCGAAACCGGGGAGGGCCACCTCAAGAGCGCGCGCCGCATGATCGCCCTGCTCGAAACCCGCCTGGGCGAGAGCCCCTATATCGCGGCCGAGCGGCTGACCATCGCCGATATCGTGGCCTTTGCGGCGATGGACTTCGCCCGCATGATCCGCTGGCGGCCAGACCCCGAGACGCAGCCCCATCTCGCCCACTGGTATGAGGGCATGCGCGCGCGGCCCGCAGCGGCTGCGGTGTGAGCGCTCCGCCCCCCCTCCCGGCCTTCGGCCGTACTCCCCCCGCACGCGGGGGGAGACATCAGAGCCTCACGTGTCCAGGCTGCGCGCCGGCGTCTTCCTCCGCATGCGGGGGAAGTGTCGGCGGAGCCGACGAAGGGGGCCAAGGGCAAGCCCCATGAGCTTTGGTTCGGACAATTGGGCCGGCGCGCACCCGGCGGTGATGGCGGCGCTGGCCGCCGCCAACGAGGGGCTCGCCCCCGCCTATGGCAATGATCCAATCACCGCGCGTGCCATCGCGGCCGTGTGCGAAACCTTCGAGACCCCCTGCGCGGTGGCCTTCGTGCCCACGGGCACCGCCGCCAATGCGCTGGCGCTGTCGTGTCTGGCGCCGGCCTATGGCGCGGTGGTCTGCCACGAGGCCGGCCATATCGCCATCGACGAGGGCAACGCCATCGGCTTCTTCAATGGCGGCGCCCGGCTGCTGACGCTGGGCGGCGCGGGCGGCAAGCTGACCGCAGAGGCGCTGGCGCGCGCCGCCGCCGCTTGCCCCGCCGGCAATGTGCACGGGCCGCAACCGCGCGCCGTTTCCATCGCCAACGCCACCGAAAGCGGCACGGTCTATCGCCCGGAAGAGGTAGCGGCGCTGGCGGCGGTCTGCCGGGCGCAAGGCTGGGGGCTGCATATGGATGGCGCGCGGCTGGCCAATGCGCTGGCCGCAACGGGCGCGAGCCCGGCCGAACTTACCTGGAAGGCGGGTGTGGATGCGCTCTCGCTCGGCCTGACCAAGACCGGCGCGCTGATGGCCGAAGCGGTGGTGCTGTTTGGCGAGACGGGGCGCGAAGCGCTGCCCTATCTGCGCAAGCGGGCGGGGCATCTGCTCTCCAAGCACCGGCTGGCGAGTGCGCAGGCGCTGGCGCTGCTGGAGGGCGGGCTGTGGCTGAAGCTCGCCGCCCACGCGAACGAAAAGGCCCGGGCGCTCGCCGCCGTGCTGGAGCAGGCAGGCGCGGCGCTGATCCATCCGGTGGAGGCCAATGAAGTGTTCGCCCGCCTGCCCGATGCGCTGGCCGGCGCGCTGGCGGGGGCGGAGATCGGCTTCTACCCCTGGCCGCCCGATGGCCCCGGCGCCTATCGCTTCGTGGCGAGCTGGGCGACCACCGACGCCGACGTGGCCGCCGCCGCAGCGGCGTTGGCGCAGCCGGGACAGCGTGGCGGGCCGATCCCCGTGCGCGGCTAGGCTAGGTCGGCGCGGCCGGCCGGCGGAACCGCGTTCCCGGCGCGGGCGGATCGTTGGGCGGGCCGGCGAAGCATTGCGCGATCGCCATCCAGCGCGCGGCGGTCTCGCCCTGCGTGCGAATGGCGGTGTCTGCGGCAGCCCGCGTCTGGGTCACGATGCGGCAGAAATCCACCGCCGGGCCCTCCACCAGGCCGGGCGCGCCCTCGTTCCAGCGCCAGATCACGCCGGACGGCGCCGTGAGGCGCACTTCCGGCGCGGGGCCGGGCGGGGTCTCGGCCCGGTTCTGGAACGTCCAGCCAAACGTGTTGACGCCAAGCTGGGCGATATTGATCAGGCGGTCATGCTCTGCACGCTCCACCCCGAGGAGATCAAACACCGCTTGCGCGTGCGCCCATGTCTCCATCATGCGCGCGGTGATGGAGGAGCGCGCGCTCATCGGCGGCCCAACCCACGCCAGCCGCGCCTTTGGGTCGGCGACGGCGAACGCTGCGGCGGTCTCGTCCATATCGGCCCGCCAGGCCGCCAGAAGCGGCTGGCCGGCAAGGCCCTTGACCCAGCCCCGCTCGAACGCGCGCCAGCTGCCCTCAGAGCGGAACGCCGCCCCCATCTCCTTCAGGAACGCCTGAAACCCCTCCGGATCGGCCAGCGAGAGCCGCGCCGCCCAGTTCCAGAGATGGAGGTGGCCGATCACATCATTGATGGTCCAGGCCTTGAACTGGGTCTCCTGAGCGAAGACGGCGGCGGGCTGATCGGCAAGAAGGGCGAACAACGCCTCGCTCTCGGCGCGGAAGTCCTGAGCCTGGCTGAGCGGTTGGGTCATGGCGGCTAGCATAGCGCGGGGTGTATGGCTGGCGAGCCCGCATGACGGCTATCGTCGGCGGGCTGGCTCCGCTAAGGCGCTGCGCTCATGACGCCTGTCGCTCTTCTCGTCACGCACGCCTATTGGCCGGGGCCGGACCCGCAGGGCCGCCACGAGACCGTTGGCCGCCAGATCGACCAGCTCACTCAAGCCTGCGCCGTGCGCGGGGTGGCGCTCACGCCCGCCTTCTGGGAGGACGAGGGCCAGGACTGGGCGCGCTTTGCCGCCGTCTGCCCGCTGATGGCCTGGAACTATCCCCGCGCGCCGGAGCGGTTCGCCGCCTGCCTTGCGGAGGTGGAAGCCGCAGGCGTGCGGCTGCTGAACGGCGCGGGCGTGATCGGGCGCAATCTCGACAAGTCTTATCTCGGCGCGCTGGCCAGCGCCGGGGCGCCGAGCGTGCCCACGCTCTACGCAGAGCCGACCGAAGCGGCGATCCGGGCCGCGTTCGACGCTCTGGGCGCCGACGAGATCGTTGTGAAGCCGCGCGTTGGGGCGGGCGCGTGGCGCCAGGCGCGGCTGAAACGGTCAGCCCCGCTCCCGCCGGCGGACGATTTGCCCCCGGGCGAAGCGCTGATCCAGCCCTTTCTGCCCGCGATTGAAACCGAAGGCGAAGCCTCGCTCCTGTTCTTCGGCGGGCGCTTCTCCCATGCGCTGATGAAGACGCCCAAGCCCGGCGACTATCGCACCCAAGGCCATCACGGCGCGCGCGAACATGCCTGGACCGCGCCAGCCGATGCGCTGGCGACGGCGGAGAAAGCGCTGGCGGCGTGGGCGAACACCCCTGCTCCCCCGCCAGCGGGGGAGCTGTCGGCGCAGCCGACGGAGGGGGGGAGCGCGGCCCGGGGCGCCCGCGGCCCAGCCGGGCCCCCCCCCCCCCC
>JBIIUJ010000207.1:0-3490 GCA_044340025.1 Caulobacterales bacterium
GCCGAGCGCACCGTCGAGGGCCTATGGACCGCAATCGGTCACCTGATCGACCTGTTCGAGCCCAACGAGTGCCGAAACTACTTCACCAGTTGTGGGTACGATGCAGACTGAACGCAAACCGCTCTAGACTGATTTGCGCCTTTAGGTAGTATTAATTTTGTCTCACAACCGCGTGAAACGAAAAGGCTCCCGTGGTCGCCCACGGGAGCCTCGCCTTGAACGGTCTGTCGCAGCAGCGATCAGGCCTTGTAATACATGTCGAACTCGACCGGGTGCGGATGGGTGTTGAGACGGTCGGTCTCTTCCCGCTTCAGCGCGATATAGGCGTCGATCATGTCGTCATCCATCACCGCGCCCTTCTTCAGGAACTCCCGGTCGGCCGACAGATTGTCGAGCGCCTCATCGAGCGAGGCGCAAACCGTCGGCACGCCCGCCAGTTCTTCGGGCGGCAGCGAGTAGAGGTCCTTGTCGAAGGCGTCGCCGGGATGGATCTTGTTCTCGATCCCGTCGAGGCCCGCCATCAGCAGGGCGGTGAAGGTGAGATACATGTTGCCGATCGGATCGGGGAACCGGGTCTCGATCCGCTTCGCCTTGGGCGAGGTGGAATAGGGGATCCGGATCGAGGCCGAACGGTTGCGCGCCGAATAGGCGAGCAGAACCGGCGCTTCATAGCCCGGCACCAGCCGCTTGTAGCTGTTGGTGGCGGAGTTGGAGAAGGCGTTGATGGCCTTGGCGTGCTTGATGATGCCGCCGATGTAGTAGAGGCACATGTCGGACAGGTCGGCATACTTGTCGCCCGCGAACAGCGGCTTGCCGCCTTTCCAGATCGACTGGTGCACGTGCATCCCGCTGCCGTTGTCCTTGTAATAGGGCTTCGGCATGAAGGTCGCAGACTTGCCATAAGCAGCCGCCACATTGTGGATGACGTACTTATAGAGGTTCATGTTGTCGGCCATCTTCACGAGGGTCTGGAACTTCAGACCAAGCTCGTGCTGCGCCGGCGCCACTTCATGGTGGTGCTTTTCGGGATCGAGGCCGATCTCCTTCATCACCTGCAGCATTTCGCCGCGCAGGTCCTGGGCGCTGTCGATCGGGTTGACGGGGAAATAGCCGCCTTTCGGCCCCGGGCGGTGGCCCATGTTCCCGCCCTCATACACCTTGCCGGTGTTGTAGGGCAGCTCGGTCGAATCGAAGCTGTAGCCGGTGTTGTTCGGGTCGGTGTTCCAGCGCACGTCGTCGAAGATGAAGAACTCGGCTTCGGGGCCGAAATAGGCCGTGTCGCCCACGCCCGACGACTTGATATAGGCCTCGGCGCGCTTGGCGATGCCGCGCGGGCAGCGATTGTAGGGCGAGAACGACCCCGGGTTCAGGATGTCGCAGACGATCGCCAGCGTGGTCTGCTGGTAGAACGGGTCGATGATGACGCTGTCGACGTCGGGCATCATCACCATGTCGGACTCGTTGATCGCCTTCCATCCGGAGATCGAGGAGCCGTCGAACATCACGCCGTCCTCGAACAGCTCTTCATCCACCATGTCGACGTCGAACGTCACATGCTGCAGCTTCCCGCGCGGATCGGTAAAGCGGAAATCCACATACTGGACTTCCTCTTCCTTGATCATTTTCAGGACTTTTTCGGCTCTAGACATAGCGTCCTCCTCAGGCGCGATGGGACGGGCGGCTGTCGCCCGATTGAGATCAGATGGCTTGGGCGCCGGCTTCGCCGGTGCGGATGCGGATGACGTTGAGCACGTCTGTAACGAAGATCTTGCCGTCGCCAATGCGCCCGGTGCGCGCGGCGTTCAAGATCGCGTCAATGGCGGCCTCGGCCTGATCGTCGTTGACGACCACTTCCAGCTTCAGCTTCGGCAGGAAGTCCACGACATATTCGGCGCCGCGATAAAGCTCGGTATGGCCTTTCTGCCGCCCGAAGCCCTTGGCTTCGAGCACGGTCATGCCGTGAAGCCCGAGGTCCTGAAGCGCCTCCTTCACCTCATCGAGTTTGAACGGCTTGATGACTGCTTCGATCTTTTTCATCGGGCGGTGTGTCCCTTTGCGCGACGTCGCGCCAGACGACAGGGCGATGCCTGACGCGGCCGGCGCTGCTCTTAGACGCCGCTGCGCCCCGACGCGCGGCCCGGCGCGGTCGCGGCTGCAGAAACGCCGAACCAGCCCGACGGCGGGGCGCCCTCGCCTCATTTTTGGGCGCCTCGCCATGCTGGCTGGAGCGCGCTAAGGGAAGCCCCACAAGAACCAGACGCTCAGGACCAGACAGACCGCCATGATCGATCCCCGCACGCCCGTGCTCGTCGGCGCAGGGCAATTCACCTATCGGGGCTCGGCGAACGCCTGCCCCCCGCCGATCGATCTTCTGGCGATCGCGGCCGAAGCCGCCGCCGCAGACGCCGGGCTGAACGCGGGGGCTCTGGCAGGTATCGACTTCCTCGGCGTGGTCGGCTTCACGGTGGATGCGGGCGGTCCGTCCGGCCGGCTGCCGGTCCCAAGGGCCAAGAACCCGCCCAACGCGCTCGCCGCCCGGCTGGGCGCCGATCCGAAGGCGCGCACCTACACCCACCCCGGCGGCAACACGCCCCAGGCTCTTGTCAATCACGCCGCCGACAGGATCGCATCAGGCGACAGCGAGTTTGCGCTGCTGGTCGGCGCGGAGTTCCTCTCCAGCCTGATGAAGCGGGTGAAGACCCAGGATTTCGCCGGGCTGGAGCGTTGGGGCGTGGATGACGCGCAGGCCCCCGCAATGTTCGGCGATGGCCGGCCCGGATACACTGAACATGAGCGCGCCCATGGGCTAAGCTTTCCCGCCAACGTCTATCCGCTGTTTGAAAACGCCTACCGCGCCTCCAGGGGCCGCGGCCTCGCCGAGCATCAGGCCGCCATGGGGGCCTTGATGGCGCCGTTCACGGCGGTCGCCGCCCGCAACCCCTACGCCTGGTTCCCGCGCGAACGCAGCCCGGCCGAGCTTTCCACGCCCGGCGAGAACAACCGCATGGTGGGGTTTCCCTATCCCAAGTTTCTCAACGCGATCATTCAGGTCGATCAAGCCGCCGGCGTTCTCATGACCTCTTATGGGAAGGCCCTCAGTCTTGGCGTGGCGCGCGACCGGATCGTGTTCCTGCACGGCGCAAGCGAGACGACCGAGCTTTGGCATACGCTCGAGCGGCGCGACTATCACTCCAGCCCCGCCATCGAGGTCGGCGCGCGCGAAGCCCTGAAGATGGCGCGCAAACATATTGATGAACTGAGCTTTTTTGATCTGTATTCCTGCTTTCCGATTGCGGTGGAGCTGGCCTGCGAGGCGCTGGGGCTGGCCGGCGACGATCTGCGCGGCCTGACGCTCACGGGCGGCCTGCCGTATTTCGGCGGCGCAGGAAACAACTACACCATGCACGCGATCGCGGAGGCGGTGGCGCGCGCGCGCGCGCAGCCTTCCGCCTTCGGACTGGTGACGGCCAATGGCTGGTTTCTCACCAAG
>JBIIUJ010000208.1:0-3454 GCA_044340025.1 Caulobacterales bacterium
CACTGCGGCGAGCGCCTCGGCGGAGGGATAATCGTTGGGGATGTGCTTGGCGGGCGCATCGCGCCAGCTTGCTGGGGTCCAGGTCATCATGGGGCTCTTTTTCCGGGGCGTGCTTCTACAGCGGGCGCGCCCGCCTGTCGAACGCGCCCGCTGCGATCTCGCCAGGCAGGGCTATTGCATCGGGCTTTGACGGTGCGGAGCGGCCGCTTTCCATACGGGCTACCCCTTCCCTGGCGAAGGCCGGGGCCCAGATCGTTAGGCAAGCGGAGAAGGATTCTGGATCCCGGCCTGCGCCGGGAAGAGGTGTCGCCGGGCATCGTAGCCCTGGCGTGTTGGCGGGGCGGTCACCGGACAGTCCCGCCCCCTTGAACGGGGACGGAGATTGAGCGTCACTCCCCCTTCGGCAGGATCAGCCAGTCGGGCGGGTCAAGGCGCACAGGCTTTCCGCCGGCCAGCAGCGGCTCCTCCGCCTTGGCGACGCGATCGAAGCGCACGAGCGCCATCGCCCTGCCCTGCCGGCCGGAGCGCACGCGCCCGACCTCCCAATCACCGGCCAGGATGGGCGTGTCCGGCGGCGGCGGCGGCCCATCAAACACGATCGGGGTGAGCTTGGTGCGCACGCTCGCGCGGCGCTTCATCCGGCTGGTCATCTCCTGGCCGACATAGCACCCCTTGTGGAAGTCCACCCCGTTGAGTTCGTCAAACAGTCCTTCGAGCAGGAAGTCCTTCTCCGTCTCCATGTCGCGGGCGGGGTCTGGGACGGCGAGGGCCAGGCGGTGGGCGTCATAAAGGTCGGGGTCGGCGAGCGGGCCTGGCGCGGCGGGCGCATAGAGCCGGCGGCCGAGGGCGGGCAGGCGCGGGTCTGGCGCGATGAACGCGCCCTCGCCCACCGCCAGCGCATCTTCGCCCAGCACCGCAAACACGCTCTCCTCCCGCTCGGCGATCGTCGCTTTGGCGCGCAGCCGGTAGAGGGTGAAGCGGCGCTTCAGATCGGCGCGCGCGGCGGCCGGCGCGTCGAGCCAGAAAACATCCTCGGCCGGGCAGCCGATGAAGAGATCGGCGATGATCTTGCCCTGCGGCGTCAGCAGCGCGCCATAGAGCAGGGCGCCGGGCGTGGCTTTCGCCATGTCCTGCGTCAGCACGCCCTGCAGAAGCGTGCGCGCGTCAGGGCCGGCGATTTCGAGGAGCGCCCGGTCGGGCAGCGCGATCACTGTCATGGCCTGCCAGATAGGCGCCCGGTGGCCGCTTCACCAGCTCCCCATATTCTCCATGCTCGCCCAGGGCTCGGCCGGGGCGAGCGCGGCGCCTTTCTGCAACAGCTCGATCGAGATTCCGTCCGGCGAGCGCACGAAGGCCATGCGCCCGTCGCGCGGAGGGCGGCTGATGGCAACCCCGATCGCCTGGAGCCGTTCACATGCCGCATAGATGTCATCGACCCTGTAGGCGAGATGGCCGAAATTGCGCCCGCCGGCGTAGTCTTTCTCGTCCCAATTGTAGGTGAGCTCCACCATTGGCAGGCCGGCGGGCAGGCCGCCTTGCGTGCCTTGCCCGGCCGCGCGGTGGCGCTCCACGTCATTGGGCGCGGCGAGAAAGACCAGCGTGAAGCGGCCTGCCTCGTTCTCGGTGCGCCGCAGCTCGATCAGGCCGAGGCCGTCGCAGAAGAAGCGGAGCGCAGCCGGCAGGTCGCCGACGCGCACCATGGCGTGCAGGAAGTCCATCAGTTGATCACCACAGGCTGCATCGCGCGGATCGCTGTGCGTTGCTGTTCGATCTCTGCGGGCAGGAGCGGCACCATCCCGGCGGTGCGCAGATAGCCGCGCGGCCCGACCGAGCCATTGCTCATGAACTCGGTCGCAAATTCGCGCAGACCCGGGATGACGCCCACATGCGCGGCCTTGATATAGATGAACATGTCGCGCGAGAGCGCATAGCTGCGGTCTGAAATGTCGTTGAAGTCGGGATAGGCGCCGTCGATCTTGGCGGCCTGCACCCGGTCGCGATTCTTGATGTAGAACGAAAAGCCGAACACGCCGAACGCGTCCGGGTTGCGCGTGAGCGACTGCACGATGGCGTTGTCGTTCTCACCGGCGTCGTTCCAGCCTCCGTCCTCGCGCATCGTGTTGGCGATCTGTTCGAAGCGGTCCTCGTCGGCGGCGATGGCGGCGATCGCTGGCTGGGTGCGTCCCATGCGGGCGAACAGCATGTCGGCGCCCTTCTCCAGGGCAAGCTCGTTCCAGGCGTCGCGCGTGCCGGACGTGGGCGGCGGGCCGAACACGGATATCTTCTCGTTCGGCAAGCGGCGATCAATGTCGGACCAGCGCACGAACGGATTGGGGATCATGCGCCCGCGGCTCGGCACTTCCTTGGCGAGCGCCAGCCAGAGCTGGGCCTTGTTGATGTCCATCGGCGGGCCGCCGCGCTTGTTGGCGAGCACGATGCCGTCATAGCCGATCTTGATCTCGACGATGTCGCGCACCCCGTTGGTCTGGCATTCCTTGAACTCGCTGGCGCGCATCCGGCGCGAGGCGTTTGCGATATCGGGCGTGGCGGGGCCGACGCCGGCGCAGAATTGCTTGATGCCGCCGCCGGTTCCGGTGGATTCCACAATCGGGGTCTTGAGCGGGCGCCCATTGGGGCCGCGCAACTGGCGAGCGGCGAAGTTTTCGGCGACCGTGGAGGAAAACGGCAGCACGGTGGACGATCCGGTGATCCGGATCTGGTCGCGCGCGATCGCGCCTGCCGCAAGCAGCGCGCTGGCGCCCGCCAAAAGGCCAAGAACAAGGTTTCGGGTCATGGGCGCGCGCTCGTCGACGGTTTACTCATGGCTATTGCCGCAGTTGCATGACGGTTGAAAGACGCCATCGCCGCCAAGTTCATCGCCCTCCCAATCCAGCGGCGCGCGTTGTCACAGCGTGGCAGTGAGCTGAAGCCAGCCATAGACGGTGTCTCCGGTTCTGGGGGCGCCTGGCGCCTCGCGCGCGAAGCGGCCTTTCCACAGCACCGCAAAGCCGGGCTCGAACCGGAGCCGGCGCGGCACGACCCAATAGCGGGCGCGCCCTTCAAGCTGATGGCCCAGAAAATCCCCAGACGCGCCGGAGGGATCGCGCAGGCGCGCGGCGGGCCAGAGGTCGGTCTTCTCCGCCAGAAAGAAGGCCTTGTAGATCAGCCGATAATCCCAGCGCGGGCCCGCAAGCCCCTCGAGGCGCGCGCCGGGCGCAATCAGGTTGGACGGGGTGAAGGGGCCATAGATGCCTGTGACCCCAAGGTCCGTCCGGCGGTTGCCGAACGGGCGTTCATATTGCTCGGAGACGTCGTCAAGCGGTTCGGCGTCGCCCGTGAAATAGTCGATTTCGGCCTTCAGGCGCAGGCGCGTAGGGCCTTTCAGCATGTAGCCGAACGAGGCGTGCACGCCCGTCGCGTTCACGTCGAGGTCGGTGCGGTCCGCGTCGGCCAG
>JBIIUJ010000070.1:0-13460 GCA_044340025.1 Caulobacterales bacterium
GAGCGGCCCTTTTTGTTTGACGCGACGCGCCGGCGCTGATGAAACCGGGGTCATGACCTCCCCCCTTCGGGTTTCAGATGCGGTGGATCTTGTCCCCGCCGATGCGTCGGTCGTGCTGGCTTGCGGCGCCGCCGCCAGCGACCCGCGGCTTCAGCCGCTGCTGCGCCGCAATCCGCAGCGCCTCCTGCTCGATGAAGCGGCCGGCCACCCGCTCGTGGTCAACGCCTGCCTCTCCCTCGCCATCCGCGCGCCGATCGAGCAGCATCTCGCCGCCTTGCGCTTTCGCCTCGCGCCCGGCGGCGTCTGGGTCGCCCAGGTGGACGCCCACCCCGATCCCGCCCACCCCGGCGAAACGCTCGCCAGCCGGATCGCCCGCATTTCCGCCGCTGTCGCCGCCATCGGCTGGACGGTCCTCGACGCAGTCTCCCCGCCGGGGGACGCCACGGTGGCCACGCTGCGCGCCGTCGCCGCGCCCGCCGCGCCGGCGCCCTGCTTCATCGCCGCGCTCGGCCTGCGCCGTCAGGCCGGCGTCACCGAGGCCCGCGTGGATTATCCGCTGCGCACGCTTGCCACCCGTCCGGGGGTGCGCGCCCTCTGGAGTGCAGGGCCGCTCGATCTGCCGCAGGATTTCGGCCCCGGCATTCTCATCCTGCACCGCCAGTTCCTCGAATCACCCGCCCTCATCGCCCATGTCGAGCGGCTTGCCGCCAAGGGCTGGCTGCTCGTGAGCGAGTTCGACGACAATCCCGATCACTGGGTCCAGTTCGCCCGCTCCCGCTATCGCGGCTTTCGCGGCGTGCACGCGGTCACCACCACGACCGCGCATCTGGCCGAAAAGCTCAGCGTCTGGAACCCGCATGTTGCGGTCTTCCCCAACGCCATCTTCGAGCTGCCGCCAGCCTCCGCCCTGTTGCGCGATCCTGCCGCGCCGCTGCGCGTCTTCTTCGGGGCGCTGAACCGGCTGGCCGACTGGGCGGAGGTGGAAGCCTCCCTCCTCGCCGCCCTGCCGGCGCTCGCCGGCCGGGTGGAGTTCGTCGTGGTGCACGACGCCGCCATCCATGCCCGCATCGCCGCAGCGGCCCCGGCGCGCTTCCTCCCCACGCTCGATCACGCGGCCTATATGGAGGCGCTTTCCACCTGCGATGTGGCGCTGATGCCGCTCGCCGATACGCCGTTCAACCGGGCCAAATCCGACCTCAAGCTGATCGAGGCCTGCGCTGCAGGCGCCGTGCCCATCTGCTCCGACGTGGTCTATGGCGTCGATCCCGCGCATCGCGACGTGGCGTTCTTTCCCGGCGCGCCCGCCGCCTGGGGCGATGCGCTGCGCCGGGCGGTGGAGGATCGCGCGGGCCTCGTGGCTTTGCGCGCACGCGGTCTGGCGCATGTGGCGCGGTTTCGCATGCATGCCGGCCAGGTCGCGGCGCGCGAGGCGTGGTATCGCAGCCTGCTGTCCGCGCGCGAGCGTCTGGAAGCGCAGCGTCAGGCCCGTCTGGCTGCGCTCGCCGCCGAGGGCGCGCCGTGAGCGCGCTCGACCTCGTGGTCGCCGGCGTCCAGAAGGGCGGCACCACCAGCCTACACGCCTATCTCGCCGAGCATCCCGCCTTTCAGGCGCCCCGGCGCAAGGAACTGCATCTGTTCGACGATGAAGACCGCGACTGGTCTGTCCCGCCCACGGCGGACCTCGACGCCTGGTTCGACGGGCCCTCTGCGGGCCGGCTCCGGTTCGATGTCACGCCGGTCTATGTCTTCTGGCCGCAGGCGATGGAGCGGATCGCCCGATGTGCGCCGGACGTGCGGGTGCTCTGCCTGTTCCGCGATCCGGTGGAGCGCGCCTGGTCGCACTGGTGCATGCTGCGCGACCGAGAGCAGGAGCCGCTCGCATTTTCCGAAGCGATCCGCGCCGGGCGCACGCGCCTGCCTGCCGACCAGCCCAGCGATTACGCCTGGCGGCAGTATTCCTATGTGGAGCGGGGCTTCTATGCGCCGCAGGTGCGCCGGCTTCAGGCGCTGTTCCCCGCAGAGCAGCTGCTGTTTCTGCGCTCTGAAGATCTCTCCGAAGCGCACGAGGCCACGCTGGAGCGCATCGCCCGGTTCGCGGGCGTGGGACCGTTTGCCCCTGGCGCGCCGAAGCGGGAGTTCACCCGGCACGCGCGCCACGCCGGTCAGGCGATGAGCGGCGAGGACCGCGCCCTGCTTTCCAGCCTCTATGCCCCTGATCTTGCGGCGTTCGCCGCCCTCACGGGGCTTGAGGTTTCGCATTGGGCGCGCGGCTGAGGCGGCGGGCCGCCCGAAAGCAGCCCGCCACGCCGGCTGATCAGTATTTCGCCGACACGATGAACTGCCAGGTCCGCGGCGCGCCGTAATAGGCGGTCTGGATGCCGGCAATGTCGGAGAATTCCTGCGCGTCGGTCTTGTAGACCTCGTCGCTCAGGTTGCGGCCATAAAGGCCGGCGGTGAAGCGCTCGTCCGGCGAGGTCCAGACCAGGCGGGCGTTGTAGAGCCAGTAGTCGTCCTGCCACATGCCGGGGAAGCGCTGGCCCGTCACGGCGGGAAGGCCATTGATGAAGCCCGCCGCGGTGATGATGCTGTTGTCCACCGCCAGCGCCATCTCGGAGCGGAAGCTCGCGTCCGCGCCGAGCGTGAGGGCGCCGGCCTCGCCCATCTCGAAGCGATAGGCGCCGGCGAACCGCGCCGTCAGCTCCGGCGCGAAGGCAGGCGTCTGGAACGAGCGGTCGGAATTCACAGCCCGGCGGTCGCGGAAGTCCTTGTAGGAGGCGTCGAGCAGGCCGATCTGCGCTTCCAGCGAGAGCGCGTTCGTGGGCGCGGCGGCGAACTCCACCTCCAGACCGCTTGTTTCCAGCTTGCCGGCGTTCAGCACGTTCAGCACGGCCAGAAGCGTGGGATCCGGCTGTGTCACGCGGGCCTGGAAGTTCTTGTAGTCGTTGAAGAAGATGGTGGCGTTGACGCGGTAGCGCCCGTTGAGCCAGTCCGACTTGACCCCCGCTTCATAGGTAGTGGCCTCTTCGGGCGCGTAGGGGACTTCCTGGCCCGCCGCATTGGCGCGGCCATTGATGCCGCCCGATTTGAAGCCCTTGGCCGCGCGCGCGTAGAAGAACAGGTTCTCGCTCGCCTTGTAGTCGATGGAGACCATGGGCGAGGTGTCGTCGAAGCTGACCTTGCGGTTGAAGGCGAAGGTGAGCGCCGGCGTGCGCGCGCTATCGAGGAAGGCCTGATTGGAGCGCGTGAAGGTGGCGCGGTTATAGCTCTTGTTTTCTTCCGTATAGCGCAGGCCCGCCGTGACCTTCAGCGCGTCGGTCAGGCGGAAGTCCACCTGGCCGAACGCGGCGTAGGAATAGGTGTTCAGGCTGTCCCGGATGAAGCGATCGAACGTGATCGGCAGCACCAGCGTGGGCGCCAGACGCAGCACGAAGATGTCGTCGCCAAACGCCTGCTGGCGGCTGGCGATGTTTTCCTGCAGCGCATAAAGGCCGCCCACTGCGGCGATGCGCCCGCCCGCGTCATAGGAGAGCTGGAACTCCTGGCTCACCTGATCCTGCTCGACGCCCACAAACACGTCGCCCAGCTCGAACCGCGTGGCGTCGATGTCGATATAGTCGTCATAGGCGAGGTCGCGATAAGCGGTGATCGACTTCAGGGTCAAAGCGTCGGAGATGTCCCACGTCGCGTTCACGCTCACGCCCCAATGGGTCAGCGTCTGGCTGTTGGGGAGGCCAGGGGTCGTGGCGCTGCGGAAATTGAAGTCGCCCGGCGGCACGGTGGAGAGCGGGATGGCGCCGGCGACGACCAGGGCCGTGGCGAACAGCAGGTTTTCCTGCCGCCCGACCGTCATGCCCGGGTTTTCCTCGGTGTAGTCGACCGCGACATCCACCTTGAAGCTGTCGGAGACGGTCCAGGCGAGCTGGCCGCGCGCTGCGCTGGTGTCCTTGTCGTTATACTCGCGCGAGGGCGTCAGCGGATCGGTGACATAGCCGTCGCGCGTGCCGCGATAGAGCGACAGGCCGCCCGCAAGCACGCCCTCCACGAGCGGACCGGAGATGCGGGCGTTCACGTCCAGCGCATTATAGTCGCCATAGCCGGCGCGGATCGAGGCGCGGAATTCGTCGTCCGGCTTTTTCGAGACGAGCTTCAGCGCCCCGCCGATCGTGTTCTTGCCATAGAGCGTGCCCTGCGGCCCGCGCAGAACCTCGATGCGCTCCACATCGAAGATGTCGAGCAGGGCGCCGCGGATCCGCGAATAATACACGTCGTCCACATAGACGCCGACGGCGGGATCGAACGTGGCGAGCGCATCGGGCTGGCCGACGCCGCGGATGAACACATTCGCCGAGGAGCCGGAGCCGCGGCCCTGCACGATGTTCAGGTTCGGCACGGCGCCTTGCAGCGCGCCGGTGGTGACATTGCCTTCTTCTTCCAGCCGCGCGGCGGAGAAGGCGGTGACCGCAACGGGCACCACCTGCTGGTTTTCCTCGATCCGGCGCGCCGTCACCGTGACGGTTTCGACGCGGCGCACTTCGGTGTCCTGAGCCAGAGCAGGCTGAGCGACTGCAAACAGCGGCGCGGCCGAAACCGCAGCCAGAAGAAGGCGATGGCGAAGTGTCATTAAGTCCCCCAAGAACCAGCGCTTGAACGCGCGCATGGCCGTGGGCTTAGTCTGAAAAGCCTCGTTTTTCTTGCGCGCCAATGGTCGCATTTGTGCTTTTGGCGCTGTGGTGTGTTCAGCCGATCACACGAAACACGTCTGCCGCCCGCTCGGGGTCGGTGAACGGGCCCATGCGCGAGGTTGCAAGCTGCGCCACCTCCCAGCCCGGCCCGCGTGCGGGGCCGAGCATGCGCTCCGAGGAAGGCGAGTGGATCTGGAGCGTCACCTCCACCAGCATGGGGCGCAGACCCTCCCAGCCGCCATTCTTCAGGTCGAGGCTGTCAGTCCATTGCCGCATCGGGTGGGTGGTGATGCGGCGGCGCACATGGGCGGCTTCGGGATGATCGGCCGGCAGCAGCATGTCGATGGGATAATCCTTGAAGAAATCCATCTTGTAGCCGTCGATGAAGCCCGGCACGCGCTTTTCGAAATAGTCCGCGAACGTCCCGTCCGGGTCGCGCGGCACCGCCGAGAGCCGGTCCTTCGTGGGGATCAGCGCATCGAAGAACACGACCCGGCGGATCCGCTCGCGCATCCGGTCGGCGGCTCCGGTGACGGTGATGCCCGCAAAGGAATGGCCGACGAGGATGACATCCTCCAGCTCTTCGGCCTCGATCACGCCGCACACGTCCTGGATATGGGTTTCCAGGCCCACCTCGGGCCGCGACAGATGCACCCGCTCCCCGCATCCTGTCATGGTGGGCGTGAAGACCCGATGACCCTCCCGGATCAGGATGTCGGCAAGGCGGCGCCACATCCACCCCCCAAGCCAGGTGCCGTGAACAAACAGGTATGTCTTGGAGGCGTTTCGCGCGATGGCAGGGCCCAAGGGCGCGGCGGCGGCGAGGGCCAGTCCTGCCAGGGTTTGGCGACGGTTCATAAAGGCCTCCTGCGATACATCGACCGAGATGGTCATCCGATCGCTCAATATGGCGAAATGCGGTGGCATGGCGATTGCTCCCGACCAAGGAGTGCGCCAGTCTTGGGGCAGCATAATTCGGTTCTGGGGGCAGACTGCAATGTCGATCGTAACGGTGGCCGCGCGCCGGAGCGCCCTGTCGGGCAAAACCGGTGCTGTCCGAGCGCTTACCCTGGCCTGCGCCGTCGCGGTGTTGGCGGTGGCCGGGTGCGGCCGGGCCAATGAGGAAAAGGCCGACGGCCAGACCACAGGTCAGGTCGTGGCGCGTGTGAACGGCACCGAGATCACCACCCTGCAGGTCAGCACTGCCGTGGCGCAGCTGGGCGTGCCCGCAAACGCCGATCTCAAGCCGATCCGGGAGCAGGTGGTGCGCTCGCTGGTGGATCAGGAAATCCTGCGCCAGGCAGGCGCGGCGGCCGGGGCCGACAAGAACCCCAATGTGATGCAAGTGCTCGCCAACACGCGGGCCCAGATCTATGGCCAGGTCGCGGTGGAAAACGCCACGCGCAACGTCAGCGCCGCCTCCACACAGGACGTTGATGCGTTTCTGGCGGCCAACCCGGAGATGTTCGGGCGCCGGGAGTTCTTCATTTTCGAAACGGTCGCCGCCCCAAGCGCGCAGGTGACCGATGCGGTCTTCAAGCAGCTTCAGACCGTGGACGCGATCGATCAGGCCGTCGGCATTCTGCAAGCCGCGAACATCCCGAACCAGTTTTCGTCGTTCTCGTCCTATTCGAACCAGCTGGACCCGCGGTTTCTCGAACAGCTTCTGAAGCTGCCGCCGGGCGAGTCCTTCATCGTGCGCGATCAGGCCGCCGTGACGTTCACGCGTATCGTCTCGCGCCGCGCGGCTCCTCTGACCGGCGGCGAAGCGCGCGAAGTCGCTCAGGCCATGCGCGATGCGGTCAAGCGGCAGGAAGCGCAGGTCGCGTTTGTGGAAGCCCAGCGCAAAGCCGCCAAGGTGGAATTCCTCGGCGAATACGCCAGCCTGACGATCACGCCCGCCGCGCCCGTGCCGGCGGCCGGGGCCTCGCCCGCGAGCCCGGCGGCAGCGACGCCGCCCGGGGCGCAGCCTCCGGCTCCCAAGGCGGGCGCAGCGCCCAAGGCGCCCTGATCGCCGCTGACCCCGGCGCGGTCACGCGTGGTTTGACAGCGCCCCCGGGGCGGCCCCATTCGAGGGGCCGTCTCCGGAGGGCCGCCATGACAATTTTTCGCGCGATTGAACTGCAGCGCTTCGCGGAGACCTTCCGCGCCGCCACGCAGATCGTCGACCGGCAGCTTGAGCCGCCGGGGCCCGGCGAGATCACGGTCCGCATGGCCTGGTCCGGCGTCAACGGCATCTTCGACACCCAGATCGCGCGCGATGCGGTGGATTATGTCAGCGTCGGCCTGCCAGCCATCATGGGGGTGGAGGCGGTGGGCGTGGTGGAAGCGCTGGGCCCTGGCGTCAGCGCCTTCCAGGTGGGCGATCCGGTCGCAACCGTGCGTTTCGGCGGCGGCTATCGTGAAGCCTGGACCGCCCCTGTCGATCGTTTCGTGCCGATCCCCGCGGCCGACGCCGCGCATTTGACCCTTGTCTCCACCGGCGTCTCGGCGCTTGTCGCGTTGGATGCGTGCGCGGAGTTGCGGGAGGGCGAGACGATCGCCATTTCCGCCGCCGCCGGCGGGGTGGGGCACCTGGCGGTGCAGCTCGCCAAGCTGCGCGGCTGCCGCGTCGTGGCGGTGTGCGGCGGCGCAGCCAAGGCCGAGAAGCTGCGCGCGCTGGGCGCTGACCGGGTGATCGATTATCGGGCCGAGGACGTGGCGGGCGTGCTGGCCGCCGAGTTCAAGGATCAGCTCGATGTCGCGTTCGATACGGTCTCTGGCGCGATCTTCGACGCTTTTCTCGACAATCTCGCCCCGCTGGGGCGGCTGGTGGTGGCCGGGGTCGCCGGCGATCTCGATGGCGCGCCGGAAGTGATCGCGGCCCCTCGCGTCGGGGTGAAGCTCTATTACAAGGCGGCCTCGATCCGGGGCTTCATGAACGCCCGTTTCACCGCCCTCTGGCCGGCCGCCCGGACGACGCTGTTCGAGCTTCATGCCGCCGGCAAGCTGACCGTCTGGCGCGACGAGACAGACTTTTCCGGCCTGGAAGCGGTTTATGACGCGGTGGACCACCTCCTTGCCGGCCGCAACGCCGGCAAGGTGATGGTGCGGCTGGGTTAGCCCTTACCGCATGCCCGGCACGTGCAGGGCGGCGTCGCGCTCGGCTTTTTCCCTCAGCGCCTTGCCCGCATGCTTGCCGAGTTCGAGCCGGGCGATCGTGCGGCAATGCACCTCGTCGGGCCCGTCAGCGAGGCGCAGGGTGCGGATGTTGGCGTAAGCACGCGCCAGCCCATAGTCCTGGCACACGCCGCCGCCGCCATAGGCCTGGATTGCATCGTCGATCACGCGCAGCGCTACGCGGGGCGCGGCCACCTTGATCATGGCGATTTCGGCGCGGGCCACCTTGTTGCCCACCGTGTCCATCATGTAGGCGGCCTTCAGGCAGAGCAGGCGCGTCATCTCGATGTCGATGCGGGCTTCCGCGATGCGCTGTTCCCAGATGGAATGCTCCGCGATCGTCTTGCCGAACGCCTTCCGGGTGAGCAGGCGCTGGCACATCTTCTCCAAAGCCACCTCGGCGGCGCCAAGCGTGCGCATGCAGTGGTGGATCCGGCCGGGGCCAAGGCGGCCTTGCGCGATCTCGAAACCGCGGCCTTCACCGAGGATCAGGTTGGAGGCTGGCACCCGCACGTCCTTCAGGTCCACTTCGAAGTGGCCGTGGGGCGCGTCGTCATAGCCGAACACATGCAGCGCCCGCACCAGCGTGACGCCCGGGCTGTCGAGCGGCACGAGGATCTGGCTCTGCTGGCGATAGGAATCCGCGCTGGTGTCTGTCTTGCCCATCACGATGGCGATCTTGCAGCGCGGATCGCCGACGCCGGATGACCACCACTTGCGCCCGTTGATGACGTAATCGTCGCCGTCGCGCCGGATCTCGGTCTGGATGTTGGTGGCGTCGGAAGACGCGACTGCGGGCTCCGTCATCAGGAAGGCGGAGCGGATCTCGCCGTTCATCAGCGGGCGCAGCCAGCGTTCCTTCTGTTCCAGCGTGCCATAGCGCTGGAGCACTTCCATATTGCCGGTGTCGGGCGCGGAGCAATTGAACACTTCCGACGCAAAGCCGACCCGGCCCATGATTTCGGCCAGCGCGGCATATTCCACATTCGACAGGCCGGGCGCTTCGAACTGGAACTCTTCATCCATCTGGGCATGACCGCCCGAGGGCGGCATGAACAGGTTCCACAGACCTTCGGCCTTCGCCTTGGCCTTCAGCTCCTCCACGACCGGGATCACCTTCCAGCGATCGCCTTCGGCGTCCTGCGCCTCGTAGATCGGGACGGCCGGCACGACGTGCTCGTCCATGAAGCGCTGCACCCGGCTGATCCAATGCTGCGCAGTCTCGGAATGTTCAAAACGCATGGCGTTCTCCCTGTGGCGTCAGGCTTGCAGGCCTCGTATCATTCGTCTTGGGCTGAGACGTTAGACGGCGCGCGCGAGCGCGTCCATGCGCAATTGGGGGCGAATCATGTCGGACGTGGTGGTGATGTTCTCCAGCGCCTCAAGCGGCGCGGAGGCCGAGCAGATTGCGCGTCTGCTTGTGGATCGCCGTCTGGCCGCCTGCGTTCACATCACCCCGATCGGCAGCGTCTACCGCTGGGAAGGCTCGATCCGGCGCGAACCCGAATTCCAGCTTCAGATCAAAACCATCGCCGAGCAGGTGGAGGCGGTCACCGCGGCGATCCTGTCGGTTTCCACCTACGCGACGCCTGAAGTGATCGCCACGCCCATCACAGGCGGCTCGCCAGCCTATATCGCGTGGGTTCAGGCCGAGACCGAACGCGCGCCGGTCAAGCGGCCAATGCCGCAATCTCCGTATCGTTCAGATCGCCCGGCACGACCGTTATCGGGATTGAGCGGGCGCTAGAAGAAAGCCCGCCGCGCGCCAGCGCCGCCACCAATGGCCCCGGCCCTTCGCGCCCCACCCCGGCCCCCAGCACCAGGATCTTTATCGCGCGGTCAGCGTCCAGCAGCCGCGTGATCTCGGTGCGGATGTCGCCTTCGCGCCGCTGCACCTCGGGCGGCGCGCCATACGCAGCGGCTGCGAGAACCAGGTAGGTTTCGATCAGCGCTTCGCGTGTGGCTTCGGCTTCGGCCCGCGCGCTCGCCCCCAGCGCGCTCCAGAGTGCGGGGTCGAGCGGCTCCATCACATGCAGCAGCACCAGTCCGCCCCCGGTCTCTCGCGCGCGATGGGCGGCAAACAGAACCGCGGCGCGGCACTCCCTCGTCTCGTCCAGGATGGCGAGCAGCTTTCGGCCGGGACGCTCGCTCATTTCGCCAGAATGTCGGTGATTTCGCGCAGCTTCGCACGCGCCCGCAACAGATAGAAGCCCTGCATCGCCAGATGGTTGGGCATCATCAGCGCCTCGGGCGAGGCGTTCTGCACCACCATCGGCTGCAGGCCGGCCGCCCGGGCGAGATCCTCCACCATGGCGTCATAGATGCGCGCCACGCGCCGCTCGGTGATCACGTCGGAAAAGTCGCGGCGCAGGCCCAGAGCGACGATGTAATAGGCGTAGGCCTTGCCCTTGTTGAAATAGAAGATCTTGTCGGCGCGACGGTCGATGAAAACGCGCCGGCCGGCGATGATCTGGCGCTCGGTCTCGTCGCTGGCTGCGCCGATGTCGAGGGCGATCCGGTCCAGCACGCCGAGCAGATTGTCCGCCCGCTCGTCGAAGACCGCTTCCCCGCGCTGAAGCCGCGCATTGTAGCGCATGAGCGCGTCGCGGGCGCGGCGATACTCCCCGTCGGCCGAGGAGGTCGGCAGCGGATTGAGGATCCAGGTCTCCGGCCGGCGCGACAAGCCCTCGCGCGCTGCGCCCAGATCCTCGTCCGCCGCGCCGGTGCCGCGCAGCCGGCCCACCCGGCCTTCCAGTTCCACCACCACCATGGACAGCGCGCGCGCAAGCCCGGCCTGGAAGTTGGGCATGTTGCCGCCAAACCGCAGCAGCGCAGCAGGCGCAAAGGGCGGCGTGTTGGGAGACCAGGTGGTCTCGTCCACTTCGCGCGTGATCAGGCCTGCGATATTGGCCACCGTCTGGGAGGCCTGAGCCGGCGCCTGGGGCGCGGTGTAACGCAAGTCGTCGTTGATCCGGTACGTCGTCCAGGCTCCGACGAGATAATAGAGCGGCACGACCAGCAGCAGGACCAGCACGGCATAAAGCGGCCAAGGACGCTTGCCGGTCGAAGGGCTCGGGGGCTGATCGACGCTGGCAGGCGCCACGTCTGGACCCACTTCCGCCGGGGCGGCTAGCGCCTTCCCGAACCGTGTCAGCGTGGACCAGGCCCGCCGCGCGCTTTGTCCGAGGTCCATGACCGCCCCTGTGCTTCGCCACATGGTTATGGAGAAAAACCGCAAGGCCCGCCAGAGGGTCGGCCACGCTGGCGCGCCGGCCGCATGCGCGGGGATCAGCCTAGCCCCTGTCACGCCAGCGCCCTATAAATCGCCATGACCCTGCTCGACGTCCAAATGGCCGCGAAATTCTCCCAGCCCGATATCACCGCCAAGGGCGAGGCCCGCGCGTCCGTCGCCTTCGGCGGCTTCAAGACCCTCTGGTTCAACACCGGAACGCTCTGCAACATCACCTGCCCTAGCTGCTATATCGAGAGCAGCCCGACCAACGACCTTCTGGCCTATCTGACGCCGGAGGATATGGCGCCGGTGCTGGGCGATTTGGGCATGCTGCAGCCAGGGGCGGTGGAGATCGGTTTCACCGGCGGGGAGCCGTTCCTGAACCCCTCGATTCTGGCGTTGATGGAGCTGGCGCTCAGCGCTGGGCATCGGGTTCTGGTGCTGACCAACGCGATGCGGCCGATGATGCGGCCGCGTGTGCAGGCGGGCCTGAAGGACCTTCACCGCCGGTTCCCGGGGCAACTCACCGCGCGCGTCAGCCTCGATCACTGGAGCGCCGCGCTTCACGACCGCGAGCGGGGGGAAGGCGGGTTTGAGGAGACCTGTGCGGGGATCGACTGGTTGGTCGGTCAGGCGATCCCGATTGCAATCGCAGGCCGCACCTGCTGGGGCGAAAGCGAGGCGGAAAGCCGAGAGGGGTTTGCAAGGCTTGTTGCGTCCCGCCGCTGGCCTGTGGATGCGGCCGACCCCGGCCAGCTCGTGCTGTTTCCGGAGATGGATGCGCGCGCGGACGTTCCCGAGATCACCACGGCCTGCTGGGATATCCTAAAGCTCGATCCGGCGGGGCTGATGTGCGCAAGCTCTCGCATGGTGGTGAAGCATCGTGGAAAGGCCGGCGTCGATGTGCGCGCCTGCACGCTTCTGCCCTATGAGGAGGGGTTCTCGATGGGCGCCCACCTTGCCGAGGCCATGGGGCCGGTAAAGCTCAACCATCCCCATTGCGCGAAATTCTGCGTGCTTGGCGGCGGGTCCTGCTCGGCCTGAGGCGGCTTGCGCCAGGCGGGGAAGCGCTTCGGTCTTGACGCCGGTGGGGCCGGCGCAGAAACAGCAGGCGCATGGATCAGCCCGCCGTCACCGCCGCCGTCCTCCTGATCGGGGATGAACTTCTCTCCGGCCGCACCCGCGATGTGAATCTTCAGGCGATCGCGACCTTTCTGGCCCCGCTTGGCGTCTCTGTCATGGAAGCGCGCGTGGCGCCGGACGATCAGAGCGAGATCGTGGCCGCGCTGAATGCGCTGCGCGCGCGCTATACCTACGTCTTCACCACGGGCGGCATCGGGCCGACGCACGACGACATCACCGCCGATGCGGTGGCCGCCGCCTTCGGGGTAGGCATCTCCGAGCGCGAGGATGCGCTCTCGATCCTGCGCCGGCGTTATGAGGAAAAGGATCTCACCCCCGCCCGTCGGCGGATGGCGCGCATCCCCGACGGCGCCACGCTGATCGCCAATCCCACCTCCGGCGCGCCGGGGTTCAAGACCGGAAACGTCTTTACGCTGGCCGGCGTGCCCGCCATCGCCCGCGCCATGCTGGAGGATTGCCTGCCCCATATCGAGGGCGGCCTCGTGGTGGCCTCGCGCACCTTGCGCGGCAAGGGCCTGCGGGAAGGGGCCTTTGGCGATGCGCTGGGCGAAATCGCGGCGCGCCACCCGGCGGTGAGCATCGGCTCCTACCCCTGGTTCGGACCGGAGGGCTATGGCGCCCACCTTGTCGCGCGCGGCACGGATGCAGTCGCGCTTGAGGCCGCCTATGAGGATCTCAAAGCGCTGATCGCGGCCCAGGGCGTCGAGCCGGAAGACGTGGACAGCTGACAAACCTCAGGGAGGAAATCCATGTCGGAGCCGCTTTTGCTGGTCGAGCGCGAAGGCGCGATCGCCGTTGTCACGCTCAATCGTCCCGACGCGCTGAATGCGCTCTCGCGTGCCCTGCGCATCGAGATCAGCCGCACCTTCCGCGCGCTTGCCGCAGACGAGACCGTGCGCGCGGTGGTGCTGACGGGTGCGGGCCGGGCCTTCACCGCGGGCATCGACCTGAAGGAGGCGGGCGCCCAGGGCTTTGATATCGGCATGGACGGCACGGAGGTGGATTTCTCCCCCGTTCTGGCGGCCTTTCCCTGGCCGATCATCGTGGCGGTGAACGGATTCGCCATCACGGGCGGGTTCGAGCTCGTGCTGATGGGCGATGTGATCTACGCGTCCAGCGCCGCGCGCTTTGCCGATACGCATGGCCGCGTGGGCGTGATGCCGGGCTGGGGCCTCTCGCAAAAACTCTCGCGCCTGATCGGGCTGAACCGGGCGAAGGAGCTGTCGCTGTCCGGCAATTTCCTC
>JBIIUJ010000209.1:0-3396 GCA_044340025.1 Caulobacterales bacterium
GCACTTTTCAGGAGTTGACCATGAAAGTCCGTGTCGCGCTGGCGGCTGCGGCAAGCACGCTTGCCTTTGCCATCAGTCCGTTCGCTCAGGCGCAAGTCCTGAGTGAAGACATCATCGCTCGCTATACCGAGCTATGCGCCTGGCTGACCGATGTTTCCTACTCGCCAGGCCAAAAACAGGCCTTGCGGGCTCAAATCGAGCAATATTGGCGCACGGGTGATCGTGAAGCGATCCAGGCAGTGATCCGAAGTCTCGACATGCACGCCCAATTGTTGCGAGCCACGCCCGAGGTTCGCGAAACGACGCTCGCCAAGGTTCGTCCGGGCGTGCTGGTCTCGCTGCAGCGCGACGCCGCCAATGGCGGCGCGGATTCTGCGTGGCTCTATCAACAGTTTGTCGCCGCCAATCCGCCGCTGGCGCAGGGCCATCATGATTCGGTGCCGCTAACCCGCGACACCGTCGATGCATCGCTTGATTACGCCCACTTTCTTGAAGCAATTGTGCTCAATCGCACGGCCTCCGCGCCGACCCCTGCGGTGCGACAGGCGGCCTACGCGAAAGCCGCCCGCGACTATCCGCGCCTCTCGGCCGAGCAACAGCTTGAAATTGCAGCCCAGCGTGGGCGGCTGGTGGAAGAGCGCAATCTTTGGCGGGCCGCCGGCCCCCAGGGCCAGGCCATGCTGCGCGCGCAACTCGGCGGCAATCTCACAGCGCAGGATCAGGCGTTGCTGGCGCAAGCCCAGCAGGCGCGCTCTCACGCGGGATGGGCGGGGCTCCAGTCGCAGATGGAGGCGATCAACCGGGATTCCCAGACCATCATGGGCGGCGGCACAACGTGGAACCAGACCCTAGGACGGTGGGAACAGCGTGGCGGCATCGTGACCGAATTCGACAGCGGCGTGGTCCGTGTTCCGTAAGCCAGGAAAGGAAAAGGCATTGAAAACTGGTTTATTTTCTGTGGCGATAGCCTGTCTTGCCGGGTGTGCGTCAGTCTCGCCCGCGCGCATGGCGACGCCGCCGGGCCTGGGCGAAAACCCGGAGCGCATCGCCATAACCGGCGCTGGCGGCGCTCGCGCCGGCGCCTTTGCGGCCGGGCCTTTTTCCGGATCTTTCGAGCGATCCGAAACGCGCCTCGCCCTGTTCGATCCTCTGATCGAGCGTCGTTCCGGCTGGACGCGCTTTTCCCTTGCGGGGCCAGACATCAACGGCCGACTGGAGATCGACTGCGCCATGCGTCAGCGTGCTTTAGCCCTCGGCCCAGTCAGCATCGAACCCGAGCCGATGACCTATGCCTGCACCATCGATCATGAGGGCCGCCGATTGCCGGCCCGGTTCGAACTCGCCGACCTCCCCTCGGGGATCGCCGGACCCCTGCGCGCAGCCCGGCGTGGCGAAATCGCGCTCGCCGGAGCGCTTGTCCAGGTCCGATCCGAGCATAGGCTCGAGGGCTCTGCGCTCCCGCTTGCGACCCCGAGCGGTTATGTTTTCGAGCGCGACGGCCGGACGCTCGGAGCTCTCGACCTGAATGGCGCGCCCGCCATCCTGTTTGGGAGCGCGGCAGATCTCGCCGAGCGCCGGGCTATCCTTGTGGCGGCCCTTGCGCTGGCGCTGTTCTGGGATCCCGCCGGGGACCTGCCGGGGCATTAAACAGCCCGACCGGGCTTGGGTAGAGAAGGACAAACCATGCGGCTTGCAGGCAAGATCGCTCACGTCACCGGGGCCGCGCGCGGAATTGGCGCGGCCATTGCGGCTGCCTTCGCACGGGAAGGCGCGCAGGTCTTGGTCAGCGATATCGATGGACCGGGCGCGCAAGCCCTCGCCCAGACTCTGGGCCCAGCCGCGACGGCGCTGGCCCTTGACGTTCGCGAAGAGGATCAATGGGTCGCCGCCACTCAGGCCATTCTGGCGCGGTTCGGCCGGCTCGACACTCTGGTCAACAATGCGGGCGTCACCGGGTTTGAGGCTGGCTCTGCGGCGCACGATCCCGAGCACGCCTCGCTCTCGGACTGGCGCGCTGTTCACGCCACCAACCTCGACGGCGTGTTCCTCGGCTGCAAGCATGCGATCAGCGCCATGCGAGCCTCCGGGGTCGGCTCGATCATCAATATCTCGTCGCGCTCCGGCGTGGTGGGCATTCCGGCGGCGGCCGCCTATGCCTCCTCCAAGGCCGCCGTGCGCAACCACACCAAGACCGTGGCGCTTTACTGCGCGCAAGAGGGCCTCGCGATCCGCTGCAATTCGATCCACCCGGCTGCAATCCTGACGCCGATGTTGGAGCCGATGCTCGGGGACGGCCTCGAGAGGGAAGCCAACATGGCCGCCTTTGTGGCCGACACGCCGCTGCGTCGCTTTGGAACGCCTGAGGAAGTGGCCGCGGTGGCGGTGATGCTCGCCAGCGACGAAGCCGCCTACATCACGGGCGCAGAGCTTCATGTGGACGGCGGCATCCTTGCCGGGGCCGCAGCGGCCCCTGCCGGCAGGCAGTAGGCGCGCCAACCCTCGATCAAAGAGAGGATCGCAGAGCTTGCATGGCGCACTCTGATCAGGAGTCGCGCTTGCTGGAACTCAGATGATTTCTAGTCGATATTCTGTCCCTTCAACGCTTGCTGCGTCGCTTCCAGATAGGCGCGGCCATACTTCCTGTCAGGCTCGAGATGGTTGCCCTCGGCCCATTCGTTCCATGCATTGATGAAGACGAACCGGCGACCTTTCGGGATGTGAGCAGCTGTCCAGGATATCGTTCTCTTGAGCCATTCGCCATATTTCCGGGGTGTTGAGCCCAGAAAGATAATCGGCCGCTTCTTCTTTCGAGGTGAGTTGTCCCACGCGGGCGTCACGCAACGAAGCCAGTTTTCCGGAGCGGTCCCATTTGGAGGCGGGCTCTCGATCCGACTGTCCACGAGATCGTCGTAAAGATGGATGGCGGGTTCAACAGCGCCATTGAGGCGAGCGCACAGTTTGGCGAACAGGGTGAAGCTCAGTCGTTTCAGGAAGCGTTTAGGCGTGGGCTTGAAAGAGTAGGGAACAAACTCGACAGCAACGTCAAACCCCCAGCTCTCCAGATCAACCTGTTTTGTGACAAACGCCCCCAAAAACAGCTCGCCCAAGCCTGCATTGCGAACCTCTTCGCGCCATATCTTCGCGGTCGAGGCCGCGTCGGGTAACAGGTCTGCGCGGTAAATGAACAGGGCCAGTTTGCCCTCAATGCGCAGATATCGAGGGTCCGACAATGTCGGAATCAGTGAAAGGATGTGGTTTCGATCGTCGTCGCTTGAATAGGTTTGCTCAAGCAGCACCTCGCGATCTCTGCCGTCCCATGTGCGAGTCCAATTCTCATTCGCCCAGCAGAGACAGAATGGAAAGTCTGGGACGCCTGACTTAACAATATCCTCTACC
>JBIIUJ010000082.1:0-11581 GCA_044340025.1 Caulobacterales bacterium
CACGGTGAACGCGCTGGAGCGCATCGTGCCGGGGCTGGAAGTGGAAAGCCAGTTCGGCACGGGCCAGCCCAGCTTCTCGCTGCGCGGGATCGGGTTCCGCGACTACGCCACCAACAACGCGCCCACCGTGGGCGTCTATGTGGATGAGGTCTCCTATCCCTATCCGGTGATGACGCAGGGCGTGCTGTTCGACATCGACCGGGTGGAGGTGCTGCGCGGGCCGCAGGGCACGCTCTATGGCCGCAACACCACCGGCGGCGCGATCAACATCTTCTCCAACCAGCCGACCGAGGAGTTCGACGCCGGCTTCTCCGCGGAATACGGCAATTACGACGCCTTCCGGGCGGAAGGCTTTGTATCCGGCGCCTTCTCCGACGCGGTCGCCGGCCGGCTGGCCTTCACCACCGCCCAGGGCGGCGCCTGGCAGGTGAACCGCGAGACGCAGGCCGAGCTTGGCGACAAGGACATCTTCGCGGTGCGCGGCATCCTGGAGGTGGACGTCTCCGACGCGCTGGAGCTTTACATCAACCTGCACGGCTATCGCGATCAGTCCGACGGACTGGGCCAGCGCCTGTTCAAGAACCTGACCGCCCTGACCCCGGCGCCGCGTCATGCGAGCCAGCGCCTGACGGGCTGGGGCGCGTCGCCAATCTTTGCGGCCGCCAACGGCTTCCGGGCCGACCAGAAACCGTTCCGCGACAATGAGGGCTTCGGCGGCAGCCTGAAGGCCGAGCTGGAAGTGGGCGAGCTGGAGCTGGTCTATATCGGCGCGCGCGAAACGCTCGACCGTCGTGAATACAACGACTTCGATGGCGTCGCCGCCGGGATCGCCGGCACCTACTTCATTTCCGACATCACCGTCACGAGCCACGAGCTGCGCATCCAGCCCGACGACGCGAGCGAGACCTTCAACTGGGTCGCCGGCGTGTTCTATGGCGAGGAAGAACTCGACGAGCTCTATCGCTCCGACTTCGGGACAAGCTTCGGGGCCGGCTTCTCCGACGTGCGCACCCCCTATCAACAGGAAGTGCAGACGCTGGGCGTGTTCGGTCAGGCCGACATCCAGATCATGCCGAAGGCGCGCCTGACAGTCGGGCTGCGCTATGAGGATGAAGACCGCGATCTGAAAAACCTCGGCACCTTCGCCAATTGCTGCGGCACGCTGAACTTCGCCAATGGCTCCACCACGGGCCAGCGGGAGAACCGCTCCATCTCGATGCAGGAATGGTCCGGCCGGCTGGGGATCGACTATCGCCTCTCCGACACGGTCCTGGCCTACGCCTCGATCAGCCGGGGCGTGAAGTCGGGCGGCTTCACCGCCTACAACACGCTCGACAGCCGCGCGGTCGATCCGTTCGAGAACGAAGAGGTCATCGCCTATGAGGCGGGCTTCAAATCCGACCTGCTGAACGACACATTGCGCCTGAACGGCGCGGTTTTCTTCTACGATTACAAGAACCAGCAGCTGCAGACGAGCATCCTGGCCACCAATCCGGTCGCCATCGTCGGCCGCATCGGCAATGTGCCGAAGAGCGAGATCTGGGGCTGGGAACTCGAAGCGGTGTTTGCGCCGCTCGATGGGCTCACCATCACCCAGGCGCTCGGCTACAAGGAAGGCGAGTTCAAGGAATTCCGCGAGATAAACACCGCCGTGCCCCTGGCGCAGCAGCCGGCGTTTGTGAACCGCGCGGGCGAGAGCCTTGGTCTGCCGGGCTGGTCCTATTCCGGCGAGGTCGCCTACGCCGGCGCCCTGACCGAGAGCTACAATTGGCGCGGCTCGGTGGACTGGAGCTACCGCGACGACACGCTGCCGCCGCTGCTGAAGCTGCTCGGCGGGCCGACCTATACAGTCCAGAGCTATTGGCTGGTCAATGCCGCCGTGGCCGTCTCGCGCGAGGGCGCGCCCTGGGAAGTGGGCCTGTGGGCGCGCAACATCTGGGACGAGGACTATGATCTGACCCGCAACTTCTTCGCCGGGCCGGACGTGTCGCCCATCGCAGCGCCAGGTCAGCCGCGCACCTTCGGCGTGCGCTTCAGCTACAAGCGCTGAGGATCGCAGCGCCCCCGCCGGCTGCTGGCGGCGGGGGCGTTTCGCGCCGGGCGCAAAGCGGCTATCGCAGCGCCATGAAAGTCGTGCGCGCCGGGCAGGCGCAGTTCGCCCCGATCGGCTGGGAAGGCATCGAGAAGGCCGTGCTCTGGCGCGAGGGTCTGACCTGCGCCTTCGAGATGTTTCGCCTGCCGGCCGGCTCCACCTACCCCGAGCATGGCCACCGCCACTGGGAGGCGATGTATATCCTCTCCGGACGGATCGAGATGGACGGCGCAGATTACGCCGCCGGCGACTTCCTGTTTACCACGCCCGGCGAGACCCATGCGGTGCGGATGATCGAGGATACGGTGGCTCTGTTCGGCTTCGGCCAGGACCCCGACCGCGCCTGAGACCAGCCCGGTTCAGGCCAGCTTGATCTCGCGCAGGCGCTCTTTCAGGAACTCGTCGGCCGTGATCGGCTCGTGATAGCGGTTGGGCCTTTCGGGCGAGACGCACGATGGCAGGCTCTCGATCAGCACATCCGGGTTGAAGTGCAGGAAAAACGGCATGGAATAGCGCGGCAGGTGCGCGCGCTCCGGCGCCGGGTTCACCACGCGGTGGGTGGTGGACGGCAGGCGGTGATTGGTCAGCCGCTGCAGCATGTCGCCGATGTTCACCACCAGGGCCCCCTCGGGCGGCTTCACATCGAGCCAGCTTCCATCCCGATCGAGCAGCTGGAGCCCCGCCTCCTCCGCGCCGAGCAGCAAGGTAATGACATTGATGTCTTCATGCGCGCCGGCCCGCACCCCGTCCGCCGGACCGGGGATAGGCGGGTAGTGCAACAGGCGCAGGATGGAGTTTCCGGCGTCCACCTTGTCGGCGAAATAGTCGGGATCGAGGTCGAGGAAGCGCGCGATGGCGCGCAGGATCCGCCCGCCCAGCGCGTCCATCGCGGTGAAAAGGCCGCCGATCGCGGGCTCGAAGTCCGGCGTCTCGATGGGCCAGAGATTGTCGGGCATGAAGGCGCGATAGGGGTGGCCCGGCGGCAGCGTGCGCCCGGCATGCCAGAATTCCTTCAGGTCCGGCGCGGCATGGTCCTTGGCGGTCTCCACCTTGAAGGGCGTGTAGCCGCGCTGGCCGGCCCCGCCAGGCACGGCATAGGCGCGCTTGGTCGCCTCCGGCAACGCGAAGAAGGCCTTTGTGGCGGCCTGCGCGCGATCGATCAGGGCAGGGTCGATGCCGTGGTCGGACACGACGGCAAACCCCCACCGCTCGTAGGCGGCGCCGAGCGCGGCGGCGAACCCTTCGAAGTCGACGTCGAAGCGGGCCATGGAAATCGGTTGGGACAAGGGCATCAGTCTGATCCGGGAGCTTTGTGGGCGTGCAGCGCGTGCTAGACTCCGCGTGGGCGGTCCGAAAGAGGGGGAAGCTGTGGCGCATGGTCTGATCTCGCGTCGGATGGCGGTTTTGGGCCTTGCGGGCGCGCCCGCCGCCGTTGGGGCGCAGGCAGGCCCCGGCTTGGGCGCCTGGCGCGAGATGCTGGGCGTGGTGGGCGACCTGAAGGCGGCCGCACAATTCTGGACCGGCGTGGCGCGCTGGCGTGCGGGTCCGCGCCGCCGGCTGGACGCCGCCAGCGCCGCCCTTCTGGGCCTGCCGCCAGGCGCGCTGGTTCAGGCGTTTTCGCCCGAGGGGCGGGGCGGCGAAGGCGGCGTGCGGCTTGTGGAACAGCCGGCTGCGCCGGCGCCGCGCGCGCTCGCCATGGCCTGGGATACAGGCGGCTGGTTTTCGCTGATGGTGCGCAGCCAGAACGTGGCCCGCGATCTCGCCCGCGCGCTGGCGCAGGGCTGGAGCGCGTTCTCGGAGCCCTATGAGTTTGCGTTCGGTCCGGTGCGCCTTCGCAACGTCATCCTGCGCAGCCCGGACGGCGCCCATGTGGCCGTCTACGAGCGCCTAAGCCCGCGCGCGACGGACGTGCCGGCGGAAGGCTTCGGGCCGGCCTGGAACGCCATGGCCACGGTGCGCGATCGCCGCCGGGCGCAGGCGTTTCTCGCGGGCCTCGGCTTTGCCACCGTGCAGGAGGGCGCTTTCGCCGACCCGGCCCCCGCGCTGAACAATTTCGCGATCCCACAGAGCCTCGCCCCCAGCGTGGCGCGCGACTTCGCCATCATGGCCCCCGCCGGGGCGGATCCCGCGATCGGCCGGGTGGAACTGATGCAGCTTCAGGGCTTTGCGGGGGGTGATCTCGCCGGCGTCGCACAGGCGCCACAGCGGGGCTGGGCGGGGCCGGTTTATCCAGCCGACACGCTTGCGGGGCTCGGGGCGGCCATGGGGCGCGCCGGCGCGCTGGGCATGCTCGAATGGGGCGCTGGGCCCGCCCTCGGCCTGCGCACGCCGGACGGCGCAGACCTCTGGTTCGCCATCAGGCGTTAACGCAACCGCGCTATCGCTCGCACTATCCGGACTGCATCATGCTGTTTCTTCTGAACGATACGATTTTCGAGCTTGGCGGCGCGCACGCCCTCGCCGCGCGTCTGGTCCCGCCTGGCCGCCGGCTGGTCGATATACGGCTGATGGAAGCCATCGGCATCGCCCAGACAGCCTTCTTCGAAGACCCCGCCTTCTACCGGGCCAACGGCGATCTGGCGCGCGCCTGCTGCTGGTTGCTGGCCGCGCACAACGACATCACCGGCGCGCTCTTTCTCAAGCCCGCCGCAGCCAGGGGGCCGGCCAACGTGACCTGGCGAATGGCGTCGGTCTCGTTCCCCACCCTCGGCGGCCTGATGGCGCGCCAGCGCGAGGGGAGACTGACGGCTGCAGACGTCAATCAGTCGGTCTGGCTGAAGGCGGCTTGATCGCGGCAGGCGGCGCGCGCAAAGCTCGCCCATGATGCAAAGTCCTGTCGACCAAATGTTCATCGCGGGGGCGTGGCGGCCATCCCGCGAGACGCTCCCGCTCGAAAATCCCTCCACCGGGGAAGCCATCGGCGCGATCGCGCGCGCAAGCGCAGCAGACGTCGATGCGGCGGTCGAGGCCGCGCGGCGGGCGGTTGACGGCACCTGGGGCGCGCTCGCGCCGCTGGAGCGGGGACGGATGCTTGCCCGCATGGGCGAGATCGTGCTGCGCGAGGCCGACGCGCTCGCCGCGCTGGAGGCCAAGGATGTGGGCAAGCCGCTGCGCCAGGCCCGCGCAGACGCCGTGGCCCTGGCCCGCTATCTCGAGTTTTACGCCGGCGCGGTCGACAAGCTCCACGGCCAGACCATTCCCTACCCGGCCGATCACACCGTCTATACGCTGCGCGAGCCGCACGGCGTCACCGGCCACATCATCCCCTGGAATTATCCCATGCAGATCCTTGGCCGGTCGGTGGGCGCAGCCCTGGCGGCGGGCAATTCCTGCGTGGTCAAGCCTGCCGAGGAGGCCTGCCTGACCGCTCTGGCGCTCGGCGCGATCGCGGTGGAAGCGGGCTTGCCGGCCGGTGCGCTCAACATCGTGCCGGGGCTCGGCGAAGAGGCCGGCGCCGCGCTCGCCGCCCATCCCGGCGTGGATCACCTCTCCTTCACCGGATCAAACACCGTGGGCACGCTCGTGCAGGCCGCCGCCGCCGCCCATGTCGCGCCCGTGACGCTGGAACTGGGCGGCAAGTCGCCCCAGATCGTGTTTGCAGACGCCGATCTTGAGCGCGCCCTGCCCTTCCTGCTCAACGCCGGCATCCAGAATGCGGGGCAGACGTGTTCGGCCGCCTCGCGCCTGCTGATCCAGCGCCCGGTGTATGACGCGGTGCTGGAGGCGCTGGCCGCGCGCTATCGTGCGTTGGTCGCGGCCCCGGCTATCGCGGACCGCGATCTCGGCCCGCTGATCTCGAGCAAGCAGAAGGCCCTCGTGGAGGGTTTCTTCGCCGACGCTGGCGATCTGACGCTGGCTGCGGAAGGCATGATTGCGCCGGATGCGCCTGCCGGCGGGCATTATGTGGCCGCCCGGCTCTATCGCGACGTCCCGCCCAGCCACAGGCTGGCGCAAGAGGAGATCTTCGGCCCGGTTCAGGTCGCCATCCCCTTCGACAGCGAGGAGGAAGCCGTCGCCATCGCCAATTCCACAGGCTTCGGCCTTGTTGCGGGCGTCTGGACGCGTGATGGCGGCCGCCAGATGCGGATGGCGCGGCGGCTGCGGGCGGGGCAGGTGTTTCTCAACACCTATGGCGCAGGCGGCGGCGTGGAGCTGCCCTTTGGCGGGGTCGGCAAGTCCGGACACGGGCGGGAGAAGGGATTCGAGGCGCTTTATGGGTTCACCACCGTCAAGACCGTGGCGGCCTGGCATGGCTAGAGGTCTGAACCCTGGGCTTGAAGGCGGTCGCATCGCTCCGGCGAAGGCCGGGGCCCAGTGGCCCAAACACGCACGTTTCGACCTGGCTCCCGCCCTGCGCCGGAAGCGGGCGGGTTTGTCATGGAAAGGACGCCGCCCATGCGCCTGATCGCCAAGACAGCCCTCGTGACGGGGGGCGCATCGGGCTTTGGCGCGGGCATCGCGCGGCGCTTCGTCGAGGAGGGGGCCACCGTCTGGATTGCAGACCGCAATGCGGCGCTGGCGGAAGCGTTCGCCGCCGAGATCGGCGCGCGCTGGGTGGCGGCTGATGTGTCCGACCGCGAAGGCGTCGCGGCCATGGCTGCAAAGACCGGCGCCATCGACATCCTGGTCAACAACGCCGGCATCGGCCATCCGCCCGCGCCGCTCGACAGTGTGAGCGAAGAGACGTTCGACGCGCTCTTCGCGGTCAATGCAAAAAGCGTCTATCTGACCGCGCGCGCCTATGTGCCGGCCATGAAGGCGCAGCGCAGGGGCGCCATCCTGAATGTCGCGTCCACAGGCGGGGTCAGCCCCCGGCCCAATCTGTGCTGGTATAACGCCTCCAAGGGCTGGATGATCACCGCCACCCGCGCCATGGCGGTGGAACTGGCGCCGTTTGGGGTGCGCGTGAATGCGATCAATCCAGTGGCGGGCGAAACCCCGCTTCTGGCCACCTTCATGGGCGAGGACACGCCCGAGATCCGCGCGAAGTTTCTGGCCAGCATTCCGATCGGCCGCTTTTCCACCCCGCAGGACATGGGCGCCGCCGCGCTTTATCTCTGCTCGGACGAGGCGAGCATGGTGACCGGCGTGGCGCTGGAGGTGGACGGGGGCCGCTGCATATGACGCCCGGGCCGCGCAATCTCATCACCGATGTGCCCGGCCTCAGCGTCGGTCAGGCGACAGATGAGCGCGCCGGCACAGGCGTGACCGTGCTGCTGTGTCCCGATGCGGCGGCTGCGGCGGCCGACGTGCGCGGCGGCGGCCCCGGCGTGCGCGAGACCGCCACGCTGGAGCCGGAAAACTTCGTGGGCACATGCCATGCGGTGGCTCTGACGGGCGGGTCGGTCTTTGGTCTTGCCGCTGCAGACGGCGTGGTGGCTGCGTTGAGCGAGCGCGGCATTGGCCTTCGCCTTCGCCCTGGGTCGAAGGCCCTGCCGATCGTGCCGGCGGCGGTGCTGCATGACCTGCACAATCCCGGCGACAAGGACTGGGGGCTTGAGCCCCCCTATCGGCGGCTGGGGATGGAGGCCGTCGCCAGCGCGGGCGCGGACTTTACGCTGGGCGCCCATGGCGCGGGACGCGGCGCGATGGCGGGCCTGATCAAGGGCGGGATCGGATCGGCCTCGCTCGATCTCGGCGGCGGGATCGTCGCCGGCGCCCTGATCGCCAGCAATCCGGTCGGCTCTGTCGTGATGGCGGACGGGGAAACCTTCTGGGCCTGGCCGTTCGAGATCGGCGGCGAGTTTGGCGGAAAGCGGCCATCGCCGGACGCGGCGCCGGCTATCGACCCGTTTCCCGATCATGGCCGGCTGCGCGCGGCGGGCGTATTGGCGCCGGGCGCCAACACCACGATCGGGGCGGTGGCGACTTCGGCGCGGCTGACCACCGCCGAGTGCAAGCGGCTGGCCATGATGGCGCAGGATGGTCTGGCGCGCGCCATCCGGCCCGCCCATACCCCCTTTGACGGGGACACGCTGTTTGCCATCTCCACCGGCGCGGCGGAGCTTTCGCCCGACGAACCGCGCGCGATGCAGATCGCACGCATCGGCGCAGCGCTCGCCGATTGCGTCGCGCGGGCGATCGCGCGAGGGGTGTTCGCTGCGCGGGCAGGCTGAGGCCATCCAGACGCGGGAAGAGGCGCACAGAGCATGAAGCTGTTCTTTGGGGTCGATGCAGGCGGCACCCGATGCCGGGGCCGGCTGGAGGATGAAGCCGGCCGCGTGATCGGCGCCGCGGAAGGCGGCACAGCCAACACCCGCATCGGCATGGATGCGGTTTTCTCCGTTCTGGAGGAGGTGCGCGATCACTGCCTCGCCCCGCTGTCGGCGGCCGCCCGCGCCGAGGCCGAGATTCACGCCGGGATCGGCATCGCCGGCCTGTCGCGGCCGGGCGCCCGGGCAGCGCTCGAAAGCCACGACTTCGGGTTTGCACGTCTGTCGCTGGCAGGCGATGCGGTGGTGGCCAATCTGGGCGCCCATGGCGGGCGCGACGGCGGCACGCTGATCCTCGGCACCGGCTCGATCGCGATCATCACGGCGGAGGGACGCACCTTCACCATGGGCGGCTATGGCTTTCCGATCTCGGATGAGGGCAGCGGCGCCGCCATCGGGCTTTCGGCCATCCGCCATGCGCTGCGCGCGCTCGATGGGCGCACCGCCTCCACGCCCATGAGCGTTGCAGTGGCTGCAAGCATCGGCCCCGGCATCGAGACGGTGATCGCCTGGATGGATCAGGCCGGCCCGGCCGACTATGGGGCGCTGGCGCCGATCGTGTTTCAGTATGCCGAAGATGGCGACACGATCGCCGTCTCCATCGTGCGCGAGGCCGCCCGGCATGTGGAACAATTCATTGTCACGATGTTTGCCCGCGGCGCGCCGGCGGTGGCGCTGGCGGGCGGGCTGTCGGCCCGGCTGCGCCCCTGGCTGACAGAGCGGGTGGCCGCGCGCCTGAGCCCGGCGGAGGGCAGCCCGCTCGACGGGGCGCTGCTGATGGCGCGGCGCGGCGGCGGCTGATCAGGGCGCGGCGCGCAGCGCCTCCAGCGTGCGCCGGCCGGCCCGCCCATCCGCCGGCAAGCCGAGGCGCTGCTGCTCGATGACGAGCGCCGCGCGGGTGCGTGCGCCGATCAGCCCGTCTGCAGCGCCGATGTCGTGGCCGCGCGCCAGCAAAAGCGTCTGGAGGTCGCGGCGCTCGGCCCGGCTGAGACCCGGATCATCGGTGGGCCAGGCTGTGTGGAGCCCCTGCCCGCCGCGCAAACGGTCCGACAGCGTGGCGATGGCCAGGGCATAGCTTTCGGCCGCATTGTACGCGTAGATCGCATCGAAATTGGCAAAGGTCAGGAAGGCCGGCCCGCGCGGGCCTGCTGGTGCGATCAGGCCGGCCATCTGCCCGCCGGAAAGAGCCGCGCCATCAGCGCGGCGCACCCCGCGCGCAGCCCAGTCCGACACCGGCCGGCGCGCCGTGCGCCCGGCGCCAGCCATAGAAAAGCCCTGCGGGAGCACCACCTCGACCCCCCAGGGCTGCCCCGCACGCCAGCCGGCGCGGCGGAGATAATGGGCGGTGGAGGCGAGCGCATCAGGCGTGGACCCCACCAGATCGCGCCGACCATCCCCATCCTGATCCACTGCGATGCGCAGATAGGTCGTGGGCATGAACTGCGTCTGGCCGAAGGCGCCCGCCCAGGAGCCGACAAGTTGATCGGCGCGGACATCGCCGCTGCCAAGGATACGCAGCGCAGCGATCAACTCCCCCCGGAAGAAAGCCTGGCGCCGGTTGGGCAGGCAGGCGAGCGAGCCCAGCGACTGCACCAATGGCCGTCGGCCCTGAATGCGGCCGAAGTCGCTTTCGACACCCCAGACGGCCACGACCGTGGCCGGGTCCACGCCATAGGCGGTCTCGGCGGCGGCCAGAACCTCGGCCCATTCAGCCATCCGGGCGCGCCCGTCTGTCACGCGCTCTTCATCCACCAGGCCGGCCAGATAATCCCAGATGGGGGTGGTGAATTCCGGCTGTCGGCTCAGGAAATCGAGGATGGCGGGGTCCGGCGTCACCGGGGCCAGCGCTTCTTCCAGCAGGGCGCGGGGGGCGCCAAGGCTTTGAGCCTCGGCAGCGGCGCCCTCAAGGCAGGTGCGAAAGGCATCCTGGGCAAGGCCGGACGCCGGGGCGAGCGCCACAATCAGGGCAGCGTAAGCAGATCTGCGCACAGCGCCTCCAGCCCGGCCTGATCGTCCGCGTCGAACGCGTCCGGCTCGGCCGAATCGACATCCAGAACCGCCGCCAGTCTCGCAGAGGAATCAAACACAGGCACCACGATCTCGCTGCGCGAGCGGCTGTCGCAGGCGATGTGGCCGGGAAAGGCGTGCACGTCCGGCACGAGCACTGTCTCGCGCCGGGCGGCGCCGGCGCCGCAGACCCCCTTGCCAAAGGGGATGCGAAGGCAACCCAGCGTGCCCGAATAGGGACCCACCACAAGCTCGTCGCCGCGAGCGGGGTCGACAAGGTAGAAGCCGGTCCAGAAGAAGCGCGGGGCGAAGGCCTGCACAAGCAGGCTTACCGCCGTGGCGTAGCGCGCGATGGGGCTGGGCTCGCCGGCGATCACGGCGGCCAGGCTCTGGCGCACAGCGGCGTAGCGGCCGGGCTTGTCGGCGGGCAGCCCGTCCGGAGCGAAAACGATGTCGACCATGCAGGCGCACGTGGCCCATCCGCCGCGCGGGTTCAAGCCGCCGGCATCACCAGACGGTCAGCTCCGGTCCGACGGCCCCGGCACGAAGCCGCAGTAATCGACCATGCGCTGCGGCAGGCTCGCCTCCACCGCCGCCTGTGCTTCCCGGAACAGCCGCAGCCCGACCGCAGCCCCCAGGGCCACGATCAGCGCTGTCCCCACGCCCGCCATCAAGATCGCCATCATCGCCGAGGCCCCACAATTCGTGTGCGAACACGCTAGCCCGGGTTTATGACGTTCGGCTTGCGACAGTTGCGACACCGCGCGCGCTAGACGCGGATTCCAGGGCGCTGTTGCAACAAGGTCACAAGGTGTGGCACAAAAGTGGCGCCGCGCTGTCGCATTTGAGAGAAAAGGGGTGAAACATGTCAGCAATCGACGCCGCCACGCTCTATGCAGGGCTGAACCTGCTCTTGCTGCTCGCACTCGCGCTCCTGGTCGTGCGCCAGCGCATGCGCCACAAGGTGGTGCTGGGCGATGGCGGGGTGGAGCCGTTGAACCGGGCGATCCGCGTGCATGGCAATGCGGTGGAGTATGCGCCCTTGGCCGTGGCCGGCCTTGTCGCATTGGCGCTTGCGGGGGCTGCGGTCTGGATCGTTCATGTCGGCGGAGTGGCGCTCACCCTCGGGCGGGTGTTGCACGCGCAGGGACTGTCGGCGAGTTCCGGCCGCTCGTTCGGACGCGCCGCCGGCACGCTGCTCACCTGGGGCGCCTTTCTGTGGATCGGCGGGGCGGCGATTGCGGTTGCTTTGACTTAAGCCCAAGCGCAT
>JBIIUJ010000210.1:0-3389 GCA_044340025.1 Caulobacterales bacterium
CCCGAAGCCCCCCTCGAAGGTGGAGCCCTTGCGGTCGCGCAGCTGGCCGCTTGAGCCTTCAAACCAGGGGCCGTTATCGCTGGTCAGGATCACGAGCGTATTGCGGTCCTTGCCGGCCCGCTTCAGCGCGGAGAGAATTTCCCCTGTGGTCCAGTCCATCTCCTCGACGAAATCGCCATAGAGACCCGCCTGGCTTCTGCCGCGAAAGCGCGGCCCCGGCCGCAGCGGCACATGCGGGGCGATGTGGGAGACATAAAGGAAGAAGGGCCGGTCGCCCGGCGCCTCGATCACCGCGCGGGCCTCCGCCACGAGCCTCTCGGCGAAGATTTCCTGCACCAGCGGCTCTTCAAGGATCGTGGTCCCGCGATAGAGCGGCAGCGGGTTCATGTCGTTGGACCAGGGCACGCCCCAGAACGTCTCGAACCCATGATTGGTGGGCCAGTAATTGGCGCGCGAGCCCAGATGCCACTTGCCCAGCATCGCGGTGCGATAGCCGGCCTGGCGCAGCATTTCCGGGATCGTGACTTCGCTCTCGGGCAGACCATAGGTCGAGTGCGCGTGCAGCACGCCAACCGCCAGTCCGGACCGCGCCGCATAACGGCCGGTGAGCAGGCCGGCGCGCGACGGCGTGCAGACATTCGCGCTTGCAAAGAAGCTGGTGAGCTTTGCGCCCTCGCGCGCCATGCGGTCGATGTGGGGGGTGCGGATCGTGCTGGCGCCAAAGGCCCCGACGTCGCCGTAGCCCAGGTCATCGGCCAGAACCACGATGATGTTGGGCCGGGCGGGCTCGGGCGTGGCCGCCTGCGCGACAACGCCCGCCGCGAGCGTCGCAAGGGCTGCAAGCCCGCCAGCAAGGGCCGCCGGGAGCCGCATCCCCTCAGCCGCCAAACTTCAGATCAAGCGACACCCCAACAATTCGGCGGGCTTCCGAGTTCGGAAACTGGGAATAGACGCCCGGCGCGCCCAGCACCGGCTGACCGATGATGTTGTTGACGAAATTCTCGTCGCCGAGGTTCCGGCCAAACACGCGAAGCCTCCAGGAACCGCTCTCGGAGCCGATCCCGACTTCCGCGCCGATCAGGCCATAGGCCTCCTGGCGCGCATTGGGGTCGCCTGCGGCCGAAAACGACACCTCGTCGCGCCAGGAATAGCTGATGCGGCCGGAAGCGATGAAGGCGCCGACCGGGCGCTCATACGCCGCCGACAGGTTCCAGGCGAGCTCTGGCGAGTTGGTCAGAGGATTGCCATCGGCTGTGGTGACGAAGTTGGCGCCGGTCGTCTGGGCGATGCACTGGCGGGGGCTGGTGCGCGCCGTGCCGAACGGCAATTGCGGCTGGCCGAGGAAGCAGGCGACGTTCTTGAAGTCGGTATAGGTGGCCTCCACCCAGGCCGCATTGCCCGAAAGCGTCAGCCCCTCCACCGGTTCAGACAGGAACTCGAGCTCGAGGCCCTTTGTCTCCAGTTCGCCGGCGTTGGCCGTGATGAAGCGCGAGGGAAAGACCGTCTGGTCGAACACCTGGGCCTGGAAGTCCTTGAACGCGGTCTGAAACAAGGCCCCGTTCAGGATGGTCGTGCCGCCGAAGATCGTCGACCGGAACCCAAGCTCATAGGTGGTGGGGATTTCGGGCTCGGCGAACAGGATCTGCGGGCTTACGGGCTGCTGGTCATAGGCGGGGCCCTTGTAGCCTTCCGCTGCGGTGGCGTAGGCCATGATGTCCGAGGTAAAGTCGTACTGGGCGGTCAGGCGCCAGGAGAAGTTCGTCTCGCCCCGGCTCGCGAAAGCGCGGCCGTTGAACCGGCCGGGGAAAGGCGCAATCGTTCCCGACGCCTGGCCATTGAGATAGTCCACCGAGAGGTCTTCGTCGGAGTAGCGGCCGCCCGCGATCAGCTTCAGCTTCTCGAAGAACGTGTAGCCGACCTGGGCGAAGATCGCCCGGCTTTCGTTGACGGTGGTCGAGCGCCGGGTCGACCCCAGCGTCGCGCCCGGCGGCAGCGGCACGCCCAGTGTGCCGGCCTGGGTGTTGCCGCCCTCATTGTTCATTTTCAGCGCGAAGAGACCGACGGTCCATTCCAGATTCTGCCCGCCAGGCGAGGTCAGCCGCAGCTCGTAGCTGTTCTGATCGACCTCTGTATCGCCGGTGTTGCGGTCCAGGATGTTGGCGGGAAGGATATCGGGGTCGTTGTTGTCGATCGCACGCCAGAAGGAATAGGCCGCAATCCCCGTAAGCACGCCAAAGCCGAGGTCCCAGTCCACCTGGGTGGAGAGGCCCCAATTGTCCTGATCCTGGAAGAAGCGCGCGCCGGGGGCGTTGCGCAGATTGGTCGGGCTAGGCTGGATCCCCGCCGCTGCATTGAGCGCGCCGAACGGGCTTGTCGCTGGCGCGGCGCGGGCCGTCCAGGTGCAGCAGGTGGAATTGGAATTGGCGAAATCGGCGTTCACCAGCACCCGGATGTCGGGCGTCACCTCGGCAAGGAACCGGGCCCGGATGTTCAGGTTTTCAAACCCGTTCAGGTCTTCGTTGCGGGTGATGTTGCGGATATAGCCGTCGCGCTTGTTGGAGGAGACCGTCACGCGCAAAGCCGCATCGTCGCCGAACGGGATGTTGCCGGTTGCAGAGAGCTTTTCCTCGTTGAGCGTGGCGAAGGAGGCGCGCAGATCGAGCGTCCGGGCGCCCAGCTCCGGCAGGCGCGTGGTGATTGAGATCAGGCCCGCGCTTGCGTTCTTGCCAAAGAGCATGCCCTGCGGCCCGCGCAGCACTTCCACCCGGTCCACATCCACCATGTCGCGGATGCCCATGCCGTTGCGGCCCATCGGCACGCCGTCGATCACGACGCCAACCGATTGCTCCACCCCGTCGCCGAAGATCTGCGTGCCGACGCCGCGGATCTGCAGCCCTTCTCCGCGGGTGTTTGCGCTCGACCCGTAATTCACGCTGGGGGCGATGAAGCGCAGGTCCTGGACCGAGCGGATGCCCTGCTGAACGAGCGTGTCGCCCGAGACCGCGCTGACCGCCAGCGGCACGTCCTGCAGGTCTTCCTCCCGCTTCTGGGCGGTGACGACGATCGTCTCGACCCGGCGGGTCGCGGAGGTCTCGGCAGGAGCGGCTTGAGCCAAAGCAGCTGGCGCAGCGGCGGCGATCGCCCAGAAGGCGGCGCCCGCCATAAGAAGGCGGCGTGACGACATGACCAGATTTCCTCCCGCACGGGTCTTGTATTGACCCTGTTTCGTCGTCGCCCCAAAGCCGCCGACACGCCGACCCTAGGCCTTGCCAACAAACAGTCAATACGGTTTGTAAACAGGCGCATCGAAGGATGCGGCCTCACATCGCGACCGTAGTCCCCTGCGATCGGAGGAAGAAAGAAACGGCATGTCCACCACCCTGACTGCG
>JBIIUJ010000211.1:0-3359 GCA_044340025.1 Caulobacterales bacterium
AAGCTGTGGCGCGGCGGCAGGTCGAGCTTCTGCGGCGTCCCGTCGTCTGAAAGGATATAGGTCTCGAAGGTGAAGAAGGTGGTGGCGCGGGTGAGCGTGTTGCGGAACCGCGTTCCGTCATCCACCCGGCCGGGCCAGACGCCCACGTCCTTCACATCGCCACGAAAGATCTCGCGCGCCTCGCTGAGCGGCGCCCCGCGCGCCAGCAGCTTAACCACGAAGGGATAGCCGCTCTCGGTGAGCGTGCCGGCGCCCCAATCGGTGCCGACCACCAGGGTCTGCGCGTCCCGCCAGGCGACGCCGGACTTGGCCTCCGGCAGGTAGAAGCCGCCGGCCTGGTGCGCGAACCGCCCGGTTCCGCGATCGAACTCCCGCTGTTCGGCTGCGTCCTTGCCGCCGATGGACAGACTGACGAGGCAGGGGCCGGACAGGCTGTGGGGATCGAGGCAATTGGCGCCTTCGAACACCCAGTTCCTATCCTCGGCCTTGGCGAGCGCGTCCACGTCCAGGATCGTTTCCCACGCCGGCTTGCCCCCGCGCCAACCGTCGAACCGCGCCTTGCGCCAGACGCCACGGATCTGGCGGTCATCCTGCCAGAAGTTCGTCACGTGGCCGTCGGTGTAGCCGCCGAAGGTCAGCCGCTCCCGCGAGCGCACAATGGCGAGGGCGTCGGCCTCCAACTTCGCATAGCGCGGATCGGACTGAAGGCTCTCGAGCGTGACAGCGTTGCGGCTGCGCACCCAGGCAAGCGCGCGCTCGCCCTCCACCTCTTCCATGAACAGGAATGGATCGGACGCCGCATCAGCGGCGAACGCAGGGGCGGTCATGAAGGCTCCAAGCGAAAACAGGGCGGCGGCAAGATGGCGCATAAGGGCTCCTGCGGATCAGGGGAGCACACTCAAGCCCAGTCGCTCTCGCTTGGGAAGAGGCGGCGCTGCGCGCGCAAGGCCCACATCCTCAACTGCCAAGCGGAGCTGCCGCCGGCGCCCGCCGTCGGGCGGGCAGCTGTTCAGGTGCTCTGCGCGAAATGCATGAAGCACCAGCAAGTCAGCGCCCTTAGCAGTGCTCCAACACATAACGGTCGTCGCCGACGGCCCTTCTGAGCCGCCGGCGACCGGATCATTCATCAACTGTTCGGGCTACAATCGGGATTTGGCTGCGCTGTATCAGCCCAAATACCCGATCCGCGCGGAACTGCTGGCCGTGCGAGCCCCAGAGCGCGCTATGAGGGACGTTCTAGGCGGCGTCCAACCCAGGGTTTCAGTGCCGTAGAGGTCCTGATAGGTGCCGTCAGCCACCCCAGCGATAAGCGTGCGAGGAACAGCGGTTGTGGTTCGGCGCGCCTGGATATTGTCACGATGCTGGATGCGCTGAACGCCTGGTCCAAGGAGGTATGAGTTAGCGATGTTGCGCTCGACGAGAATGTCCTGGGAATCCTGCCCGACCATAATCCAAGCGCCACGCTGCCCGCCGCTCCTGCGATCCTCAACATTTGGCGGCACGATAGCTGTGTTGTTGCGAATGATGCCCCCTATTGTATTGGATAGGTTGATACTGTGCCACACCTCAGTATAAACAAGATTGTTCTCAATGGTAATGTTACGATGCGGCTGCCGGGATTCGCTACGAATGAAGATTCCTTGGGGGGTCCCCAAGGCAGGACCATATACGAACGTATTGTTTCTTATAACAATGTCCGTGCAAGGACCAACAGATGCAGAAGTAAAAATCTGCAGACCGTCGCAATGTTCCGTTGGGTGCGGGATAAACCGGCTTACAGAATTGCCTGCGATAATCGCCTTGGACGTTCCGATGCAGCGGATTGCGTCTGCAGATATTTCCTCGAAAACATTATTGTTAACGAGTGCTCCATTGACATTCATAATCGTAAGTGAAGATAGCATCCTCAGAACTATACAATTTTCCAGTCTGATTTCAGAGCAGTCTCGCACAAAAATACCGAGATCGTGACTGACACCGCCCGCCTGATCGCGCATTCCAGTCACTCTCGAATTCATAATTGAGATATTTTGAGAATTCCTTACATCGACAAAACCAGTAAAGTTCATGTTTACAGGCTTTGCCTCACCGCCTACATCAACATTCACGAAATTAATATTGAGACAATTTTGCATGCGAATCATTGAGAATCGGGGTGGACGCCGCGAGTCTTGGGCCTGCAATGTGACACGGCTAGGAAAACTCCGCCAACGAAGAAACAACAAACCATAATCGCCGGGAGCAATCAGAATTGTCTCTCCGCCGCGTGCGCGGCCGAGGGCGGCGCCCAACTGATCCATATTGGAAACAGTGACTGTGTTTGCGAGCCCCACCGAAGGGGCCCCAGCCATCGCGCCCAAGGCGGCGACAGAGACGCTTCGGCGCGTCCAGTCTGCACGGATGTCATTCAACATTGTCGCCCCCTTTACAATCGAGACCTGGACGCAGCCCCGCGTCCTCACGACGCGTTCTGGAGGAAACTTCTTGAAATGCAGTATATCAAAATCAAGAAATTGAGTGAAATTCTGGAGCGGGCCCGGGGCAGCGAGAGCTGTCTCACCGCGGGATCGCCTCAAGTCGCCAACCCCGATTCAGCCGCCCCGATCTCGAAAAAGGCGCCCTGGGACCAGACCCCAAACCGGCCGTCGCGTTCCTGAGCCCAGTCGACGAGGTCATAGAAGGCCGGGCGCAGGATGCGCGCTTCCAGTCGGCCGCGCACCCTGACATAGGGGCGCGGCTCGAGCGTTCGGGGGTCTGTGCGCACGCGGATCGGATGGTCGGGCCCGGCGAGCACCACGTCGCCCATATTGGTGGTGAAGGCGATGGTCTGGGCCGCGCCCTCGCCCGCCCGGTCGGCGCGCACGGCAAGGAAGGGCGCATCTTCAACGCGAACGAGGATTTTCTCGCCGGGCGTGACGAGATAGGTCAGGCCGTCGGCGTCCTTGCGCAGCACGGTGGCGAACAGGCGCACCAACGCCTCGCGCGTCATGCGCCCGCCCTGATGCCACCAGGAGCCGTCGGCCCGGATCTCGATGCCCACATCGCCGCAATAGGCAGGGTTCCACTGCTCCACTGGGGGGATGCGCTTGCCGCCGCCTTGCTCTTTCGCGAGGCGCTCCAGTTCTGCGATCATGTCGGAAAGGCCTTGGGGCATGCGCGCTCCTTCAGGGGCCGGAGATAGGAGACAGGCCCGCATGAGGGAAGCCGAGATCGACTGGACCGCCCGGGCCGATGAGGCGCTTTCCATCCTGGAGCGGGTGCGCGCAGGCGTCGGCGCTGTGGTGCTGGGTCAGGAACGCGTGGTGGAGCAGACGCTGTGCGCCCTGCTCGCCGGCGGCCATGGGCTGCTTGTGGGCGCG
>JBIIUJ010000212.1:0-3333 GCA_044340025.1 Caulobacterales bacterium
CTGCGGGCTACCGTGCGGGCCTTTGCCTTTCTGAACGAGACCAAACACATGTCCCGCCGCTGCGAACTCACTGGAATCGGCGCCCAAGTGGGCCACTGGGTCAGCCACTCCAACATCAAGACCAAGCGCCGGTTCAATCCGAACCTGCAGCCCGTGACGCTGGCGTCTGATACGCTGGGCCGGGCGTTTCGCCTGCGCATCACGGCGGCGGCCCTGCGCTCGGTCGATCATGTGGGCGGGCTCGACGCCTTCCTGCTCAAGGCCGGCGAAGAGACGCTGTCTGACCGCGCGCGCAAGATCCGCCGCGACGTGAAGGCAAAGCTCGCCATCGCGGCTTAAGGCGCGCTGGCAGGCAGCTCGAGCTCCCAGAGCTCGGTTGGCTGATCGCCGTAATTGTTGTCTGAAATGAGCCAGAGGGTCAGCGCGCCATCTGGCTCTTTTCGTTGGGCCACGCCCTCCAGATTGCCGACGTCTTCGGCTGGCCCGAGCAGAGCGAGGGGTTCCGGCTCCCGGTCCTGCGCGCCAAACGGGCTGCGCACCCGGCCGATCCGCGCCTGAAAGGGCGCTCCGGGCCGCCAGAAGCGCTCCAGCGTGAGCAGGTCGCCAGACGGCAGCACCTTACAAGCGGTCAGGCCCCAGCCCGGCTGCGCGACGATGCCGAAGGCGCGTTCCCAGACCGCCGCGCCCGGCGCCGCCAGCCAGACCCGGTGCGGACCACGATCCATGAAGGGGCCTTCCTCGCCGGCGAGCAGCGTCCCGTCCGGGCCAGCACACAGCGCCTCCAGCCCGCCATTGCCGCGCAGGGTGCGCATGGCGGCGGTGCGCGTCGGGCCCGCTTCCGCGCGGGTCTGGGTCAGAGGCGCGGGGCTATAGAGCCAGACGCGGTGGTCGCCCTCGAAGCTGATCGCCAGCCTGCCATCGGGCAGCAGAGCGACATCCTCGCTGTCATTGTCGCCAAGCCGCATGGGGCGGCCCTGGGTGTCGCGCAGTGGCCCTATCCGCACCTGTGCGAGGTCTGGCGCGAACTGGAGAAAGAACCCCCGATCCGAGACCGCGATCAGGTGGTCGCCCCGCCAGGCGAGCCCCGATATCCCGCCAAACCGCGCATCCGGGGCGGCCAGCGCCAGCCGCTTGCGCACGCGGAAGGGGCCGAGCGTCTCTGGATGGGGCAGGGGGCTGCGGCTCACCCCAACGGAAGCCGCAGGCATCGCCTGAAGCCGCATATCCTCGAGAGCGGCGGGGACGCCGCGGGCAATTCGCGCGGCGCCGCTGGCCAGCGCGATCAGGCAGAGAGCGAGGAAAGCCCGCTTGACCAGCGCATGCGGCGGGCCGAGCAGGGCGGCGAGGGCGGGGTGGCGCGCGAGCGGGGTGTTCATCCTTCCCCGTCCACGGGGGAGGATGGGCAGGGGTCCCTCACCGCACGGCCTTGGTCGCCACGCGGGCCGGCGCGCGCAGATCCCCGCGCAGGAGCGTGGCGAGAGCAGCGTTGGTCTTGCGCGCGCTGGCCGCGATCATCCGGCTGGCGGCGCCTTCTTCTTCGAACAATTCGGCGAGCTTCTCGGTCATTGCGCCGCCGAGCTGTTCTGCGTCCACAATCGTCACCGCACGGCGGTAGTAGCGGGTCACGTCATGACCGATGCCGATGGCCAGAAGCTCCACGCTGGAGCGGGTCTCGATGAAGCCGATCACCTCGCGCAGGTGGCGCTCCAGATAATTGCCCGCATTCACCGAAAGGGTGGAATCATCCACTGGCGCGCCATCGGAGATCACCATCAGGATGCGGCGCTGCTCTGGCCGGGCCATCAGCCTGTCGTGCGCCCAGAGCAGGGCCTCCCCGTCGATATTCTCCTTCAGGAGCCCTTCGCGCATCATCAGGCCGAGATTGCGCCGCGCGCGCCGCCAGGGGGCCTCGGCGCTCTTGTAGACGATATGGCGCAGATCATTGAGCCGGCCGGGGAGCTGCGGTTTGCCAGCGCGCAGCCACGCCTCGCGCGATTGCCCGCCTTTCCACGCCTTCGTGGTGAAGCCCAGGATCTCCACCTTGACCCCGCAGCGTTCCAGCGTTCGCGCCAGGATGTCGGCGCAGATCGCGGCGACCATGATGGGCCGGCCGCGCATGGAGCCGGAATTGTCCAGAAGCAGCGTGACCACCGTGTCTCGAAACTCGGTGTCCTCCTCCATCTTGAAGGAGAGCGGGGCCATCGGATCGGTGACCACGCGCGAGAGCCGGGCCACATCCAGCACGCCTTCTTCCAGATCAAACAGCCAGGCGCGGTTCTGCTGGGCGAGCAGGCGGCGCTGCAAGCGGTTGGCGAGCCGGCCGACCACCCCCTGAAGCTGGGTCAGCTGCTGATCCAGATAGGCGCGCAAGCGGGCGAGCTCTTCCCCGTCGCAGAGGTCTTCGGCCCCGATTTCTTCGTCATGAGCGGTGGTGAAGACCTTGTAGCGATAGCCCGGCGTGTCCTCGGCGGGCCGCGTCTGCGGGCGGACGGGGGTTGTGCCCTCTTCGGTCTCGATGTCGTCGGAGGGCGCCTCCATGTCCATGTCGGCCTCGACCTGGACGTTCTGATCCTCGCCCTCGGGCGCCTGTTCGGGCGCGGCGTGCATCTGTTCCTGGCGGGAGCCCTCGGTCTGGCTCTGCTCTTCCTCGGACTGGCCCTCATTTGGCGGAGGCTCGGGCGCATCCGGGTTTTCGTCCTCGTCGCCCTGATCGGGCTCTGCGCCGATCTCGTCGGCGAGGTCGAGGTCGCGGATGATGTCGCGCGCCACCTGGGCGAAGGCGGTCTGGTCCTCGACCGAGGCTTCCAGGCGCGCCAGCGTTGTCTTCGCCTTGCCTTCGATCTGCTCGCGCCAGGCGTCCACCACGCCCTTGGCCACCTGCGGCGTCGGCAATCCGGTGAGCTTCTCGCGCACCAGCAGGGCGATGGCGTCTGCAAGCGGGGCGTCGCGCCGGTCCTCCATCCGGGCGAAGCCCTTTTTCTCGCAGCGCTCGGCAAGCGCGGCGGCGAGATTGGCCGCTACCCCCGGCATGGCGCGCGCGCCGATCGCCTCCACGCGCGCGGCTTCGGCGGCATCGAAGATGGCGCGCGCGAGATCGCCTTGCGGGCGCCAGTGATCATGGGCGCGCTGATCGTGGTGGGCTATGCGCAACGCCAGCCCGTCCGCCTGACCGCGCAGGCGCTCGGCCTCCCTGTCTGACAGCGTGCGCGAGGGATGCGGCAGCACCACCCGCTTGCCGATTGCAACCGGCCCTTCCGCGCCGAAAGTGACCTCCACGTCCTCCTCGTTCGAGAGGGCGCGGGTGGTTTGCGTCAGAGCGCGTTTGAACAGATC